>DASTNV010000244.1:0-6126 GCA_035762725.1 Lapillicoccus sp. | reverse complement strand
GCCGTGGCCCGACGGCTCGGCGTCACCGCACGCGTGATGGTCCGCGTCACCGTCGGCGTGGAGGCGCACACCCACGAGTTCATCGCGACGGCCCACGAGGACCAGAAGTTCGGCTTCTCACTGAGCGGGGGCGACGCAGCCGAGGCGGTTCGCCGGATCCTCGCGGCCGCGCCCCATCTCGAGCTGATCGGCCTGCACAGCCATATCGGCTCGCAGATCTTCGACACCTCGGGGTTCGAGGTGTCAGCACGCCGAGTCCTCGGACTGCACGCCCACGTCGCGAAAGAGCACGGCGTCGTGCTGCCCGAGCTGGACCTCGGCGGCGGGTTCGGGATCGCCTACACGACCGAGCACGACCCGCTGCCACCGAAGCACCTCGCCGCCGGCATGGCCGAGATCGTCGACCGGGAGTGCCGGGCGAGCGGCGTCGCCGTGCCGCGGATTTCCGTCGAGCCGGGCCGGGCGATCGCCGGGCCAAGCACGTTCACGCTCTACGAGGTGGGCACCGTCAAGGTGGTCGACCTCGACGGGGGCGCCTCGCGCGCCTACGTCTCCGTCGACGGCGGGATGAGCGACAACATCCGCACGGCGCTGTATGAGGCGAACTTCTCCTGCACGCTCGCCAACCGGACCAGCTCGGCGCGGCCCCGCCTGTCCCGCGTCGTCGGGAAGCACTGCGAGAGCGGCGACATCGTCGTCATGGACGAGTTCCTGCCCGCCGACGTCGCGCCCGGCGACCTGCTCGCCGTTCCCGGAACCGGTGCCTACTGCCGCTCCCTGTCGAGCCAGTACAACCACACTCCGCGGCCGCCGGTGGTCGCCGTTCGGGACGGCCAGGCCCGGGTTCTGGTGCGCCGCGAGACCGTCGACGACCTGCTCGCCCTGGACGTCGGGTGACCAGATCCCGAAACAACGCCGTCCCGACGGGTGGACGGACGGCAGGATCGACGCCGTGAGCGACCCGACACCGGAGGAACCGCTGCGCGTTGCGCTGCTCGGTTGCGGCGTGGTCGGCTCGGCCGTCGCCCGCCTCCTCACCCAGCATCACGACGACCTCGCGGCCCGCGTCGGCCGCCCGCTGGAGATCGCCGGGATCGCCGTACGTCGGGCCGGCCGTGACCGCAGCGGGCTGGGGGTCGACCCGTCGCTCTTCACCACCGACGCCGAAGACCTAGTCACCCGTGCCGACGTCGTCGTCGAGGTCATCGGCGGTATCGAACCGGCCCGCTCGCTGATCCTGCGGGCGATGAAGCACGGCGCGTCCGTCGTCACGGCCAACAAGGCACTGCTCGCCCAGGACGGTCCCACCCTGTATGCGGCCGCCCAGGACGCCGGAGTCGACCTCTACTACGAGGCCGCCGTGGCCGGGGCGATCCCGCTGCTCCGCCCCTTGCGCGAGTCGCTGGCCGGCGACGACGTCCGCCGCGTCCTCGGCATCGTCAACGGCACCACCAACTACGTGCTCGACAAAATGGACTCGACCGGTGCGAGCTTCCACGACGCCGTGGAGCAGGCTCAGGCCCTGGGCTACGCCGAGGCCGACCCGACCGCGGACGTCGAGGGGTTCGACGCGGCGGCCAAGGCGGCCATCCTCGCGTCCTTGGCCTTCCACACCCGGGTGTCCGGAGCCGACGTCCACCGCGAGGGCATTACCGAGGTCACTGCCGCAGACGTCGCTGCCGCGCGCGAGATGGGTTGTGTCGTCAAGCTTCTCGCGATCTGCGAGCGCACCGACGGCGGCGTGTCCGTGCGAGTCCACCCGGCGATGATCCCGCGGTCGCACCCGCTCGCCGGCGTGCGCGAAGCCTTCAACGCGGTCTTCGTCGAGGCCGACGCGGCCGGCCAGCTGATGTTCTACGGGCGCGGGGCGGGCGGCGACCCGACCGCGTCGGCGGTGCTCGGTGATGTCGTCGCCGTGGCTCGACACCGGGTCGGTGGCGGTCGCGGCCCGGGCGAGAGCGCCTACGCCGACCTGCCGATCCTCCCGATGGGGAACGCCCAGACGCGGTACCACATCAGCCTCGACGTGGCCGACCGTCCCGGTGTCCTGGCGGGGGTCGCCTCGGCCTTCGCCGACCACGGCGTGTCGATCGAGACCGTCCGCCAGCAGATCGTCCCCCCGTCGGAAGAGGACGGCAGTGACGGCCGGGCCAACCTCGTCGTCGTCACGCATACGGCAACTGACGCCGCGCTGTCCGCTACCGTCGAGGCCCTTGCCGCGATGCCCATCGTCCGTGCCGTCGACTCGGTGATGCGCGTCGAGGGGTCCTGACGTGGCGTACCAGTGGCGCGGGGTGATCCGCGAGTACGCCGACCGGCTGCCCTCGCTGGACGGTATGCCGGTCGTCACACTTCTCGAGGGCGGTACCCCGCTGATCCCGGCCGAGCATCTCTCCTCGCTGGTCGGCGCGGAGGTGTGGCTGAAGTTCGAGGGGCTGAACCCGACCGGGTCGTTCAAGGACCGCGGCATGACGACGGCCATCTCCGTCGCCGCCGGCCACGGGGCCAAGGCGGTCATCTGCGCGTCGACCGGCAACACCAGCGCATCGGCTGCCGCGTATGCGACTAAGGCTGGCATGACGTGTGGCGTGCTCGTCCCGGACGGGAAGATCGCCATGGGCAAGCTGAGCCAGGCCATTGCGCACGGGGCGACCCTGCTCCAGGTCGAGGGGAACTTCGACGACTGTCTGACCCTGGCCCGCAAGCTCGCCGGGGCCTATCCGGTCGACCTGGTCAACTCGGTGAACCCGGCCCGGATCGAGGGTCAGAAGACGGCGGCGTTCGAGGTCGTCGACGCTCTCGGTGACGCCCCGGACATCCACTGCCTCCCGGTGGGCAACGCCGGCAACATCACCGCATACTGGCTGGGTTACCAGCAGTATCAACAGGATTCGGCACTGCCGGGACCTGCGACGCATACCCCGAGAATGTGGGGGTTCCAGGCCGCGGGAGCCGCACCGATCGTCCTCGGTCATCCGGTCGACGAGCCGGAGACCGTCGCGACGGCGATCCGGATCGGCAACCCGGCGTCGTGGCGGCAGGCCGAGGCGGCGCGTGACGAGTCTGGCGGGTTGATCCACGCGGTCACCGACGACCAGATCCTCGCGGCCCACCGGCTGGTGTCGTCCCAGGAGGGCATCTTCGTCGAGCCCGGTTCGGCGGCGTCCGTCGCCGGTCTGCTCGCGTCGCACGAGGCGGGGCTGGTCCCGGCCGGCGCCCGGATCGTGTGCACGGTCACGGGGCACGGGCTCAAAGACCCGCAGTGGGCGCTGCGCCAGGCCGACGGGTCCGAGGTCGTCCCGGTCCGGGTACCGGTCGACGCCGTGACCGCGGCCGTCGCCCTCGGTCTCGACGGATGAGCCCGCGTCCACTCGCGGTCCGCATCCGCGTTCCGGCGAGCACCGCCAACCTCGGTCCGGGGTTCGACTCGGTCGGGCTGGCGCTCGGGTTGTGGGACGAGTACGACGTCAGGTTGGGCGAGAGCGACGGGCTGGAGGTGTCGGTGTCTGGTGAGGGCGCCGAGGACGTGCCGCGCGACGCCACGCATCTGGTCGTTCGGTCCATGGCCCATGCCTTCGCGCGCCTGGAGACCCACATGCCCGCCGACCTCTGCCTGGTCGCGAGCAACGGCATCCCGCACAGCCGCGGCCTCGGCTCGTCGGCGTCGGCCATCGTGGCGGGAGTCGTTGCGGCGCAGGCGTTGTCAGACCTCGAGCGGTGGGCCGGGGCCGTCGCCGGAACGGCGGTCGAGATCGATCTCGAGGTCGCGACCGACCTGTCGACCGAGCTGGAGGGCCACCCGGACAACGCGTCGGCCAGCGTCCGCGGCGGGATGACCGTGTCGTGGACCCGCGACCCGGGTGACCCGTCGCCGTCGGCGACCGGTACCGCATCGGTGGCCACGCATCCCGACATCACGGCGGTGGTGCTGGTACCCCGCGAACAGCTCGCGACGCATACCGCTCGGGCTGTCCTCCCGCCCCACGTCGACCACGTCGACGCCGCCCTCAACTCGGGCCGGGCCGCGCTCCTGGTCGAGGCGATGAGCCGGCGCCCGGACCTGTTGCTGCCGGCGACGCGCGACTGGCTGCACCAGGGGTTCCGGCGGGCCGCGTTCGCCCCCTCGATGGATCTCGTCGACGCGCTGCGGGGGGAGGGGCACGCGGCGGTCATCTCCGGGGCCGGACCGAGCGTCGTCGTCCTGACGACCCGTGAGCGGGCCGCCGCGGTGCTGGTTCCCGCGAACCGGCCAGGCTGGCAGCGGCTGGAGCCGGGAATCCCCACGAGCGGGGTGGAGGTGGTCCGGCTCTGAGCCGCCACGGGTCGCCCGGGGAAGACGCTCCCGGCCGGCGGTGTTACATTGATGCCGCGTCGAACGGCAGGCCGGCTTTCTGGCGGCCCGGCAGCGGCGACATCTCCACGCGACAGGCTTGACGGCCTGGGCAGCGTTCGCGCGCCATCTCGCGTGATCCTCAATCACATCAGACGGTCGGGTTCTCCGGCCGACACCGGTGCCGCCCCCAGGGACGCACCGACGACGAGGGGGAAGGACCTTCGTGACAGACACCACCGAACGGGTGGCCACCACCGGCCGCTCCGGCTTGGCGACGATGAACGTCGTCGAGCTCAAGCGACTCGCCTCGGGTCTCGGCATCACCGGGACGACGAAGATGCGCAAGGACGACTTGGTCGCCGCGATCACCGCGCGACAGGTCGGTAGCGCTCCGCGTTCCGACGAGTCCTCGGCGCCGCCCCGGCAGACCACCCCGTCGCGAGAGCGCGACACCACGACCTCCGGCGCCGAGTCCAACGGCGCCACCGACACCCCGCCGAGCGGGGACCAGCAGCCGGAGCGGGCCGCGGACCGGCCGGCGCAGGACCGCCAGCAGGACCGCCAGCCGGACCGGCAGCAGACCCGGCCCCAGCAGGACCGTCAGCAGGAACGCCAGGCGGACCGGTCGCCAGACCGCCAGCAGGACCGCCAGCCGGACCGTCAACAGGACCGCCAGCAGGAGCGCCCGCAACAGGGCCGAGCCGCTCAGGGTCAGGGCCAGCAGGGCCAGAACGCCCCGGCCTCGTCCGCTGACGACGACGAGGCCCGCGGCGGCCGCCGCCGCAGCCGGCAGCGCAGCCGCGACCGCAAGCGCAGCCGCGGCCAGACGGGGACGACCCAGGAATACGAGCCCGAGCTCCAGATCACCGACGACGACATCCTCGTGCCGGTCGCCGGCATCCTCGACGTTCTCGACAACTACGCCTTCGTGCGCACCTCCGGGTACCTCCCCGGGCCGAACGACGTCTACGTGCCGCTCGGCCTGGTCAAGCGGTACTCGCTGCGCAAGGGCGACGCCGTGACCGGCTCGATCAAGGCGCCCCGCGAGGGCGAGCAGCCGCAGAACGGGACCGGCGGACGCCAGAAGTTCAACGCCCTGGTGCGCCTCGACACCATCAACGGCCTCCCGCCGGACCAGACCAAGACGCGCGTCGAGTTCGGCAAGCTGACGCCGCTGTACCCGCAGGAGCGGCTCCGCCTCGAGACCGAGACGAGCAACCTCACCACGCGGGTCATCGACCTCGTCGCGCCGATCGGCAAGGGCCAGCGCGGCCTCATCGTCGCCCCCGCGAAGGCCGGCAAGACCATGGTGCTGCAGGCGATCGCCAACGCGGTCACGCAGAACAACCCGGAGTGCCACCTCATGGTCGTCCTCGTCGACGAGCGGCCGGAGGAGGTCACCGAGATGCAGCGCGCGGTGAAGGGCGAGGTCATCGCCTCGACCTTCGACCGCCCGGCCGACGATCACACCAGCGTCGCCGAGCTGTCCATCGAACGGGCCAAGCGGCTGGTCGAGCTCGGCCACGACGTGGTCGTGCTGCTCGACTCGATCACCAAGCTGGGTCGCGCCTACAACCTCGCGGCACCCGCCAGTGGGCGGATCCTCTCCGGTGGTGTCGACTCGGCGGCGCTCTACCCGCCGAAGAAGTTCTTCGGCGCCGCACGGAACATCGAGAACGGCGGCTCGCTGACCATCATCGCCACCGCCCTGGTCGACACTGGCAGCCGGATGGACGAGGTCATCTTCGAGGAATTCAAGGGCACCGGCAACCAGCAGATCGGGCTTGACCGGC
>DASTNV010000243.1:0-7793 GCA_035762725.1 Lapillicoccus sp. | reverse complement strand
GTTGATGTGCGAGGTGAACCAGGCTCCGTCGACGTCCTTGGCCAGCGAGGCGCAGGACTCGAGCAGCTCGGGGCTGGCGAAGAGCGAGAACCGCGGCGTCACCGCATACCGGAGCCGGCCCTGCCCGTGCCAGCGGGCGGCGAGCGCCTGGCCCTCCTCGTGGGCGCGCTCGGGCGTCGTGAGCAGGTCCTCGCGGAGCACCCGGTCGCCGACGACGAGACCCGCGGTGACCCGCAGACCGGCCCGGTCGGCTTCCGCGAACAGGCTGTCCACGGCGCTCGCGAAGTGCGACCCGAAGACCATCGCGCTCGTGGTGCCGGCGGCGATGAGCCCGTGGACGAACTCGGTGGCGACCGCGCGGGCGTAGTCGTGGTCGGCCAGCCGGGCCTCCTCGGGGAGCGCGCACCGGTCCAGCCAGTCGAGCAGCGGCATCCCGATCCCGCCGATGACGCGCAGCTGGGGGTAGTGCACGTGAGTGTCGATGAACCCGGGCAGCAGCACGCCGCCGCGCAGGTCGACGACCTCCTCGCCGTCGTGGTCGCGGGTGACGTCGGCGAACGCTCCTCGGGCCCGAATCACCCCGTCCTGCACCAGGATTCCGGCGTCCTCCTCCGACCGGAGTGTGCCTCCGGCGAAGGGGCTCTCGGGCGTGTCGAACACGGTGGCGCGGTAGATCGTCATCGGTTCACCTCGGTATGCGTCGTCGCCCGGTCGCGTTCGAACGTCCGGACCAGGTCGGCGGCCACGCTGACGGCGATAGTCGCGGGGTCCTTGCCCGCGACGTCGGGCAGGCCGATGGGGGTGGTGATGCGCTCCAGCGCCTCGGGCCCGTGTCCCTCAGCCGCGAGCTTCACCCGGAACCGGGACCACTTGGCCGACGACCCGATCAGGCCGATCGAGCCGAGATGCGAGCAGCGGAGCGCGACGTCGCACAGCGCGATGTCCTCGGCGTGGTCGTGGGTCATCACCAGGACGTGGGTGCCGGGCGGGACCTCGCCGAGCACCAGCTCCGGGACCGGCGCATGGTGGACGTGGACGCGCGCGAGCGCGTCGCGGGTCACGCTGGCCAGCACGCTCTCCGTGACGTGCGCCGCGCGCGAGTCGACGAGGTGCAGTTCGACGTCATGGCGGGCCATGATCCGGGCCAGCTCGAGGCCGACGTGACCGAGGCCGAAGATGGCCACGGACGGCACGACGGCGA
This sequence comes from Lapillicoccus sp., assembly GCA_035762725.1. GTDB lineage: Bacteria > Actinomycetota > Actinomycetes > Actinomycetales > Dermatophilaceae > Lapillicoccus. Next base: position 6,592 of record DASTNV010000243.1, on the reverse strand, counting down.
GCGGCTCGAGGAGGATGGTGACCTCGCCGCCGCAGCACTGGACGCCGTGCTCGACGGGAGCTTTGTCGTTGAGCGCCAACGAGATCAGCTCGGGTTCGGCCGGGCCGTTGCCGGCGAGGAGCTCGCGCGCGCGGGCCACCGCGGTGGCCTCGAGGTTGCCGCCGCCGATGCTGTCCCATGTCGCATCGGCGGTGACAACCATCTTCGCGCCGGCCTCCCGCGGGGCGTGGCCGCGGACGGTCACCAGGGTGACCAGCACCCCGGCGCGACGCTCGCGGCGCAGTGTCTCAACGGCGGCGACCCAGTTCACGACATCGCTCCGTCAGGCCCGGACCGGGACAGGCTTCTCGTACCGCTCCGACGTCGGGTGTGCCGGGTGCGCGTCGACACCGGGTTGCTCGGGGATCACACCTGGGAACCCCTCCTCGACGTGGCCGTGCTCTGAGGCGCGGCGCGCCTGCTCGACCGCCCAGTAGACGGCTTCCGGCGTGGCCGGTGAGGGCAGGTCCACGCTGATCCCGGGCGGGCCGAACGCGGCGGCCGCCTCGCGCAGCGCCTCCCGAACGGAAAACGCCAGCATGAGCGGCGGTTCGCCCACCGCCTTGGACCCGTAGACCGCGCCTTCCTCGTGGGCGTGCTGGAGCAGCGCGACGTTGAACACGTCCGGCATCTCCGAGAAGCTCGGCAGCTTGTAGGTGCTGGCCGCCTGAGTGGTCAGCCGACCGCGCGAGGGCCGGTCGCTCTCGTCCCAGCGCAGGTCCTCCAAGGTCAGCCAGCCGGCGCCCTGGACGAACCCGCCCTCGATCTGGCCGATGTCGACCAAGGGGGAGAGGCTGTCGCCGACGTCGTGGACGATGTCGACGCGACGGGTGCGGTACGACCCGGTGAACCCGTCCACCTCGACCTCGGTCGCGGCGCAGCCGTAGGCGAAGTACTTGAACGGCTCACCCTGGAACAGCTGCGAGTCCCAGTGCAGACCCTCGGTGCGGTAGTAGCCGGCCGCGAAGAGCTGGACCCGCCGGAAGTACGCCGTCTTGACCAGCTCGTCCCAGGGGATCGTCGCACTGGTGTAGGCGACGCCACGCGCGATGCCGTCCTCGATCCGCACGTCGGCGGGGTTGATCCCCAGGGTCTGTCCGGCGACCTGGAGCAGCCGCTCCTTGATCTGCTCGCAGGCGTTCTTGACCGCGCCGCCGTTGAGGTCGGCGCCCGAGCTCGCCGCGGTGGCCGAGGTGTTGGGCACCTTGTCGGTCCGGGTCGGCGCGAGGCGGACCTTGGACAGCGGGATGCCGAAGGTCGTGGCGGCGACCTGGAGCATCTTCGTGTGCAGGCCCTGGCCCATCTCGGTGCCACCGTGGTTGATGAGCACCGAGCCGTCCTTGTAGACGTGGACGAGTGCTCCGGCCTGGTTGAACGCGGTGAGGTTGAACGAGATCCCGAACTTCACCGGCGTCACGCCGATGGCCCGCTTGGTGTCCTCGTTCTCCGCGTTGAACCGGGCAACCTCCTCGAGCCGCCGGGCCAGGTCGCCGGTGGCGAGCACCTGGTCCCACGCCGCGCCCGCTCGCTCCGGGTGCCGGACCGGCTGGCCGTAGGGCGTGGTCTGGCCCTGGACGTAGAAGTTCTTGCGCCGCAACGACATCGCGTCCATGCCGAGCAGTGGCGCGCAGCGGCCGAGGATGTCCTCGATGACGATCATTCCCTGCGGTCCGCCGAACCCGCGGAACGCGGTTTGGGACGTCTTGTTGGTCTTGGCGATCCGGCCGTTCACCCGGACGTTGGGGATCCAGTAGGCGTTGTCGATGTGGCACAGTGCCCGCGACACGACCGGCTCGGACAGGTCGAGGCTCCAGCCGCCGTCGGAGGTCAGCGTGGCGTCGAGCGCGAGCAGCTTGCCGTCGTGGTCGAAGCCGACCCGCCACTCGGCGTGGAAGCCGTGCCGCTTGCCGGTCATGGTGATGTCCTGGGTCCGGTTGAGCCGCAACCGGACCGGACGCCCGGTGATCGTCGCCCCGAGAGCCGCGATGGCCGCATACCCGTGCGGCTGCATCTCCTTGCCGCCGAAGCCGCCGCCCATGCGCAGGCACTGGACGGTGACCTCGTGGTTATGGAGGCCGAGGACGTGGGCGATGATCTCCTGCGTCTCCGAGGGGTGCTGGGTGCTGCTCTGGACGAACACCTGGCCGTTCTCGTCGACGTGCGCCAGGGCGGCGTTCGTCTCGAGGTAGAAGTGCTCCTGGCCGGCGAACTCGAGCTCGCCGGAGAAGACGTGAGCGGCCTGCTCGAACCCGGCGTTGACGTCGCCCCGCTCCATGTGCGGCTGCGCGCCCTGGAAGCTCTTGGCCGCGATGGCCTCCTTGACGTTGATGAGGGCCGGCAGCGGCTCGGCCTCCACGACGACCGCGGCGGCGCCCAGCCGGGCGGCCTCCAGCGTCTCGCCGAGGACCCACGCGACGTGGTGGCCGAAGTACATGATCTCGTCGGTGAAGAGCGGCTCGTCGTGCTTGATCCCGGCGTCGTTGACCCCGGGCACGTCGTCGGCGGTGAGAACGCGGACCACCCCCGGAACGTCCAGCGCGGGCGCGGTGTCGAGCTTGGTCACCTTCGCGTGGGCCTGGAAGACCTGCACGGGGTATGCGTGCAGGCAGTCTTTGGTGCGGCCCACGAGGTCATCGGTGTAGAGCGCGAGACCGGTGACGTGCAACGATGCCGACTCGTGCGGGATCGACTCTCCGACAACGGGGTTGGCGGGGCGTTCGGACAAGGCGCTCATGACGGGTTCCCTTCGTCGCGACGGGCTTCATGCGCGTAGAGCTTGAGGAGCGAGGTGCCGAGCATGGCCGCCCGGTAGGCCCCGGACGCGCGCATGTCGTCGATCGGGGTGCCCTCCTGGCGGAGCACTCCGGCAGCCACGCGGACCGTTTCCCGTGACCACGGCCGACCCTCGAGCGCGGCCTCGGTGTCGAGCGCGCGGATCGGGGTCGCCGCGACACCGCCGAGGCCGATCCGAGCCTTGACGACCTCGCCCTCGACGACGTCGATCGCATAGGCGATCGCCACGCCCGAGATGTCGTCGAACTTACGCTTGGCGATCTTGTGGAAAGCGTTGATCTCGGCCAGTGGCAAGGGGATCCGCACCGACTTGATGAGCTCGCCGGGCTGGCGGACGGACTGGCGGTACCCCGTGAAGTAGTCGGCCAGCGGTACCTCGCGTTGCCCGTCGGCTGATGCCAGAACCAGAACGGCCTCCAGGGCCAACAGCGCGGGCGGGGTGTCGCCGATCGGAGACCCGGTGCCGAGGTTGCCGCCGACCGTCGCGCCGTTGCGGATCAGCCGCGAGGCGAACTGCGGAAACACGTGGTCCAGCAATGGGATGCTGCCGCTGAGGCGACGCTCGATCTCGGTCAGGGTCAGTGCGGCGCCGATCTCGACCCAGTCCTCGTCCCGCTCGAACCGGCGCAGCTCGGGCAGTCGGTCGACGGCGAGCGCGTAGCCGGCGCGAACGCCGCGGATGTTGACCTCCACGCCCCAGTCGGTGGACCCCGCGACGATGACCGCGTCCGGATGTTCGCCGAGCAGGGCCACGGCCTCGGAGAGGCTGGTCGGGCGCACGAACTCGCCGTCGGACTCGGCGATCCGGGTGTGCCGGACGACTGGCGGGGGAGACCCCAGCCGGGCGGCGAAAGCGTCGTCCACCTCCGGCGTACCCAGCGCGTAGGCGGCGTCCATGATCGGGCGGTAGCCGGTGCAGCGGCAGAGGTTTCCCGACAGCGCGTGGATGTCGAACCCATTGGGGCCGTGCGCGGACTCGTGGTGGTCGACGTAGTCGAGGGTGTCGTCCGCGTCGTAGGAGGCGTCCGGGTTCGTCGAGCGGTCCGCCCGGTAATACTCGGCGGCCATGCTGCAGACGAATCCCGGTGTGCAGTAACCGCACTGGGACCCGCCGCGCACCGCCATCTCCTGCTGGACCGGGTGGAGCGCGTCGAGCGAACCGAGGCCCTCGGCCGTCACCACTTCGCCGCCGTCCAGCGTGCCGGCCGGGATGAGGCAGGCGTTGATCGCCGTCCACTGCGTGTGGTTCTCGGGGTCGTCGGAGTCGGGGCGCGCCACCATCACCGAGCACGCGCCGCACTCACCCTCGGCGCAGCCCTCCTTCGCCCCGGTGAGACCGAGGTCGCGCAGCCAGTTGAGTGCGGTGGTGTTGGCCGGGACCCCGTCGAGCGAGCAGAGCCGGCCGTTGACCGTCACCTGCGGGGGCGTCTCGGGGGAGCCCGTCGTCCGGGAGTCGGGTGCGGTGATGGTCATGTCCACTCCTGTCGCGCCGCCGTTGGCGTCCTCATCCGACCCAGCCTGGAGACCTGAAGTGGTCCTCGCCGGGGTCGGCATGGTTCGGGTGTGGCGCCGACCCGGTGGTTGTCCATGCAGAACGCCGGGCCAGTTGGGACGTGGAGTCCGTCCCCGCCATGGTACAGATTCAACAGTTCGTTGAAAAGAGGTGGAGCGCTCATGAGGTGGCCCCCGCCCGGGCCAACAGGGCGCGGCTGGCCGCGAGCGACCGTGCCGCGAGGGCCTCCTCGTCGACCGTGACGAGGCGGTTCCGTTCGACGACCGGGCGGCCGGCGACGAGCAGCAGCTCGAGCGGCGGTCGGTCACCGAGGACGAGGCCGGCCACCGGGTCGACCACGTCGACGTGCGGCAGCGTGTCGACCCGCCAGACCGCGAGGTCGGCCTGCTTGCCCGGCTCGAGTGACCCGATCTGGTCGTCCCACCCGAGCACCCGGGCGCCGCCGATGGTGGCGGTCTCCAGGGCGTCGCGAACCGAGAGCGCCTGCGGGCCGCCGCGGGCCCGGGCGAACAAGAGCGCGTGCCGGGCCTCCTCGAGCAGCGAGCTGGCCTCGTTCGACGCCGACCCGTCGACCCCCAGGCCGACAGGAACGCCCGCGTCGCGCAGGTCACGGACCCGAGCGATGCCGGCGCCGAGCCGGGCGTTGGACGAGGGGCAGTGCGCCACGCCGGTGCCGGTCGCAGCCAGGGAGGCGATGGCACCATCGTCGAGCTGGATGCCGTGGCCGAACCAGACGTCGGGCCCGAGCCAGCCGACCGACTCGGCGTACTCGACCGGCATACAGCCGTAGTGCTCGAGGCAGTAGTCGTCCTCGTCGGTGCTCTCGGCAAGGTGGGTATGCAGCCGGACGCCCCCGGCGCGGGCCAGCGCCGCCGCCTCCTTGAGAAGCGTGTCGGTCACCGAGAACGGCGAGCACGGAGCCACCCCGACCCGGAGCATCGAGTCCGGCGAGGGGTCGTGGAAGCGGTCCACCGCGGCGGAGGTCGCGGCGAGGATCGTGTCGATGTCCTCGACGACATGGTCCGGCGGTAGGCCCCCCTGCGACCTACCGAGGTCCATCGAGCCGCGGGTCGGCATGAACCGCAGGCCCACTGCTCGCGCCGCCTCGACTTCCGCGGCGAGCAGGTCCCCGCCGTCGGCGGGGAAGACGTAGTGGTGGTCCATCGACGTCGTGCACCCGGTCTTCGCCAGCCAACCGAGGCCGGCGGTCGCGGCGGCCGAGACGCTCTCCTCGTCGAGGCACCCCCACACCGGGTAGAGCGTGGTGAGCCACTCGAACAGCGTGGAGTCGACGGCCAGTCCGCGGGTCACCCACTGGTAGAGGTGGTGGTGGGTGTTGACCAGGCCTGGGGTGACGACGCAGCCGCGCGCGTCCACGACCCGCGCCCCCTCGACCGACGGCGCCGATCCGGACCCGACCGAGGAGACTCGGCCGTCCTCGACGACGACGTACCCGTCCGCATACTCGCTGCGGTTGCCGTCCATCGTCACGACCGTGCCGCCGGTGATGACAACCCGGTCGCTCATCAGACGGCGCTTTCGAGGCGGAGCAGGGCGATCTCGCCGAGCTGCTGGACGGTCTCGTCGCGCTCGGTCCGGTCGTCGTTCGCCAGCCGGCGGTCCAGCTCGCCGAGGATCTCCTCGGCCGAGCGGCCGGCCGCGCGGATGAGGAAGACCCGGTCGAACCGGTCCTCGTATGCGGCGTTGCCCGCAGCCAGCCGGCTCGCCGTGTTGCGGTCGGCCGGGTCCACGCCGGACTGCTCGCGCTGCGAGTGCTCGGCGTCGTGACCGGCGCCGGCCCGCTCCCCGATGCGGGGGTGGCGGGCCAGCGCGGCCTCGAGCTCGGCGTCGGTGAGCCGAGCCGCGGCCAGCTCGGCCGCCTCGCGGAGGGCGGGCCACCCGGCGTACGGGCGGCCCCCCTCCACCTCGTCGACCCAGCGGGGCACGTCGAGGCAGGTCCGCAGCAACCCTTTGGCCTCGTCGGCCGACAGGCTGTTGAAGGCCGCCACGTCGGGCCGCTCGGTCATCCGGCCCCTCCGCGCTGTCGGGCGCTCGCGATCGGGTTGGCCCCGGCGAGCAGGTCGTCGAACCGGTGGTTGGCGATCTTGGAGATCTCCACCAGCGCGGTCGCGTGCTCCTGCTCCGGCGAGTTGTGCAACCGTTCGCGGCCCTCGGCGAGGATCTGGTCGAAGGAGTCGCGGTCGCGCACCGAGATGACCAGCGGGAAGCCGAACTGCTCGCGGTACT
>DASTNV010000242.1:0-11634 GCA_035762725.1 Lapillicoccus sp. | reverse complement strand
GGCGAGGCCGAGGAGAGGCCAAGTGGGTTGAGCGGCGGCGATGGCGGTGGCCACCGCGCCGCCGATCGAGTGGCCGAGGAGCACGATGCCCGGCGCCTGGCCGCCGTGGTCGGTCCAGATGGAGCCGATCGCTTCCGTGAGCGCGTCGGCGTTGGCAAGAATGATCGACTCGTCCGTCTCGAGAGGAGTCGAGCCGCCGTAGTTGGGGCGGTCGAGCGCGATCACCGGGATGCCTCGGCTCGCCGCGCGGTCGAGCAGCGAGTAGCCGGGGATGTCGAAGTACAACGACGAGTAGGTGCCGCCGTGGAGGGCGACGATCAATGGCGCGCCGGGACTCGCCGCGAAGCCGTCCGCGCTGTTGCTGCGGCCCGAGTAGGCGCGGTCGCCCTGGGTGTGAGTGAAGGTGCTGGACATCGTCGTCCCTTTCGTGTGGGTGATCGGTTCAGTCGAAGATCAGGGCCTGGCGCACCGCCGTGGCCTTGGCGAGGGCTGCGGGTTGGTCGCGATGCTGGCCACGCAGGGTGAGGATCGCTGCGCCCCTGAGTTCTGGCGGAAGGTCCGCGGGTCGGGCGACGAGCAGGAAGTGCAGGTGCGCGTAGTTCTCGCCGAAGCTGAGGAAGTAGACGGTGGGTGCACCGGTGACCGCCTGGATCGCCCGGGTAACTCGTTGGGAGACAACGCCGAACCCGGTCGCCTCCGAGTGGGTCAGTGCGTCCCATCCCTCGGCGTGCCGTCGGACGCGGAGGATGTACCAGCCCGGTACGTCGTAACCGTCGGCAACCTCGCAGGCCCACTCGCCGTCTCGGTAGACGACCGCGTCAGCCGGCGCTGACTCGAGGTCACAAGGCAGGCACGCGCTCATGGGTGTTCTCCTCTGCTTCGGACGGGGGCGTAGGCGGAGGAGGCGTGTCCGGAGAGGGTGGTGACCAGGTCGCGACCCGGGGGCTCGCCGACTCCGACGGCGCCCACGACGTGGTCGGGGCGGACGATGACCCAGTCGGCTCCGAGCCCGGCCATGACGTCGGGGTCGATCCGATGCACGTCGAGGGGCATGTGCTGGTCGACTGCTGCCGCGCGCAGCGAACCGAGCTGGGTATCCGGGGCGGCCAGGACGATGTGATCGAGGCGTACGAGGTCGAGGGTCGATCGGTCGGGTTCGAGCCAGACGTGGGGGAGTCGGCGCCCCGGGACGGCGGCCGACTGCCAGGGTCGGGTCTCGTTGCTCGTCTTCGTCGCCGCCAGGATTGGCGAGCTGTCGTAGCGGTGGCCGAGCACCAGGTCGAGGCTGAAGAACTCCTGGGACTTGGTGTCCTGGATTCGGGCCGCCGCCAGTGCTCGCGCCTCCTGGCCGCGCGGTCCCGGATCCATCAGATCGCCGCCAAGAAGCTCCGGAGAGAGCGTCGACATGTTGGCGACGGCCTCGTCGATGACCCGACGGTGCAGCGGTACCCGCTCGGTCGGATAGGAGTCCAGCACTTCGGGCCCCGCCCAGCCGTCGATGGTCGCCGCCAGTTTCCAACCCAGGTCGACGGAGTCGCCGATCCCGGTGTTGAGGCCGTGACCGCCGAAGGGTGGGTTCAGATGCGCGGCGTCCCCGACCAGGAAGACTCGTCCGGCGCGGCACCGGTCGGCCAGCTCCATCCGGGCCACCCACGGGTCGGTGCTCACGACCTCGACGGGCAGGTCCCGCCCGATGGCTCCGGTGACGAGGCGCCGCGGGTCAAGGTCGGGAGTCGTTCCGTCGACTCCAAAGGCGATGAGCCACCACAGCCCGTTCTGGTCGACGGGCCCGAGCATGCCGGGCGTCTCGTCGTTGATGACCCAGGTCTGCACCGCGGGTTGGTGCGGCACCAGCGAGGCGAGGGCCTCGCACCGGAAGACCACCCCGGTGTTCGGCCGCAGTGCCTGTTCGCCCACGTATGCCGCACCGATGCTCTCGCGCACCACGCTGCGAGCGCCGTCGGCGCCGACGACGTAGTCGGCGACCACGTTCTGCGCGTTGCCGTCCGGGTCGACGACGGACACCGAGACGGTGTCGGCCCCAGCGTGGAGAGCGGTTACGCGCGATCCCAGGCGCAGCTCGACGGGTGCCAGCTCCAGGGCCACCTCGCGAAGGACTTCCTCGGTGACGTACTGGGGTAGCTGCTGGCCCAGCTCGGGGGACACGCCGATGTCCAGGAGGCCCAGAACCCCGTGGAATCGGGTGATCTCGGTCCCGAGGAAAGTGGTGCGGAAGGAGACGTCCTGTGACCATGACGGCGGCAGGGGGGCTGCCGCGCGGACCCGGTTCGCGATACCCCAACGTCGGAAGTGTTCCAGCGTGCGGGTGTTCAGCGTCTTGCCTCTCGGGCGCAGACGTGTGGGTTGTTGCCGCGGCTCGATGACGAGGCACGGTATGCCGCGCAGCCCCAGCTCCACGGCCAGGGCGAGCCCGGCCGGCCCGCCGCCGCAGACCAGGACGGGCACCCTGTGGTCGTCGTCGGTAACGCTGGGGTTCATGTGGTGGGAGCCTCCTAGCGGCCGAGGAGGGTGAGGGCGGCGTCGGTGATGGAGCCGCTGTCGATGCGGTGTAGCCGATGGGCGTCGTCGAGGCTGGACGACTGGCCGAACTCGGTGACGCCAAGGCAGCGGATCCGGTCGCCGCGAGCCGCGCCGAGGAAGGCGAGGGTGTGAGGGTGTCCGTCCTGCACCGTCACCAGTGGCGCCCGGTGCTGTGGCGGCAGAAGCTCGTCGAGGATTCCGCCGCCGATACCCGCAGGCCGAGTCGAACGCTGCTGGAAGGACCGGAAGACCAGGTCCGGGCTCGTGAGGCAGATGACTCCCGCGTGAACTCCTTGTGCCTCAAGGGAATTAGCCGCCGCGATGACCTCGGGCATGATCGTGCCCATGCCGACGAGCGTCACATCTTCCTGAGCCACCGCGTGGTCGACCGGCAGCCGGTACCCGCCCGCGATCGCCTGCTGCCGACGCCGTTCACGCAGTGCCGGGTCCTCCGGCACCTGAGCGAGGTCGGGATCGATGGGACGTGTCGAGAGGCGGAAGTATGCGGAGGTGCCGCCCTCTACCCCTACCTGCGCCATCGCGTGCAGGAGGCACCACTCCAGGTCCGGGGCGAAGGCCGGCTCCCAGGCCACGCATCCGGGCTGCTCGAGCCCGATCGATGGTGTGGTGATCGACTGGTGGGCGCCTCCTTCGGGCGCGAGGGTCACCCCCGACGGGGTACCGACGAGGATCGACTGCCCCCCGGCATACATCCCGTACGCCCAAGGCTCCAGCGCGCGGGACACGAAGGGGTCGTACAGCGTCGCGATGGGGATGAGCCGCTCTCCCCATCGTGACCAGGTGGCGCCGAGCTCCCCGAGCAGGGAGACGAGGTTGACCTCGGCGATTCCGAGCTCGATGTGCTGGCCGTTGGTCACCTCGTGCCAGCGCAGCACCCGCTGGCTGTCGTCGGCGAACCAGTCGCGCCGCTCGGAGACCGACCAGACCCCCGTCTTGTTGATCCACCCGCCGAGGTTGGTCGAGGAGGCCACGTCCGGAGAGCAGGTGACCACGCGCGCGGCCATGCCTGGAGCGTCGCGAGGAAGGTCGGCCAGCAGCCGTCCGAGGGCGGCCTGTGTCGAGATCGGCTTGCGGTGGGCGTGGCCCAGCGAGGTCGGAATGTCCAACGGTGTCGTCGGCGTCACGGGCGCTCGCCGCAGGGCCGCGCGGCGCTCCTCACAGAGCCGATCGGCAGCGCTTCCAGCCGGGAACCGCTGCCACGGCGTGCCACGCTCCACACCGGAGTCGGCCGCGAGGACGTCCATCTGTTCGCCGGAGAGCAGGGCCGAATGGTTGTTCGGATGGCCCTCGGTGGGCAGTCCTCGGCCCTTGACCGTGTAGGCGAACACCACGGTCGGGCGGTCGGCCTCAACCGCGGTGAAGGTGTCGACGAGCAGACCGAGGTCGTGCCCTCCGAGGTCGCGAACCGCCGCTGCCAGCTCGCCCGCCGGCATCCCGGTCACGAGATCGCGAAGCGCGGCCTCCGGGGCGCCCTCCGATTCGGCCAGGATCCGCTCAGCGACGTGGGAGGAGTCGACCCGCAGCATCCGCTGGTACTCCTCGTTGGGCATGGCCTCCAGACGCTTTCGGAGGAGCTCGCCGCCGGGCCTGGTGAAGATGTCCGAGATGAGCCGGCCCCACTTGAGCACGACGACCTGCCATCCCGCCGCAGCGAACATCCCTTGAAGCTTGGCGATCTGGATGTCGGGCACCACCCGGTCCAGCGACTGCCGGTTGAGGTCGACTACCCACAGCAGCTCGCCCAGCCCAGTGACCTGCGGATCCATCACTGTCTCCCAGATCGCGCCCTCATCCAGCTCCGCGTCTCCGAGCAGGCTGACGAAGCGTCCGGCCGGGGGGGTCGTGGGGAAGTGTGAAGCGGCATACCGATGTGCCATTGCTGCCCACACGGCAGCGGTGGCTCCGATCCCGACCGACCCGGTCGAAAAGTCGACCGTGTCGGGATCCTTGAGCCGTGAGGGATAGGACTGCAGGCCGCCCTTGGCTCGCAGGGTCGGGAGGAAGCGCTCGTCCAGGTCGCCGAGGAGGTAGTTGATGGCGTGCAGCACCGGTGAGGCGTGCGGTTTCACCGAGACCCGGTCCCGGCTGGTCAGCTCGGCGAACCACAGCGCGACCATGATGTCCACCATCGACGCGCTCGAGGCCTGGTGACCTCCCGTCTTGACGCCGGAGTCATTCGGGCGGCCCGCGTTGGCCGCGTCGACGATCGACGCGGACAGCCACAGCACTCGCCGGGCGATCTCGCGCAGAGTTTCCTCGTCGGTGGGAAGCTCGGAAGGTGCCATCGTCGGCGCTGCAGATCGGGTGTCAGGCCGCGGTGAACGTGGTGGTCATCTCGCCGATGACGTCGGCGTGCGTCATGAGCTGGTCGCCCGGCTGGAGGACCACCCGCGGGTCCCGGGTCCATCCGATCCCCGCCGGTGTGCCGGTGAAGACCAGGTCTCCCGGCAGCAGTCGCACGATGGCCGACAGTTGCTCCACGATCTGCGGGATGGTGAACACCATGTCCCGGCTGGTGCCCTTCTGCATGGTCCGGCCGTTGAGGGAGCATCCGATGCCGATGTCCTCGAGGTCAGGGAACTCGTCGGTGGTCACCAGCACCGGGCCGATCGGTGCGAACCCCGGGTAGGACTTGCCGAGCGAGAACTGGGGGGTCGGACCGCGCCACTGCACCTCTCGCTCGGACAGGTCCTGGCCGAGGGTCAAGCCCGCGACGTGCTCCCAGGCATCGTCACGGCTGATGCGGTATCCGCCACGTCCCATGACCACGACGAGCTCCGCCTCGAAGTCGACCGCGTCGGACGGGAGCTCCACCTCCGCGAACGGACCCGTGACAGAGGAGGGGAACTTGGCGAAGACCACACCCTGCTCCGTCGGGAGCTCGAGGTTCGCCTCGGCCGCGTGGTCGCGGTAGTTGAGGCCGATGCCGAAGATCTGCCGAGGTGCCGGGACCGGCGGCCCGAGGTCCGAGGGCTCGTATGCCTGGGTCGCCACCGCCGCGCGATCGCCCTCCGTAAGGGCGTACCAGCGCCGTAGTTCCTCCCAGCGCCCGAAGGACTGCAACGGGTCGGCAGAGAACCGGCCGTCACTCACGGTCTCGACATCCAGCGCACCGTCGGAGCGAATGATGCACAGACGCATACCGATGGTGCCGAGTCTCATCGTGAACCTCGATGCTCAGGGGGCCGAGTGGAACGACACGCTACCATGATATGTGATAACACTCATGTGATGCTTGATAACGTCCCAGGTGCCACAACCACGAGGGAGCCAAACGATGAGCGTCACCAGCAGCACGCCCCGTGCGGTGCGCGCCATCGAGCAGCATTCGGTGTCCGACCAGGTCACGGCCGAGCTGCGCCGCTCCATCGTCTCGGGTGCTCTTGCTCCCGAGCAGAGCCTTTCGCTACGCAAGCTCGCCGAGCAGCTGGGGGTGAGCTTCATCCCCGTGCGAGACGCGCTGCGTGTTCTCGAGGCCGAGGGCCTGGTCGTCAACCCTCCGGGACGAAGCGCCACCGTTGCCCCCCTCGACCTGGACGAGCTGCACGCGATCTACCGCAGTCGCCGGTTGCTGGAGCCCGACCTCGCCCGTCGCGCCGTGAAAGGGCTCTCGGACGAGCGGTTGGACCAGCTCTGGGACGTTGCCGCCGAGCTGGGTGACGCCCACCGCAGCATGGACGACATCTACGACGACCACCGAGCTTTCCACCTCGCCCTCATTGCACCGGCCGTGACCGCCTGGGACGAGCGGATCCTCAACCTGCTCTGGCGAGCCGGTGAGCGATACATCCGGATTGGCTTCGGTCTGCTCGACCCAGACCCCCATGAGCACGACCGGCGTCGCGAGGCCCATCAACTACTCGTCGACGAGTTCCGCCGGCGCGACCCTGCCCGAGCAGCCAAAGCCTTGGACACGCACCTTTCCCACAACGAGGAACTCGCGCGAAGCGCCCTGTCCCAGTGGGATGCCCGCGGTCGGACGTCGAACTAGCCCTCTCCGCGAGGCCCGATCAGTGACGTGAGTCGCTTCGAGTCTTCGACGCGCAGCAATGCGCGTCACTGCTTCATGGTGAGGCGTTTGCCGCCGCTCTTTCCCGGAGCGAGCACGATGTCGAAGCGGGCTTCACTCCAGGTCTGTCCATCTGGCAATACGCGTCCGTCTGGGGTCGCCGTTCCGGCCGGGTGTCGGACGACATCCTTGATGAGGGAGTCCCGGACGCCGAAGACGGCGTCCGTCGTCAAGAGGTCGTCGCCTCGGACGAACATGTGGGTGATCAGGGTTCGGTAACCCTCGGCCTCGATCATGAAGTGGAGATGGGAGGCGCGCATCGGCGACCGGTGTGTCGCCTGGAGGAGTTGGCCCACCGGCCCATCGTGCGGGATGGGGTAGGGCGTTGGGGTGAGGCCCCAGAACCGGAACTCGCCGCTCGCCGGTACGAAGAAGTGTGCGCGAGCCGCCGTACGGTCGTCGGAGTACTGCACGTCGTAGAAGCCGGCCTCGTCGGCCTGCCAGACCTCGACGCGGGCACCCTCGACGGGGTCGCCGACGACGTCAACCACGCTCCCCGAGATGTAGCAGGGTTCGCCGGGGGAGCCGAATGACATGTCATCGCCGATGTGGATGAGCGGCGCGTCCTCGGTGAAGAAGGGTCCGAGCACGGTGGACTCGGTGGCGTTCTCATCGGCGGGGTTGTTCATCGAGATCATCTGCATAGACGCACCGAGCACATCGGATAGGAGCACGAACTCCTGCCGGTTGTCATTGGTGATGTGGCCAGCTCGGGTGAGGAACATGATCGCCGCGTTCCATTCGTCCTCGGTGATCCGCGCCTCGCGCATGAATGCGTGGAGGTGGCGGACGAGGGACTGCAGCACCTCCTTGAGCCGCGGGTCGGGCGTGTTCTGGAAGGAGTCGAGGACGCGCTGGGTCAGCTCCGCCTCGCGTCGGGTCTGTTCGGTGCTGATCTCCGGCGGGGTCGTCATCCGTCACTCCTCGATGGGGTCGCCGCCCCAGGTGGCGTGAACAATCGTGTCGATGTCGGCGAGGGCGAACGGCCGGGATTCGATTGCGGAACGCTTCGAGCGCCAGTGTCGCAGCCTCCGGTGCGGACTCCTCCTTCAGGCCAAGCTCCGCGAGGGAACGGATGGCCGATATGTGGGACCCGCGTCTCACACACCCGAGGACTTCGCCGCTGGCTCGGGACGCGCATTGAGCCGGTAACCGCGCTTGACGACCGTGGTGATCAGTTCGGGTGACCCTAGGGTCCGCCGCAGCCGGCTGACGGCGACCTCGAGGGCGTGTTCGTCGCCGCCATCGGGCATACATGCCGCCAGCTCGCGCTTCGACACAACAGCGTCGGTTGAGGCGAGCCGCTTGAACAGGGCGAGCGCGGTTGGCCCGAGCAGCACCTGGTTGTTGCCCACAGTGAGCGCGCGCCCGCGCAGCTCGAGCACGTGGTCGTTGCTTCGCAGCCGAAGCACGTGGTCGCTGGCCAGCTGGTCGCAGACCAGCCGGATCAACGCCCCCAGCCGGTACCGCTCCGGCACCACCGGATCGATGCCAGCCTCGAGCAGCGGCCCGGCGGTCACCGGCCCGACGGCCGCGGCCATGACGTCCCCGCGCAGGGCGGCGACGAGGTCGTCGTACCGGCCGATGGCCGACGCCGCATCGAGGACCGCCGCGGCGCCCGGAGCGCTGGTAAAGGTCAGGACGTCGAGCTGGCCGGTGCACGCTGACTCGATCAGACGAGAGAGCTGGTCGCCGGCCTCGGGCCGGACCCATCGGTACGGCGTGACGGTGAGCACCGAGTCCGCAAGCGCCGCCAGCCTGGCGAGCTCGTCCTCGTCGGTGTACCCGTGCAGCTGCACCGCAAGACACCGGTATGCGTCGCCGGCCGCTTCGAGCTCGTCGACCATCCCCGCCGTCGACTCGTGCACCGTCGTCCGCACGTGCTCCAGCCCCGCTGCGCGAACCGCGCCGAACGCCTTCGGCCCGCGCGCCATGACATGGGCCTCGTCAAGGACGGCGGTCAGGTCGGTCCCCAGGCCGGCCGCGTCGGCGACCTCGAACCACCGGCGCACCCCGTAGCCGGTCGTCACGAGGACCACCTCGGGTCGCGCCGCCACCAGGGCGCGCGTCTCCTCGACGAGCTGGTCGTCCTGCTCGTGCGGGGCGATCCGCAGCGCCGGGGCATGGACGACGTCGGCGCCGCGGCGCTCGAACGCCGAGATGAGGTCGCTCGACCGCCGGTCCGAGGTCACGCCGACCCGGAACCCCGAGAGGGGGCTTCGGGACTCCTGCAACGGCTCAGCCGAGTGGGCGGTCATCAGGCCTCGACCGTAGGAGGACCGCGTTTCAGCGGCGTTTCGCGGGTGTGACCACCCTGCTTCGGCACCTCACCAGACCGCGAAAACCGTGTGAGCGGAACGTGAAGAGGAGTTAACGGCACGGGCGGGCCCCCGAAACGATGCCCGTGAAGCCTCATGGTGTGGGGTCGAACGCCACCCGGCAACCAACGCCGACGCACTGTCCGTACTGCTCGCTGCAGTGCGGCGTCAGCATGCTCCCGGGCCCATCCGCCCGGACCGCGACCCTCCAGCCGCAGGCCGACTTCCCGACCAACCTCGGCGGGCTGTGCTCGAAGGGCTGGAGCGCCACCGACCTCCTCGACCATTCGGAGCGCCTCCTCACCCCACTGTTGCGCTCGATACCCGGGGACCGCACCAGCCCGTTCCGTCCGGCGACATGGGACGAGGCCCTCGACGAGGTCGTCGCGGGGCTCCGCCGGACGCAGGACGCATACGGGCTCGACGCCGTGGGCTGCTTCGGCGGCGGCGGCCTCACCAACGAGAAAGCGTATGCGTTCGGGAAGTTTGCTCGAGTTGCTTTGCGTACCAGCATGATCGACTACAACGGCCGGTTCTGTATGTCGTCCGCGGCCACTGCCGGCAACCGAGCGTTCGGCATCGACCGCGGCCTTCCGTTCCCCCTAGAGGACGTCGCCGAGGCCGACGCCATCCTGCTGGTCGGCGCGAACCCCGCCGCGACCATGCCGCCGGCGATGCAGTTCTTCGACGCGGGCCGTTCGCGCGGCGCCCGGCACATCGTGGTCGACCCTCGGCGTACCCCGACTGCAGCGGGCTCGTCCCTCCACCTCCAGGCAGTCCCCGGCACCGACCTCGCCCTGGCGAACGGCATGCTGCACATGGCGATACGCGAGGGCTGGGTCGACGAGGAGTACGTCGAGCAGCGCACAACTGGGTATGCACACGTGCGCGTCGCGGTGTCCTCCTACTGGCCCGACCGCGTGGAGCGGATCACCGGGGTGCCGGTGGCCGACCTCTATCGAGCCACCGAGTGGCTGGCCACCGCCCCCACCGCCATGGTCCTGACCGCCCGCGGCGCCGAGCAGCACAGTCGGGGAACCGACACCGCCCAGGCCTTCGTCAACCTCGCCCTCGCACTCGGGCTTCCCGGAAGACCGTTCTCCGGATACGGGACCATCACCGGCCAGGGCAACGGTCAGGGCGGCCGGGAGCACGGACTGAAGGCCGACCAGCTGCCGGGGTACCGCAAGCTGGCCGACCCCGTCGACCGCGCTCACGTCGCGGCTGTCTGGGGCGTCGACCCGGACGAGCTCCCCGCGCCCGGCCTGTCCGCGTTCGAGATGCTCGACCGGATGGGCGCGTCCGGAGGCGTCCGTGCGCTGCTGCTAATGGCCTCCAACGTCGTCGTCTCGGCGCCCGACGTCAACCGGATACGACGCCGGCTCGAGGCCCTCGATCTCCTCGTCGTCTCCGACATCTTCCGGTCCGAGACCGCCGAGCTGGCTGACGTCGTCCTCCCGGTCACGCAGTGGGCCGAGGAGGAGGGCACCATGACGAACCTCGAGGGGCGGGTGATCCGCCGGCGACGAGCGATCCCGCCCCCGGAGGGCGTTCTCGACGACCTCACTGTCATCGCGCGGCTCGCCGACCTCCTCGGCCGCGGCCACCTGTTCTCGGCCGACCCCCGCGAGGTCTTCGAGGAGCTGCGCCGGGCCTCCGCAGGCGGGATCGCGGACTACGCCGGGATCTCCTACGAGCGGATCGACGCGGAGCAGGGCGTGTTCTGGCCCTGTCCATCGGAGCACCACCCCGGCACCCCGCGGCTCTTCGCTGACCGGTTCCCGACGCCCGACGGGCGCGCGCGGTTCGTCCGCGTCGACTGGACCCCTCCAGCCGAAACCCCCGACGCCGCATACCCGTTCGTCCTCACCACGGGGCGGCTCATGACGCAGTACCAGAGCGGCACCCAGACGCGCCGCGTGTCCGCGCTCGTCCAGTCCAACGCCGGGCCCGAGGCACAGCTCCACCCTGACCTCGCCCGCTCGCTCGACATCCGGTCCGGCGACCCCGTGGAGCTCACGTCGCGCCGCGGAACCGGCACCTTCCGCGCGCAGCTCGACGCCGGAATCCGGCCGGACACGGTCTTCGTGCCCTTCCACTGGGGCGGCGCCTCCGCCGCCAACGCCCTGACCAACCCCGTCCTCGACCCGCTCTCCCGGATGCCCGCCTTCAAGGCGTGCGCCGTCCGGGTCGCCCCGTCGACCCAGCGCTCGACCCGAACAAAGGACCGACCGATGATCACCTCCAACGTCTTCCTGCAGGGGATCTACCCCTTCGAGGGCACCGGTTTGGACAAGCCGGCTCCGCTCGACGGCCAGCTGACCCACGTTGTCCCCGACGGGATCGTCAGCCAGGCGCTGTACTTCCGCGGCGGCAACTCCAGCGACGAGCTGATCGTCGTCGTGCTGATGCGCGATGGGGTGCCGATGCGGTACTTCCCGATCGGCGCCAAGGGCGACGTGCACGTGCCGTTGCGGGTCGTCGAGGACATCGACGCCGGCTCCGTCATCGAGCTGCACCTCGCCGCTCCGGCCGGCCTCGAGGGGACCGTCGTCGTGGACCTCGGGACGGTCGAGCACTGATGAGCGCCCTCGAACAGACCTACCTCGACACCGGACCCGCGCCCGGTGACAAGGAGCGCCTCGTCGTCGTCGGCAACGGCATGGCCGGCGCCCGCACCGTGGA
>DASTNV010000241.1:0-7339 GCA_035762725.1 Lapillicoccus sp. | reverse complement strand
CGCCATCGAGCGGGTCATCGTCGCCAACGCCGACCAGCTCGTCGTCGTGTCGGCCCTCGCCAACCCTGAACCCCGGCCGCGGCTCATCGACCGCTGCCTCGTCGCCGCCTACGACGCCGACCTCGACCCCCTGCTCGTCCTCACCAAGGCCGACCTCACCCCGCCCGACGCGTTCCTCGCGACGTATGCGCCGCTCCAGGTCCCCTTCGTCGTGACCCGCCGCGTCGACGGCGACCTCGACGGGGTCGACGAGCTGCGCGAGCACCTCACCGGCCGGGTCTCGGTGTTCCTCGGGCACTCGGGCGTCGGCAAGTCGACGATCGTCAACCGGCTGGTCCCCGACGCCGACCGGGCCATCGGCGACGTCAACGAGGTGACCGGACGCGGCAGGCATACCTCGACATCCGCCGTGGCGCTGCGGCTCCCGGACGACGACGGGTGGGTCATCGACACCCCGGGGGTTCGGACGTTCGGCTTGGCGCACGTCGTTCCCGACCGGATCATCCACTTCTTCCCCGACCTCGAACCCGGCACCGCGGAGTGCCCGCGCGGCTGTACCCATGACGAGGAGGAGTGCGCGCTCGACGCCTACGTCGCCTCCGGTGCTGCCGGACCGGCCGGCCCGGCGCGGCTCGACTCACTGCGGCGGCTGCTGCGGGCGCGTCTGGGAACCGACGACTGAACCGACCTCCCTAGGCTGTCGTCACTTCCGATGAGCACCCCACGAAGTTCTCCGCTCCGCTCCGATACTTCGCGGGGACCCCGCCCAGCTACAGACGCCTCTCAACCGTCAGGAGCGACCATGTTCGACACGATCACCGGCCTGCCCCTCCACCCTCTGGTCATCCACGGCGTCGTCGTGGGCATCCCCCTGATGGCGATCATCACCATCGTCGTGGCCGTCCGGAAGAACCTCCGCGAGCGCTACAGCTGGTGGGTCGCCGGCGCGAACTTCCTGCTGTTCCTCCTCACCCTGGTCGCGAAGCAGAGCGGCGAGGCCCTCCAGCAGGCCCGGGGCGGCCAGATCGCGCTCGAGCACGGACAGCTGGGCGCCGTGATGCCGTGGTTCGTCCTGATTCTCACGGGGACGTCGGCGGCCGTGGCGGCCACCAGCCGGAACCGGGCACTCGGACCGATCGCCGTGGTCGCGGCGATCGTGGCCTCCGGCCTCTCGGTGTGGTGGGTGATCCGCACCGGCGACGCCGGCGCGCGCTCGGTATGGGGATCGTGACACCCTGACCGGATGACGCCGGCCGCGGGGAGATCGCCCCGCGAGCGACCGGCGCCCACCTCAAAGGTCGAGGCCGGGAGGGCCGCCCCGGAGCCGGTAGCCAGCGGGCTCAGCCTCCTGACGGCGGCCGTCGGCGCCGCCCTGCTGACGGTCCTCATCGCGACCCTCGACGAGACCTACGAGGCAGTCCAGGAGAACGACGGCCTGGCCCGGGTCGACCAACCGCTACTCGACTGGATGGTGGCTCACCGCTCCCCCGGGCTCGACGCAGTGGTCACCTTCTTCACCAACATCGGCGGCACGACGATCCTGCCGATCATCGTCACCGTCGTCGTCGCGTTGTTGGCCTGGCGGTGGCGGAGCTGGACCCCGGTCGTGCTCATGGCGGTTGCGGCGGCCGGGTCGGTGGCGATGACCCAGGCCGGCAAGGACCTCGCGGGGAGGGCCCGGCCACCGCAGGCGTACGCGGTGCCGCCGTACGAGGCCAGCCCATCGTTCCCCAGCGGGCACACGCTCAACTCGACGGTCATCGCCATCGTGCTGGCCTACCTTGTACTGCTCAACGTGAAGAGCCGCACTGGTCGCATCGTCACGGTCACGCTGCTGGTTGTGTACGCCGTCGCCATGGGGATGAGCCGGGTCTTCCTCGGTCACCACTGGTTCACCGACGTCGTGGCGGGGTTCATCGCCGGCACGGCGTGGGCCCTTGTCGTGATCCTCGCCCACCGGCTGTTGCTGCGCGTGCAGCACCACAGGGCGCAACGCTCCAGGATGCAGCCAGCCGACTAGGTTCGTCCCCGTGCCCCATTACGACGACGACCTGCGCCTGGCCCACGTCCTCGCCGATGCGGTGGAGCGGGTGACGATGGCGCGGTTCCGGGCCGACGACCTGGTCGTCGAGAGCAAGCCGGACCTGACCCCGGTCACCGACGCCGACCGCGCCGCCGAGGAGCACATCCGCGCCCAGCTCAAGCGGACCCGGCCGCGCGACGCCGTCGAGGGCGAGGAGTTCGACACGACCGGCCACGGTCCGCGGCGCTGGGTCATCGACCCCATCGACGGGACGAAGAACTTCGTGCGCGGGGTGCCGGTCTGGGCCACGCTGATCGCGCTCGTCGACGAGGGTATGCCGGTGGTCGGGCTGGTCTCGGCCCCGGCGCTCGGCCGCCGCTGGTGGGCAGCGACCGGCTCCGGCGCATACTCCGGGCGCTCGCTGTCGTCGGCCAAGCCGATCCGGGTCTCCCAGGTCGGCACGGTCGAGGACGCATCGCTGTCGTACTCGTCCACGTCGTCGTGGCGGGCGGTCGACCGGTACGACCAGTTCGTCGATCTCGCGGACGCCTGCTGGCGGACGCGCGCATACGGCGACTTCTGGTCCTACATGCTTGTGGCCGAGGGCGCGGTCGACATCGCCGCCGAGCCGGAGCTGGAGGTCTACGACATGGCCGCCTTGGTCCCCGTGGTCACGGAGGCGGGCGGCCGGTTCACGTCGCTGGACGGGAAGGACGGCTGTTGGGGCGGCAACGCGGTCGCCACCAACGGCCTGCTCCACGACGACGTCCTGGCGCGGCTCGGTTCCGAGGGGTGACCATCGACGGTCCGGCGACGAGTTGGGGCGGCCCTCGTGGCCCTGCTGGCGGCGACGCTCGCCGCGTGCTCGGGGCTGCCGTTGGGGCCGGCGCCCACGCTGGGTCCCCGCGACGGCTGCGACCTCTCCACCACTGAGCGGACCGAGCTCGCCGCCCGGGTCACGGCCGGGCTGGCCCGGGAGACGGCGACGGACCGGTTCCGCGACTTGCGGGCGGTCCTCGTCAACCTCTGCGGCGTACCGCTGGTCGAGCGGTACGTCGCGTCGTCGCCCGAGAACCACCACAACGTCGCATCGGTGACCGCGAGTGTCGTCTCGGCGCTGGCCGGCATCGCCATCCAGGACGGCCTGATCCGCAGCGTGGACCAGACCGTCGCCGAGCTGCTCCCCGAGCAGCGTGCGGCGATGTCGCCGGCGGTCGCGGCACTGACCCTCCGTCAGCTGCTGACCATGACCGCCGGGCTCGACGTCGACCGCGACGACCAGCCGTCGCCCTGGGAGCTCACGTCGACCGAGGTCAGCAGCATCCTCGAGAGCGGGATCCGACAGGCGCCCGGCTACTTCGGCTACTCGGGTGCCAACGCCCACCTCGTCGCGGCGATCGTCGCCCGCGCCGCCGGTCGCCCGCTCGTGGAGTATGCGCGGGAGAAGCTGTTCGAGCCCCTTCGCATCCAGACCACTCCGGCTGAACAGCCACTCCTGGATCGCGGCCAGACTCCGGCGGGCTTCGACGCCAGCGGCTTCGCGTGGCCGGTGGACCATCAGGGCGTCAACCGGGGCGACGGCTGGCTGCGGCTCACGCCGGCCGACCTGTTGAGCCTCGGCCAGCTGTACCTCGACAACGGCCGGGCCGGTGGGCGGCAGGTGGTCCCGACCGAGTGGGTGCGGGAGTCCACGACGCAGCAGGTCCGCACCAACGCGGGGCCCTACGGCGAGGGGTACGGCTACCTGTGGTGGGTGACCACGGCCGCTGGCGCACCGGCATACACCGCGGCCGGGTTCGGCGGCCAGCTCGTCGAGGTGGTCCCGTCGCGGCACCTCGTCGCCGTGTTCGTCACCGAGCTGTCGGCCGGCCAGGTGGTCCGGGTTGACGCGCGGGCCTACGCCGACCTCGTCTCGCGCGTGGTCGCGCCGAACCTTCCTTGACCACGTGCCTCGGGCGCGCTGAACGGCGGACGAACTAGTGGATCGGGGAGCTCGCCGGCCTTGAATAGGGCGCGCACCCTGATGCGGTGTGCGGCACGTCGAGACGACACTGACCGTCATGACCCGCCCCGCCAACGTCACCGAGCGAACCGTTGACGCGCTGTCGACACGCTTGTTCGGGTTGCCGCCACGCCGCGCCGGGTACTCCGTCCGGACGGACATCCCCGTCCGGGCTCACGACGGCGTGCTGTTGCTGACCGACCACTACGCCCCGGACGGCCCCGCCGTCGGCACGGTCGTGATGCGCACCCCGTACCAACGGGCGGGGTTGTTCCCGCAGACCCTCAATGGGCTGTTCGCCCCCCGTGGCTACCACGTCGTCGTCCAGAGCGTTCGCGGGACGTTCGGTTCTGGCGGTGAGTACGCACCTGGGGCGGACGCAGTCGAGGACGGCGCGGCGACGCTCTCGTGGCTGCGTGAGCAACCCTGGTTCGACGGGCGGCTCGCACTGATAGGTGGTTCCGCACTGAGCCATTCGATGTGGGGGATGCTCGCAGAGCCCGTCCCGGAGCTGGTCGCGGTCGCGGCGTTCACGAGCTTCGACGAGCCGTACTCCGTCGCCCATGGAGATGGTGCCTTCACTCTGAACGACCAGCTGACCCTGTGCGACAGCATGGCGCGACAGGGCAACCGAAGCGTGGTGTCGATGGTGACTGAGGTACTCCGGTCCGACGGCGGGCTCGGCCCGGCGTTGGCCTCGCTCCCGGTGGCCGCCGCGGCGGAGCGGTTCGTCGGTCCCGGCTGCAGGTGGTACCGGGAGAGCGCGAGCCCACTGCCGACCGACCCCTACTGGCGCGCCCTGGACGTCAGTGCGGCGATCGACCGTATCGATGTCCCGGTTCGGCTCATCAGCGGATGGCAGGACAAGTTCCTCGACCAGACCCTCGCGCAGTACCAGCGGCTACGCGGCCGCGGCGTCGACGTAGCCCTGACCGTCGGGCCGTGGAGCCACATCGAGATGCTGACCAAGGCGTTGGGCCTGGTGCTGCGTGAGGTGTTCGACTGGGTCGACGGTCACCTGACCGGTCCGCCACCTGCGGGTGAGCCGGTTTCCTACTACGTCGCCGGAGCGAGCGAATGGCGAAATGCGTCCGAGTGGCCGCCTCCGGGGACCCGCGATCATCGCCTCTACTTGGGCCCTGGACGAAGGCTGACGTCGGAAGCACCAGCCGCTGTCGACCGCTCTGTCGGCTTCCGCTACGACCCTAAGGACCCGACGCCAACCATCGGTGGCCGGTTCGTCTCGCGCCGGGCCGGCTACCAGGAGGACTCCAGCCTGGTCCGCCGCCTCGACACCGTGAGCTTCGTGACGGAACCGCTCGACCTTCCCCTCGAGGTGATCGGCGCGCCCCGAGTGACACTGGCGCATCGATGCGACAACCCGGATTTCGACCTTTGGGTTCGGGTCAGCGAGGTGCGGCCGGATGGCCGGTCCCACAACGTCACCGAGGCGTTCCGCGGGTCACCGCACACCGGCAATGACGGGCGCGTGGAGCTGGAGCTCGACCCCTGCGCACACCGGTTCGCCGCAGGTTCGCGCATCGGGCTGATCGTGGCCGGCGGCTCGTTCCCCCGGTACGCGCGGAACCTCGGCCTGCCGGGCGACCGCACCGAGGGAACCGAGCTCCGAACGTCCCGGCACGTCATCGGCCTGGCGTCCGGCGCATCCTGGTTGTCGCTACCCGTGTCCTAGTCGAAGAGGACCAGCTGATCACGTTCGGTCGGCACGCCCTCGAGCCGGAGCAGCGCCGACTTGCGCGGCAGTCCGCCGCCGTACCCCGTCAACGTGCCGTCCGCACCGATCACCCGGTGGCACGGCACGATGATCGAGATCGGGTTGGCACCGTTGGCCGCCCCGACCGCGCGCGAGGCGCTCAGCGGCATACCGAGCGCTGTCGCGATCGCGCCGTAGGTGGTCGTCGTCCCCCACGGGATCGTCCGCAGCTGGTCCCAGACCGCCTTCTGGAAGTCGGTACCGCTCGCCCGCAGCGGGAGGTCGAAGTCACGCCGTTGTCCCGCGAAGTACTCCGCGAGCTGGACCGTCGCGGCACCGAGCACCTCGGCGTCCTCCCGGGGCAGGTCGGCCTCGTCGGTGGACGCCCGGCCGAGCCCGTCGAACCAAACGTGGGTGAGCGCCCCCTCGGAGGCGACAAGCAGTAGCGGCCCGATCGGCGTGTCGACGACGACCTCGGCCACCGGGCTCACCCCGGTACGACGGTGACGTTGCGCGCGGCGGCGTGGTCGAGCGCGCGGATCCCGTCCGCGTGCGCCGTCGCGTCGCCGACGACGACGACCGTCCAGTCGCCGTCGACGAACCGGGTGTATGCGTCGCCGAGCCGGCCGGCGTCGACCTCGGCTAGGTCGCGCAGCGTCGCGGTGGTGAACTCGGTGGTGAGCCCCTCCAGGGCGAGCGACGCGGCCTCGTCGGCGATGGCGTCGGCCGTGGCATACCGGCTGGCCGCCGTCATGGCGATGTAGTCCACGCCCTGCTTGGTCTCGACGTCGGTGAAGCCCTGCCGCGCGCCGTCGAGGATGGTCAGCAGGATGTCGAGCGCTTCCACGGTGACGTCGCCGCGAACGCTGCCGCTGGTGAGGAACAGACCGCCACGGCGCCGCGGACGGAAGACCGAGCGGATGCCGTAGGTGTAGCCCTTCTCCTCGCGAAGCACCGCGTCCACCCGGGCGTTCGGGGAGCCGCCGAGGACGAACCCGAGCACCGGATAAGGGGCCCAGCCGCCGTCGACTCGCCGGTCGGGACCGGTGGCGGCCACGATGAGCTCGGTCTGGACCGACCCGGGCCGGTCGACCACCACGACCCGCGCCCGGTTGGCCGCGGTCTGGGCCGCGACCGGCGGAGGCAGCGCCTCCCAGCCCTCCGGTGCCGACCAGTCGCCCAGCGCGGCCTCGATGACGGCGAACGCGTCGACGCCGTCGAGGTCACCGGCCAGCACGACCGTCGCGCCGGTCGGTGACATCTCGCGCGCATGGAACGCGACAACGTCGTCGCGGGTGATCGCCGAGACCGTCTCGCGGGTGCCCCCCGTCGGCCGGCTGGTCCGCTCGGACGGGTCGAAGAACGTCGAGATCAGCTCCATCGCCCCCCGCTGGGCGGCGACCGAGCGCTCCTGCTCGATCTCGGCGAGCCGCTGCTTGACGTGCCGGGTTACCTCGGCCGCCGGGAACGCCGGTTCGGTGAGGGCTTGGCGGAGGAGGTCCAACGCATACTCGAGGTGCCGCTTGGCGACGTCGACGTCGACGCTGATCCCGGCCTCCGAGGCGCCGGCGCCGAGCGCGACCCCCTTGCGCTCGAGGAG
>DASTNV010000240.1:0-4494 GCA_035762725.1 Lapillicoccus sp. | reverse complement strand
AACTGGTTCGGCTCGATGCTGGTCAGCCTCATCCCGATCATCATCGTGCTCGGTCTGTTCTGGTTCCTCATGGGCCAGATGCAGGGCGGCGGCTCCCGGGTCATGCAGTTCGGCAAGTCCCGCGCGAAGCTCGCCTCCAAGGACACCCCGAAGGTCACCTTTGCCGACGTCGCGGGCTGTGACGAGGCGGTCGAGGAGCTCCACGAGATCAAGGAGTTCCTCCAGGAGCCGGCCAAGTTCCTCGCGGTCGGCGCCAAGATCCCCAAGGGCGTGCTGCTCTACGGCCAGCCCGGTACCGGTAAGACGCTCCTCGCGCGCGCCGTCGCCGGCGAGGCGGGCGTGCCGTTCTACTCGATCTCCGGCTCCGACTTCGTCGAGATGTTCGTCGGTGTCGGTGCCTCCCGCGTGCGCGACCTGTTCGAGCAGGCCAAGGCCAACGCCCCGGCCATCGTCTTCGTCGACGAGATCGACGCCGTCGGCCGGCACCGTGGCGCCGGTCTCGGTGGTGGCCACGACGAGCGCGAGCAGACCCTGAACCAGCTGCTCGTCGAGATGGACGGCTTCGACGTCAAGACCAACGTCATCCTCATCGCCGCGACGAACCGCCCCGACATCCTCGACCCAGCGCTGCTGCGTCCCGGCCGGTTCGACAGGCAGATCGCCGTGGACACCCCGGACATGATCGGTCGGAACCGGATCCTCCAGGTGCACGCGCAGGGCAAGCCGATGGCGCCCGACGTGGACCTGCTGGCCGTGGCCCGCCGCACCCCCGGCTTCACCGGAGCCGACCTGGCCAACGTCCTCAACGAGGCCGCCCTGCTCACGGCCCGCAGCAGCAAGAAGTTCATCGACGACCACACCCTCGACGAGGCCATCGACCGCGTGATCGCCGGGCCGCAGAAGCGGACCCGCATCATGTCGGCCGCCGAGCGGAAGATGACGGCCTACCACGAGGGCGGGCACGCGCTGGTCGCCGCGTCGATGAACCACACCGACCCGGTCACCAAGGTGACGATCCTGCCGCGCGGCCGGGCCCTCGGCTACACCATGGTCATGCCGCAGGACGACAAGTACTCCACCACGCGGAACGAGATCCTCGACCAGCTCGCGTACGCGTTGGGCGGCCGGGTCGCGGAGGAGATGGTCTTCCACGACCCGACGACTGGCGCCGCGAACGACATCGAGAAGGCCACCGCGATGGCTCGCAAGATGGTCACCGAGTACGGCATGTCCGAGCGGGTCGGCGCGATCAAGCTGGGCCAGAGCAACGGGGAGGTCTTCCTCGGCCGCGACATGGGCCACCAGCGCGACTACAGCGAGGAGATCGCCGGGGTCGTCGACGAGGAGGTCCGCAAGCTCATCGAGAACGCGCACGACGAGGCCTGGCACGTCATCAACGACAACCGCGACGTCCTCGACCGGCTCGTTCTCGAGCTCCTCGAGCACGAGACCCTCGGCACCGCCGAGCTGGCGGTGCTGTTCGCCGACGTCCACAAGCGGCCGATGCGCCCGACCTGGCTGTCCAGCGAGTCCCGGTTGCTCAGCGACCTCCCGCCGGTGCTGACCCCGGCCGAGCGCGACGCGATGAAGAACGGCTCCAACGGCCAGAACGGCTACAACCGCAACGGGTACGGCCAGAACGGCCACCACCAGAACGGTCACACGCCGCAGGACGCCACCGGCGACAGCGACATCGAGCAGAAGATCGACGAGGCTGCCGAGGCCGGGGCGAACCCGCTCGCCGAGCAGGAGCCCCGGACCCAGGTCATCGAGGTTCCGGACGGCGGCCGCGTCGACCCGTCCGACGACCACTGAAGGGGCCGCTGACGCGATGGCGGTCGACCACGACCGCGCCGCCGCGGCGGTGCGCGAGCTCCTCATCGCCGTCGGTGAGGACCCCGACCGGGAGGGGCTGCGCGACACCCCGAACCGGGTAGCCCGCGCCTTCACCGAGACCTTCGCCGGTCTCGACCGGTCCGCGGACGAGGTGCTCAACAAGACCTTCGCCATCGACCACGACGAGATGATCATCGTGCGCGACATCGAGGTCTACAGCACCTGCGAGCACCACCTGGTCCCGTTCCACGGCGTCGCCCACGTCGGCTACATCCCGGCCAAGGACGGGCGGGTCACCGGCCTGTCGAAGATCGCCCGCCTCGTCGACCTGTTCGCCCGGCGACCACAGGTGCAGGAACGCCTCACGACCCAAGTCGCCGACGCCCTCGTCCAGCACCTGCAGGTCCAGGGCGTCATCGTCGTCGTCGAGTGCGAGCACCTCTGCATGTCGATGCGCGGCGTCCGCAAGCCCGGCTCCCGGACCATCACCTCGGCCGTCCGCGGCCAGCTGCGCAACCCCGCCACCCGAGCCGAGGCGATGTCGCTCCTGCTCGGGGGCGGACGATGACCGGCGGCCTGCCCACCGCCGACGGTCGCCCGGTGATCATGGGCGTCGTCAACGTCACGCCCGACTCGTTCAGCGACGGAGGCTCCTGGTTCGAGCCGTCGGCCGCGATCGCCCACGGCCGCGCCCTGGTCGTCGACGGGGCCGATCTCGTCGACGTCGGCGGCGAGTCCACCCGTCCCGGAGCAGAACGCCCCAGCGTGGCCGAGGAGCTGCGCCGCGTGCTGCCGGTCGTCGAGGCGCTCGCCGACGAGGGCGTCATCGTCTCCGTCGACACGATGCGCGCCGAGGTCGCCGTTCGCGCGCTCGACGCGGGAGCGCTGCTCGTCAACGACGTCAGCGGTGGCCTCGCGGACCCCGACATGGTCGCGCTGGTGGCCGAGCGCGGCTGCCCTTACGTCGCCATGCACTGGCGCGGCCACAGCACCCAGATGCAGAGCCGGGCGGTCTACGCCGACGTCGTGGCCGAGGTATGCGACGAGCTCGCCGCCCGCCGCGACGCCATCCTCACGGCCGGGGTGGCGGCCGAGCGGCTCGTGCTCGACCCCGGCCTCGGCTTCGCCAAGCACGCGCCGCACAACTGGGCTCTCCTCGCCCACCTCGACGCACTCGTCGCCCTCGGCCAGCCGGTCCTCATCGGCGCCTCCCGCAAGACCTTCCTCGGCCGCGTCGGTGTGCCCGAGGACGCCGACCCGCGCCCGCCCGCCGACCGCGACCTGGCCACCGCCGCGACGAGCGTCGTCTGCGCCCAGGGTCGGGTCTGGGGGGTCCGGGTCCACGACGTCGTCGGTACCCGCGACGCCTTCGCCGTGCTGCGAGAGGTGGCGGCCCACCGATGACCGACCGCATCCATCTGCGCGGCGTGGAGGCCGTCGGTTTTCACGGCGTCCTGCCCGACGAGAAGCGCGACGGCCAGACGTTCGTCGTCGACGTCGTCATGGAGCTTGACCTCGCGCAGGCCGGTGCGACCGACGACCTCGAGGACACGGTCTCCTACGCCGACATCGCCGGCGAGGTCATGACCCGGATCACCGGCCCGTCGTTCGACCTCATCGAGCGGCTCGCCGACGTGATCGCCGACGACGTCCTCGGCCACGCACTCGTCGACGCCGTGACGGTCACGGTGCACAAGCCGGAGGCTCCGGTCGGCCACCCGTTCTCCGACGTCGCGGTCGAGGTCCACCGCCGCCGCGGAGTTCCCGTTGTGGTCGCCCTTGGCGCGAACCTCGGCGACGCCCGCGCGACCCTGGAGGACGCTGTTCGCGCTGTCGGCGCGCTCACCGGTATGCGGGTCCGCGCGGTCTCGCCGCTCGTCGAGACCGACCCCGTCGGCGGACCGGAGCAACCGGCATACCTCAACGCGGTTCTCGTCGGCGAGACCACACTGGCGCCCGAGGAGCTGCTCACCCGCCTGCACGAGATCGAGGCCGACCACGGCCGGACCCGCGAAGTACGGTGGGGCGCAAGGACACTCGACCTCGACCTCGTGCAGGTGGGTATGCCCGGTGTCCGCTCCGAGGTTCGGTCCGACCGCGCTGACCTCACCCTGCCGCACCCCCGGGCGCACGAGCGCGGCTTCGTCCTCGTGCCGTGGTCCCAGGCTGACCCGGACGCGCGGCTCCGCGTCGGCGACGACGTCCGGCCGGTGACCGAGCTGGTCGCTGAGGTCGACTCGAGCGGGGTCCGTCCCGGTCCTTCCTGGAGCCCGACGTGGTGAGCCGGCCGGACGGGATCCGGTTCCGGGTGCTGGCCGCCGTCGCGCTGATCGTCGGCGGTGTGTCGTGGGTCGTGCTGAAGCTGCTCCAGGGCGGCGGCCGCGACCTGCCGACGACCAGCTGGCTGGCCGTCTTCATCTTCGTTGCCTTGGGACTCGGCCTGCTGCTCGCCGGTCGTCCGGTCAAGCGCCTGGTCGCCGGTCGGGCTACCCGGCCACTGAACCCGCTGTATGCGGCTCGCGTTCTCGCGATGGCCCAGGCCGCGGCGCTCGCGGGGGCGGCGATCGTCGGCTGGTACCTCGCGCAGATCGTCCTCCTCCTGCCCGACGCCGACATCCCGTCACAGCAGCTGCAGATCCTCATCCTCGGGATCCTCGC
>DASTNV010000239.1:0-3491 GCA_035762725.1 Lapillicoccus sp. | reverse complement strand
AGATGTCGCCGGAGGTGAGCACCTCACGGCCGTGCATGTCAGTCCGAGCTGGCTGGGCAACAGCCACCGCCTGACCTCCTTCCCCGCCTCACAGGACGGTGGTTAAAGGATGTCGTCGGGTCGCCACTCTACCTGGGCCGCCGGCTCTCCCCGGACCGGGGCGCGCCGGGCCGGTCAGGCGAAGGTGGCCTTGAGGTACGCGCTGAGCCCGTCCCGGTCGGCCGCGTCGCCGCGGTACCCGAGGTACCCGTCCGGGCGGAGCACGAACAGCTCGTCCGGCCCAGGGTGGTAGGCCGCGGCGAACCCGCCGCCCGAGTCGACCAGCACGGGGACCAGGCACCGCCCGGTGTCCGCGGTCGGAGCCGCGATGACGTAGGCGTCCATCTCGCCGTGCGCGTCCGCGACCACTGCGGCGGCGGTGGCCTCGAGGTCCGCCACCTTAGCGGCGGAGGCGCCGTCGCCGGCATACAGGAGGGCGGTATGGCGTTTCCGGCCGATCGTGGAGTAGAGCCGGAACGGATCCGTGACCGCGAACCGGGTCAGCCCAGCGGCATCCGGCGCACGCATGCCCGGAGCCGGCGAGACGTCATGGCGCCCGCCGACGATGGGGCTGTCCACGTAGTCGATCAGCAGCTGGGCCTCGCGGCGGACGACGTAGGTCGGGTCGTCGGAGTCGGCACCGATTCCCTCGCGGGCGGCGTGCACGGTGCGGCCGACGACCTCCTCACCGACCGGTCGCCGCTCGGCGTCGTAGGAGTCCAGCAGACTGGGAGAACCCTTGCCGGACAGGACCAGCGCCAGCTTCCACGCGAGGTTGTGCGCGTCCTGGATCCCGGTGTTCATCCCCTGCGCGCCGGTCGGCGGGTGGATGTGCGCTGCGTCGCCGGCGACGAACGCCCGGCCCTTGCCGTAACGGTCGACGATCCGGTGGCTGATCCGGAACACCGAGGACCAGCGCAGGTTCCGGGCAGTGGCCGGCTCGGGGGCGAGCCGGTCGATGACCTTCTGGATGTCCTCGAGCTGGGGCTTGCGGGTGCCCTCGAAGCCGTGCTCGACGCCGTCGGCCGCCGCCGGTTGGGTGGCCAGCTCGGGCGGGACGAGCATCGACATGCGGTACCGGCCGTGGCCCTTCAGCGGGATACACACGAGGATGTCCGTCGTGCCGTCCTCGAGCTGGCGCATCGACCGGACGGCGAACTCGTGCGGCAGCGACCAGTCGACCTCGACATCGCCGAGCATGTACTGCTCCGCGAAGGCGCCGCCCTCGAAGGTCAGGCCCAGCGTCTTGCGGACGACGCTGTGGGCGCCGTCGGCGCCGACGAGGTATGCGACGCGCACCATCTCGGTGCCGTCCGAGCCCTCCAGCGTCGCGGTCACTCCGTCGTCGTCCTGCTCGAAGCCGGTCAGCCGGACGCCGCGCTCGATCGTCGTGTCGAGCTCGGCGAGCCGTTCGCGCAGGACTCGCTCCGTCGCATACTGCGGGATCCCGACGAACCCGAAGGGAATGTCCGGCAGGGCGGGGATCGCGAGCCGGGCGGACTCCTGGCCATCGACGTAGACGATCTGGCCGGCGAAGTCGGTGGCCTCGTTGAGGGCCGACCGGACGATGCCCATGCCCTCCCAGATCTCGAGGGTGCGCGGCTGGACGCCGACCGCCTTGGCGTAGTCCTGCGGATCGGCGAGCTGGTCGACGATCCGGACGTCGATGCCGCGGCTGCGCAGCTCGATGGCGGCGGTCAAGCCGACCGGACCAGCCCCAGCAACAAGGACCTGAGTGTCACCCATGCGCACAGTCTGGTGATGTGTCCACGTCCGGGTGGCGGATTCACCCATACGCTCTCGGCCGTGAGCAACGCTTCTCAGCAGGTGGTGGCCGTGACCGGTGGCGCCGGCCGGATCGGCGGGTTCCTGCGCGAGGGACTCCATCGGCCCGGCCGCGTGCTCCGGCTGTTCGACACCACTGCTGCGGCGAATCCGACGAACGACGAGGAGGTCCTGGTCGGGTCGGTCACCGACCGCGACCTCGTGGCGCGGCTGGTCGCCGGCGCGGACGCCGTCGTCCATCTGGCCGGCATCCCTACCGAAGCGCCGTGGGCGGACATCCTGGACGTGAACGTCAGTGGCTCGCAGGCGGTGCTGCACGCGGCGGCCGAGGCCGGGGTCCGGACGGTGGTGGTGGCGTCCAGCAACCACGCGACGGGGTACTGGACGCGACCGGCGAACGGCTCACTGCTGGCCGACGACGTGGCGCCACGGCCGGACTCGTTCTACGGCTGGAGCAAGGCGGCGGTGGAGACCCTCGGCCGGCTGTACCACGACCGCTACGGCCTGACCGTAGTCAACCTGCGGATCGGCTGGTGCTCGGCGCATCCGGCCGACGAGCGTGGCGCGGAGATCTGGCTCTCCCCCGGCGATGTCGCGCGGCTCGTCGAGGCGGCGCTCGAGCCGGCCGTCACCGGGTTCCACACGGTCTGGGGCATCTCGGCCAACACGACGTCGTGGTGGTCCCCGGCGGGCGGGGCGGCGATCGGGTACCGGCCGGTCGACGACTCCGCCCGGTATGCGTCGGAGCTCCAGCCGTCTGACCCCAGCCAGCCGCCCGAGCTGGGTGGCGAGTTCGTCGCCAACCCGCTCGGCCGTCCGCTGTAGACCCCGTTCGTGCTCTGAACCGCACCGAATTTCGTACCCCAGCCGCACGAACCGCGGTCAGACGAGCGTCGGCTTGACCTCGGCGAGGCGAGCCAGCAGCCCGTTGACGAACGACGGAGAGTCGTCGGTCGAGAGGGTGCGAGCCCGCTCGACCGCCTCGGAGATGGCCACGCCGTCGGGGACTTGGTCGTTCCAGACCACTTCCCAGGCGCCGAGCCGCAGGATGGCTCGGTCGACACCCGGCATCCGCGGCAGGGTCCAGCCGTGGGAGTACGTCGTGAGGAGCTCGTCGATCTCGGCCCAGTGGGCCACGACGCCCTCGACGATCTCCGCGGTGTACGGGTTCATCGTCGGCTGGTCGCCGGGGTCGGCCTGCCGCTCGGCCAGCAGAGTGCCCGCATTGACGCTGCGCTGGTCCGCCTCGAAGAGCAGGTCCAGCGCGCGTTTACGGGCTTTCGATCGAGCGGCCACCGTCAGTCGACGCTCAGTTGACGCGACCCAGGTAGGAGCCGTCGCGGGTGTCGACCTTGACCCGGGTGCCGGTCTCGAGGAACAGCGGCACGGCGATCTGGGCGCCGGTCTCGAGGGTGGCCGGCTTGGTGCCGCCCGTCGTGCGGTCCCCCTGCAGGCCGGGCTCGGTATGCGTGATCTCGAGGACCACGGACGCCGGCAGCTCGACGTAGAGAGGTACGCCGTCGTGGGTGGCGACGATGGCGTTCTGGTTCTCCAGCATGTAGTCCGCCGCGGTGCCGACCGTGTCGGAGTTGACGTGGATCTGGTCGTAGGTGTCGGTGTCCATGAAGACGAACTCCGACCCGTCCTTGTAGAGGTACTGCATCGTC
>DASTNV010000238.1:0-4642 GCA_035762725.1 Lapillicoccus sp. | reverse complement strand
GAGCGCGGGCCGTTCGCCGCGATGAGGACAGGAACGTGGCGCAGTCGCGGCAGGGTCCGCATGTCGTGGCTCGAGAACCACTGACCAGAGCTGGTCACGTGGTCCTCGTCGCGCAGCTGGAGCAGCAGCCGGGTGAACTCCTGGAACCGGTCCACCCGCTCCCGACGGGAGAGGGTCGGGCCGCCGAGGATCCCCGAGTCGAGGTCTGCGCCGTTGCCCACGCCGAGGAGGAACCGGCCACCGGAGATGTCGTCGAGGGACTGGATGTCGCGGTAGAACACCGCCGGGTGGCGGAAGTTCGGCGAGCTGACGAAGGTGCCGAGCCCGATCCCGGAAGTCACCAGCGCGGCAGCGGTGAGGGTCGGCGTCGTGCCGTACCAGGGCGAGTCCGGCAGTCCCGCCCACACGATGTGGTCGTACGTCCACGCGTGGTCGAAGCCCAGGTCCTCCGCAGAACGCCACTGTCGCTCGGCCTCGGACCACGGACGCTCGGGGAGAATGGCCAGGCCGAATCGCACCGTGCCACGCTACCCGCGTGACGGGTGCGGGTTGGGATGCAGTGTCGGTTCTCGCCGCCGCCAACGAGTGGGCGTGGCTGCCGCGCGACGGGCGCCACCGGCGGACGGACGAGTTCCTCGCGGTGATGCCGCCCGACTACATGGGTCTGCCGGTGCTGGTTCGCGTCTTCGGGTCGGGTCGAGCGGCGGGAGCGCTGGTCGACGAGGTGGTGGCGGTCGCCGAGGAGTGGGGGCAGCAGCGACTCAGCTGGCGCCTCTCCGACTCCACTGAACCGCGAGACCTCGAGGCCGAGCTGCTCCGGCGCGGTGCAACGGTCGAGGCAACGCTCGACGTCCTGGCCATCCCGATCGGGGAGGCCGTGCCCGACGTCGCGGTCCCCCCGGACGTCTCGGTCCGGAGTGTCACGGACGAGGCGACGCTGCGGGACGCGCTGCTCGTCAGCAGCAACGCGTTCGAGGGCGAGCGGGTCACCGAACAGCGGGTCGCGGAAGGCCTCGCCGAGCTGCGGGATGGTCTCCCGGAAGGGCCGGTCGGTCGGGTCGTGTCGTACGTCGACGGCCGGCCCGCCGCCACCGGTGGCTGGACCCTGGTGGGGCCGGTGGCCCGGCTGTGGGGCGGGGCGACGCATACCGAGCTGCGGAAGCGTGGCGCGTACCGGGCCGTGCTCGCGGAGCGGTTACGGCTCGCGAAGGCGGCCGGAGCGACGCTGGGCCTCAGCCTGGGCCGGCGCGAGACGTCCAGCCCGATCCTGCGCGGCCTCGGCTTCACCGCGTACGGCGAGCAGCGGGAGGTCCTGCTGGACGTGTCCGGTGGCTGACCGCGTGCGGCTCGACCGCGACCCGCACGGCGGGGTCACCGTCGTCGTCGAGGGAACGCCACAGTCCTACGTCCAGCCGGACGACCCACTGCTCCTCGTCTTCGAATACGTCCAGCACTTCGCTCTCGTCGTCGGGTCGCTGCCGGCAGGCCCGCTCGCGGTCACGCACGTCGGTGGCGCCGGCCTGACCTTTCCGCGCTGGGTCGAGGCCACCCGGCCGGGGTCACCACAGATCGTTCTCGAACCCGATGTCGAACTTACCGAGATCGTGCGCCGTGAGCTGCCGCTCCCGCGCCGCCACCGGATCCGCGTCCGACCGGTGGACGGCGTGACCGGTATGCGGGCACTCGGGGGTGCCAGCGCCGACGTCGTGGTGGTCGATGCGTATGCGCGCGGCCGGGTCCCGGCCGAGCTCACCACGGTGGAGTACCTGACCGACGTCCGGCGGGTGCTCCGTCCGAGCGGAGTCGTGATGCTCAACATCGCCGACCAGCCGGTACGCCGGTTCCTCGGGCGGGTACTGGCAACGGTGACGGCTGCGGGCTACGCCGACCGGCTGGTGGTGGCGACCTTCGAGGTGCTTCGGGGGAGGCGGTTCGGCAACTCGGTAGTGGTGGCCGGCTCGACGCCGCTCGACGCGGACTCCGTTCGACGCAGTGTGTCGCGGATGGCCGTCCCGGCCGGGGTGCGCCACGGCGCCGACGTCGAGCGGATGGTGTCAGGAGCGCGGCCTCTTACTGACGCCGAGGCGGAAGAGTCCCCGGCTCCACCGGACCCGGGTCGCTGGCACCTGCGCTGATGTTCAGTCACCAAGAACGGCCGGCAACGTGCCGGTGTGGCGGTCGCGCAGGGTCACCAGGTCGACGTCGAAGAGGTGCTCCACAACAAGGCCGTCGACCTCGGCGCCCACGTGACCCAGCCGCACCACGGGCAGGTTCGACCGCTCGGCCAGCTCCAGGAAGTCGTGCTCGCTCCCGGGCACGACAGACACGAGTACGCGACCGGCCGACTCGGAGAAGAGCGCGACGAACGCGTCCTCGTGCACGTGCTTGACCGCGACCTGGGCACCGACGCCGTGCCGCAACACTGCCTCGGACAGCGCCTGCGCGAGGCCACCCTCGGACAGGTCGTGGGCAGCGTCGAGGTAGCCCTCCGTGGCCGCCTCGATGAGCAGGCCGGCGAGCCGCTCTTCGTGGTCCAGGTCGTAAAACGGCGGCCGGCCACCGAGGTGGCCGTGCACGACGTGCGCCCACTCCGACCCGTCCAGCTCGTCACGGGTCGTCCCGATGAGGAAGATCGGCGACCCGTCGGTCCGGAACCCCGTCGACGTACGGGCGGCGACATCGTCCATGACACCGAGCACACCGACCACCGGCGTCGGGTGGATCGCCACCTCCCCGGTCTGGTTGTAGAACGACACGTTCCCGCCGGTGACCGGGATCCCCAACGCCTTGCAGCCTTCTGCGATCCCACGGACCGCCTCGCGGAACTGCCACATCACGCCCGGGTCCTCGGGTGATCCGAAGTTGAGGCAGTCCGTGACGGCCAAAGGCGCCGCTCCAGCCGTCGCGACGTTGCGGTAGGCCTCGGCCAGCGCCAGCTGCGCACCGGCATACGGGTCGAGCTTCGCGAACCGGCCGTTGCAGTCGGTGGAGATCGCGACCCCGCGGCCGCTCTCCTCGTCGACGCGGACCACGCCGGCGTCGTCGGGCATGGCCAGCGCGGTGTTGCCCATGACGTAGCGGTCGTACTGCTTGGTCACCCATGACTTGTCGCAGAGGTTCGGGCTGCCCAGGAGAGTGAGCAGGGTGGCGAGCAGCTGCTTGCCGGTGACCGGGCGCTCGAGACCGTGAGTTCCGTTCTCCTGCAAAGCATCCAGGTATGCGGGTCGGGCCAGCGGCCGGTTGTAGACGGGGCCGTCGTGCGCCACCGATCGGGGCGGTACGTCGACGATCGTCTCTCCGTGCCAGGTGATGACCAGCCGGTCGCCGTCCGTCACCTCACCGATGACCGTGGCCTCGACGTCCCACTTGTCGGTGATCTCGAGGAACCGGTCGAGGTGTCGCGGCTCGACCACCGCCATCATCCGCTCCTGCGACTCCGACATGAGGATCTCCTCGGGTCGGAGCGTTGCGTCCCGCAGGGGTACGCGCTCGAGCTCGACACGCATACCACCGTCGCCATTGGACGCGAGTTCGCTTGTGGCACAGGATAATCCGGCCCCACCCAGGTCCTGTATGCCGGCGACCACCTTCGCGGCGTAGAGGTCGAGGCAGCACTCGATGAGGACCTTCTCGGCGAACGGGTCGCCGACCTGCACCGCGGGGCGCTTGGTCGGGCCACCCTCGTCGAAGGTCTCGGAGGCGAGCACCGAGACGCCACCGATCCCGTCGCCGCCGGTCTTGGCGCCGAAGAGGATCACCTTGTTGCCGGCGCCGCGCGCGGACGCGAGGTGGATGTCCTCGATCCGCATCGCGCCGACGCAGAGGGCGTTGACGAGCGGATTCCCTTGGTAGCAGTCGTCGAAGACGACTTCACCGCCGATGTTCGGCAGGCCCAGGCAGTTCCCGTAACCGCCGATGCCCGCGACGATTCCGGGCAAGACGCGCAGCGTGTCGGGGTGGTGGAGGTTACCGAACCGGAGCGGGTCCATGACCGCGATCGGCCGAGCGCCCATCGACATGATGTCGCGGACGATCCCGCCGACCCCGGTCGCGGCGCCCTGGTACGGCTCGACGTACGACGGGTGGTTGTGCGACTCGACCTTGAACGTCACGGCCCAGCCGTCGCCGATGTCGACGACGCCCGCGTTCTCGCCGATGCCCACGAGCAGTTTCTCGCGCATCTCGTCGGTGGTGTTCTCGCCCCAGAGCGAGAAGTGGATCTTCGACGACTTGTACGAGCAGTGCTCCGACCACATGACCGAGTACATGGCCAGCTCGGCGTCGGTCGGCCTGCGGCCGAGGATCTCGCGGATCCGCTCGTACTCGTCCTGCTTCAGGCCGAGCTCGACCCAGGGCTGCTCGTGGTCGGGAGTGGCCCCCGCGTTCGCGACCGTGTCGACGTGCGGGGCATGGGTGGTGCTGGTCTGCGACGTGGTGCTCATGCGCTGACAACCTGCTTCAGGACGGACGTGAAGAACGGGAGGCCGTCGAGGCTCGGGCCGTAGCCCTCCTCGACAGCGTGCTCAGGGTGTGGCATGAGGCCCACGATGTTGCCGCGGTCGTTGGTGATGCCCGCGATGTGGCGGTAGGAGCCGTTGGGGTTGCGTCCGTCTGCATCGGGCACGTAGCGGAACACCACCCG
>DASTNV010000237.1:0-24571 GCA_035762725.1 Lapillicoccus sp. | reverse complement strand
GAGCCGTTCTGCGTGCACGACTGGGTACCCGGGTCCCACTCCACGGTGTTCGCGAAGTCCTTGAGGTAGTCGATGACGTCGGCCGGCGGAATGCTGACCCTGAAAGTGCGCTGACACTCGGCATACCTCATCGTCACCAAGCCCGATGAGTTCTGCAGTTCGAGAAGGTCAGGACCCGCATGACCGACACCGTGAACTCGCGCGACGGCACGCCGATCGCCTACGACCGGCAGGGCGAGGGACCCGCCGTCGTATTCGTCACCGCCGCGCTGAACCTGCGGGGATCCGCGACGGGGCTCGCCACCGCGCTCGCCGCGCGCGGGCTCACCACGATCGCCTACGACCGCCGAGCCCGGGGCGACAGCGGCGACGCGGCACCCCTCGCCGAGTGGGACCCGCAACGGGAGGTCGAGGACCTCGAGGCAATCCTCGGGCTGGTCGGCGGCCGGGCGGCCCTCTTCGGCTGGTCGTCAGGCGCGCAGCTCTGCCTGTATGCGGCGACGTGCGGTCTCGACGTCAGCCACCTCGCGCTGTTCGAGATTCCGCTTCCCCAGGAACCGGGCGACGGCGGCGCGGAACAGCGCGAGCTGCGCCGGCTCGTCGTGGCCGGCGACCACGGCGGTGCGGTGGAGCGGTACATGAAGGACATGCCGCGCGAGTGGCTGGAGGGGGCGAAGGCCAGCCCCTATTGGGCGGCGATGACCGCGATGGCGCCGAGCCTCGGGTACGACCTCGCCGTCGTGAACTGGTCGCAGTCCGCGTCGCCGGACCAGCTGTTCGGAGGCATCGGCCAGCCCACCCTGGTGATGTCTGGCGAGGACCCCCTCCCCCTCTTCACCGCGGCCGCCGCAACCTTGGAGCGGGCGATGCCCGACGCGCAGGCGCGCACGGTCAAGGGCAGCAACCACGGCTGGGACGAAGCCGCCATGACTGACGTGCTGGCGGAGTTCCTCAGCCCCACCAGAACGTCGACGCGATGACCACGTAGAGGGCGACCAGCCCGGCGCCCTCGATCCACGTCGACTTCCCGTCGAAGGTGATGAACGCCGTGAGCAGCACGGCGATCGCCACCGAGACGACCAGCAGCGGCGAGAAGACCAGCGTCAGCGCCGCGAACCCCAGCACGGCCGAGAGGATCACCAGCAGCGGCGCGAGAACCAGCGCGATCTGCAGCGGCGAGTTGATGACCACCGCGAAGGCGTACTCCGAGCGGTTCTTGGCGGCCAGCTGGACCCCCACGACGTTCTCGATCGCGTTGCCGGCGATGGCGACGACGACGAGTCCGGCGAACGCCTCCGAGATGCCGATCGCGTCCATCGCCGGCTGCAGCGCATCGACGAACCAGTCGGAGACGAAAGCCGCGGCCACGGCGCTCGCCGCGAGCATCCCGACGGCGAACGACAGCTTCCAGCGCGGCGGTTCGGCCGGTCCCTCCCCCGGCCGGCCCGGGTTGTCGCCCCGCCGCAAGGACGCCGGCAGGGTGAGCACGAAGAGCAGCAGTAGGACGATCGAGGCGATGACCGACAACGTCGTCTCGTGGCTGGCGGCCGGCGCGTGGATGAGGTTGGCGACCGACGGCATCACCATGGCCGCCACCGAGACCAGCATCAGCGCGGTGATCGCGCGGGCCCGGCCGCTGTCCAGGCGCTGGGGGCCGTGCTTGAGGCCGCCGACGATGAAGCAGAGCCCGAGGACCAGCAGCAGGTTCGCGAGGATGGAGCCGATCAGTGCGGCCTGGACGACGGCGACGAGGCCGGCCTTGAGGGCGAACAGCGAGATGAACAGCTCGGGCAGGTTACCCAGCGCCGACTGCAGCACCCCCGTCGCTCCGGGTCCGAACCGGTCACCGAGCTGCTCGACCGACCGCCCCACCAGCGCGGCCAGCAGGGTCACCGCGGCGGCCGCTGCCACGAACGCGAACACCGCACCGCCGCCGAGGTAGTGGGCCAGGCCGGCGGCGACCGTGAACGCCACGGACAGCCCGACGATGACCCAGTCGGAGCGCTCCATCCGATTGCCGGAGCGACGTGACGGTCCCCGCTCGTCGGTCGCTGCCCCAGCAGCCGACTGGCTCATGCGAGCATCGTGCCAGCCGGAAGGCCCGGTTTCTGGCCGTAGCCGCACGGCGCGCAGCAGGGCACGGCACGATGACCCCGTGGTCGATGTCCGCTACCGCGTGCTCGGCCCCCTCATGGTCGAGGTGGACGGCGTCCGGCATACCGTCCCGCAGCGCCGGGAACGGCTGATCCTCTCACTGCTGCTCGCCGCCCATGGTGCGCCGGTCTCGGCCGACCGCCTGGTCGCGGAGGTCTGGGGCGACGAAGCGCCCCCACGCGCGCTCGCGTCGCTGCAGGTGGCGGTCTCTCGGCTGCGCGGAGTCCTCGAGCCCGACCGCACCGCCCGCGCTGCCGCGAGGCGGCTGGTCAGCACCGCCGGTGGGTATGCGGTCCACGCGCCGGTCGCGTCGGTCGACGCGTGGGAGTTCGCCGAGCGGGCCGAAACGGCCCTCGCAGCAACGGGATCGGACCGGGTCGACCTCGCCGATGCCGCCCTGGCGGTCTGGGCCGGCGACCCGTACCCCGACCACGACGACGTCGAGCCGCTTCGGGTGGAGGCGGACCGCCTGGCCGAGCTTCGCCAGGCGGTCGTCGAGGCCCGGGGCTCGGCCCTGCTCGACCTCGGGCAACCGGAAGCGGCGGCGCGTGGCCTGACGGATGTCGCTCGCGCCCACCCGTTCCGGGAGCGGCTGTGGGGACGACTGGCTCTCGCGCAGTACCGCTCCGGTCGGCAGGCCGAGGCCCTGGAGACGTTGCGAACGCTGCGAACCGGGCTCGCCGACGAGCTCGGCGTCGACCCGTCCGAGGAGATCCGCCGGCTCGAGTCCGACATCCTCACGCAGTCGGACCGGCTTGCCGCACCGGAGCCGGCGGGCCACTCCCCCGCGCCGACGGCTGCTCCCGCTGAGGACTCCGGGCTGGTCGGCCGTGGTGACGCCGTGGCCGAGGTCGACAGCCTGCTCGCCGGCCTGGTTGCGGGCGGTTCCGGGCTGCTGGTCATCGGCGGCGAGCCGGGGATCGGCAAGTCGCGGCTGGTCGGCGAGCTGGTCACCCGCGCGAGGGCGCGAGGGGTGCAGGTCGCGGTCGGCCGGTGCCACGAGGCCGACGTCGCGCCGCCGTTCTGGCCGTGGCGTCCGGTGCTGCGGCAGCTGGCGGGGTCAGCCCCCTCGCCGGAGGTCGCCCGGCTGCTGGGATCGGCTGAGGGCACCGACCCCGTGCTCGACGCGGGCTCGGCGGCGTTCCGCACCTACGACGCAGTATGTGAGCTGCTCCGCTCCGCAAGTTCCTCGGCTCCGCTGTTGGTCGTCCTCGAGGACATCCACTGGGCCGATGCCTCGTCGCTGCGGCTCCTCGGGTACGCCGCCGAGGCGCTGGACGATGCGCCGGTCGCCCTCGCCGTGACGCGGCGTTCGGTCGACGCTCCCGATGGCGGATCGGAAGCGCTCACTGCGGCGCTCGCGGCCCTGGCCCGGACGGGGGCGCGACGGGTGACCCTCGAGGGCCTCGCCGGGCCGGAGGTCAGTGAGCTGCTTGAGCGGTCCCTCGGGAGCACCGACCCGTCCCTGGCCGCTGTGCTGACCCGTCGCACCGAGGGGAACCCGTTCTACCTGCTCGAGCTGGCCAAGTTGCTCGAGGCGCGCGGCACGGTGGACCCCGCAGACGCCGCCTCGCTCCCCGTGCCCGAGGGCGTCCGCGACGTGATCAGGCTGCGGATCGGCCGGATGCCGGCTCCGGCCCGGGTGCTGCTCGACCACGGTTCAGTCGCGGGCCGCAACCTCGACCCGGACGTTCTTTCCGAGGTGACCGAGGAGCCGCTCGACGAGGTGCTCGACGGTCTGGACCTGTGCGTGGCCAGCGGGCTGGTGGCCAGCGACGGCGCCCGGTACCAGTTCACCCACGCGTTGACTCGGGAGGGCGTCTATGCGGCGATCCCGTCGGGCCGCCGCCTGCGGATGCACGCGACCCTGGCCGCCGCACTTCGCCGCCGCGCCGACCCCGAGCTCGTCACCGACCTCGCCCACCACGCCCGGATCGCCGCCGTCCTCGGGCCGGACCTCGCCGACCTGGCCGTCGTCGACCTGACCGCCGCGGCCCGCCAGGCGGAGAGCCGGCACGCCTTCGATGAGGCGCTCCCGCTCTGGCAGCAGGCGGTAGAGACGGAGACCTTTGGCCGGCGGGACGATTCGCTCCACCGATACGAGCTGCTTCGGGGCACCACGGCGGCCCAGCTGCGGCTGGCCGACATCGACGGCGCCCGGGTCACCGTCGACGAAGCCGTCGCGATCGCTCACGACCTCGGTCGGTGGGACCTCGTCGCCGCGGCCGCCACGAGCTTCGCCGGCCAGGGCGCGTGGAGCTGGCGGGCGTTCGGGGTGGTCGACGAGAAGATGATCGGCACGCTCGAGGCCTGCCTCCACCACCTCGACGACGACGCCGACGGCGCGCTGAAGGCCCGCGTCCTGGCCTGCCTCCAGATGGAGCACTACTTCGGCTTCGACGCGGCCGTGGCTGACGAGTACGGTCGCCGCTCGGTCGAGCTCGCCCGCCGCACCGGCGACGACGACGTCCTGGTCGGCGTCCTGCTACTGCGTGCCCTGGCCTCGTGGGGGTCGCTCACCGCTCGCGACCGGGTCCAGCTCGGCGAGGAGCTGCTCAGCCTGCCGGTGACCGGCGAGACCGAGGTGCACGCCCTGTGGCAGTACGGCGCGGCGCTCTACCGCACCGGACGGGTGGCCGAGTCCGACGCCGTCATGGAACGGTGCTTCGCGGCCGCCGCCCGGCTGCGGCACACGGGGGCGGACATCCCCATCGCCTGGTGGCGTTTCATGCGCGCGGTTGCCCAGGAGAGCCCGGACGCCGACGCGCTCGGCGATGCCGCCCTGGAACGGCACCAGCGGGCCCGGTTCATCGCCATGGACGAGCTGACGGCGATGCACCTGGTCCGGCGGGCACCGGTGGGCACACCGGTGCCCGCGGACGCCCAGCGGGCGGTCGCTGAGAACCCGAGCTCGGTCCTACGCGCCCTGGTGGCCCACGCGGTGGCGGAGTCCGGGGACATCGATGGCGCCGTGGCCCTCCTCGGGCCGCCGGCGGACCCGCGCGGCCGCAA
This sequence comes from Lapillicoccus sp., assembly GCA_035762725.1. GTDB lineage: Bacteria > Actinomycetota > Actinomycetes > Actinomycetales > Dermatophilaceae > Lapillicoccus. The sequence goes on along the minus strand of DASTNV010000237.1, from coordinate 19,405 downwards.
CTACGCCTCCCGCGCCGGGATCTGCCTCCGGGTGGCGGTGTTCGCACTGGCCGGCGACGAAGCCGCGGTTCGTGACGCCGTCGACCGGATGACCGACCTGGATCGCGACCCGACGGAGGTCGTCACCTACGGGAGCATCGACTGCCTCGGCTCAGTCGACTACTTCCTCGCCCTCGCCGCCCGCGCCCTCGGCGACGAGGAGGCGGCGCGCACGCATACCCGGGCTGCTCTGGCTTTCGACCGGTCGATCGGCAACCGGGCCTGGGGCCGCCGGGCCGCCGCGCTGGCCGGCGAGCTGGGCGTCGACGCCGACGAGGTCTGGCCCCTCCCGGTTGCGGTTGGTGCGCGGAAAGTGGGCGGTTAGCGGCTCTGTCGAGGCTCGGCGCATACCACCGAGCTCTCCCTGGAAGGACCGCCGTCATGACCCTCACCCAGATCCCCACCATCCCGGACCGGACCCGCGCGCTGGACGAGCTGCGCGCCGCCGTCACCGGAGTCCTCACCACCCCGACCGACGCCGGCTGGGACCGCGCGCGGATGCCGTGGTCTGTCACCGTCGTCCAGCGGCCGCTCGCGGTCCTCGAGGTCCGCGATGCCGCGGACGTCCAGGTCGCCGTTCGCTGGGCGGTCGAGCACGGCGTCCAGGTGACCGCCCAGCCGGTCGGCCACGGTGCCACGAGCACGCTGGAGAACGTGCTGCTCCTGCGTACTCGCAGCCTTGACACCATCGCCGTCGACGCCGCCGCCCGCCGCGTCACGGTCGGTGCCGGCGTCAAGGCCGGCGAGCTGCTCGCCGCCCTCGAGGGCACCGGCCTGACCTACCTGCCCGGGAGCAACCCGGACCCGTCGGTCGTCGGGATGACCATCACCGGTGGGATGAGCTGGTTCGGCCGCGCCTACGGGCTCGGCGCCAACAGCATCCTCGGGGCCACCCTGGTCGACCCGTTCGGCCGGGTCCTGGAGGTGTCGGCCACCGAGCACTCCGACGTGTTCTGGGCGATCCGCGGGGGCGGCGGCGACTTCGGGATCATCCTCAGCCTCGACCTCGCGCTGCACCCGGGCGGCGACGTCTACGGGGGCCGGATCCTCTGGCCGGTCGCGCAGATGCCCGCCGTGCTGCCGGCGTTCCGGGAGGCCACGGAGACCGCGCCGGAGACGCTCACGCTCTGGTACCACACGTACCAGTTCCCGCCGGACCCGGCGATGCCCGAGTTCCTGCGCGGCCAGGCGTTCGCCGCGCTGGCCGTGGCGTACCTCGGCGACCCGGCCGAGGGCGAACGGCTGCTGGCCCCGTTCCGCGCGATCGAGGGCGCCGTCCTCGACGCCGTGGGCGTCGTCCCGATGGCGCAGCTCGCCGCCATAGCCGACGAGCCCACCCAGCCGATGCCGTTCCTCGACCACTCGATGTTCCTCGACGACCTGTCCGACGAGACCATCGACGCCCTGGTCGGGGCGATCGGCGAAGGGAGCCGATCGCCGTTGGCACTGCTGCAGATCCGGCACCTCGGCGGCGCGTTCAGCCGGTCCAGCGAGGGCGACGGGGCCGCCGGCCACCTCGACCAGCCGTACCTGCTGTTCACCATGGGCGTCCCCGCTGCTCCGGGTCTCGCCGAGGCGATCGCGGGGGCCTTCGCCGCGCTGGACGGGATGCTCGCGGAGCACACCGACGGTCGGACCGTCCCGAACTTCCTCGGTACCGGCGGCGACCTCGACCGCGTCTGGGACGCTGAGACGCGGTCCCGACTGGCCGTGATCAAGCGGCGGATCGACCCCCTGTCGACGATCCGCAGCAACCGCCCGGTGCTGCGCGTAGAGGAGCACCGGCTCCGCCACTAAGACGGCCCACGCTTTCCCGCTCGTTCCCGGGCGGAGGTAGAACCGAGCGCTCCAGCATTCGGTTCTACCTCCGCCCGGAAGGCTGCCCTCGCGGTCTGCGCGGGGAGCCCGTTTTCCGCGCCGGCGGTATGCCACGCTTCGGCCCATGACCGACGACGTCGCCGTCACCGCCCCCTCCCCCGCGGGGCGGGAGACCCGGGAGCAGCGGGCCTGGTACTTCTACGACTGGGCCAACTCGGCCTACGTCACGACGACGGCCACCGTTCTCATGGCGCCGTACCTCACCTCGGTCGCCACGCAGGCCGCTTGCCCCGACCTGCCCGAGGGTGAGCGGTGCACCGCGACGCTCAGCCTGTTCGGGATCCCCGTCTCCCCCGGCTCGCTGTTCGCCTACACGGTCACGGTCTCGACGATCATCTCGGTCCTCGTCCTCATCGTCGTCGGCGGCATCGCCGACCGGAGCCGCCGGCCGACCCGGATGCTCGCCGGCTTCGCCTGGCTCGGCGCCGCCGCCGCCACGGCGATGTTCTTCGTCTCCGGGACCAACTGGCAGCTCGGCGTCCTCCTGCTCCTCATCGCCAACCTGGCGCTCGGGTCGTCGCTCGTCATCTACGACTCGTTGCTGGTCCGGATCGCCTCGCCGGACGACCGGGACCGGGTCTCGTCCAAGGGCTGGGGCTTCGGGTACCTCGGCGGCGGCATCCTCCTCGCCCTCAACTTCGCCCTCGACCTGTTCCACACCAACCTCGGCCTGGACCGGTCGATGTCGACCCGGATCTCGCTGTTGTCGGCGGGTCTGTGGTGGGGCCTGTTCACCCTCATCCCAGTGCTCGGCCTGCGCCACGTCGCCGGCACCCTGGCGACACCCGTCGAGCGTTCACGCGGTGTCGTCGGCGGCAGCTTCGCCCAGCTCCGCGACACCTTCAAGGAGTTGCGGCTCTTCCCCCAGACGATGCTGTTCCTGCTGGCATACCTGTTCTTCAACGACGGCATCCAGACCGTCATCGGCAACTCCAGCCTCTACGGCATCGAGGAGCTCCAGTTCTCGCAGTCGACGGTGCTCGGGGTGTTCCTCTTCGTCCAGTTCGTCGCGTTCTTCGGGTCCGTGATCTTTGCGAGGGTGGCGGCGCGGATCGGCGCCTGGCGAACCGTCCTGCTCAGCCTCGGCATCTGGACGGTCATCGTTGTCGTCGCGTTCTTCGTGCCGGCGAAGAGCATCGTGCTCTTCGTCGCCCTGGCTCTCCTCATCGGGCTGGTCCTCGGTGGGAGCCAGGCGCTGTCGCGGTCGATGTACAGCCAGCTCATCCCCCGCGGGCGCGAAGCGGAGTTCTTCAGCCTCTACCAGGCCATGGAACGAGGCACGAGCTGGTTCGGGACGCTGACCTTCGGCCTCGTCTACCAGTTCACCCACTCGTACCGCTGGGCCATCGTCGCGCTCGTCGTGTTCTTCGTCGTCGGCGCGATCCTGCTGTCCCGGGTGCGGATGCGCGAAGGCATCGAGGCGGCGGGCAACGAGGTGCCGGCCGTCATCTGAACCGAGCTCCGCCTGTTGTCGTCTCCCTCCTTGTGATTCGCATCACAAACAGGTCTCGGTTGCCTGAACACATGGCCTGCGTGGAACAACGCATCCGGAAGGGTCGTTGGAACCGAATGAGTCGTGGGTGGGCATGGGACAAGCGCCGCGCGACGTGATCGTCGGAGGGATATCGAGATGGCTGACCGTACGTTACGCGGCACGCGGCTGAGCACCTTCAGCTTCGAGTCGGAGACCGGCGTCGTTCCCAGTGAGCGCCGCATCACTACCTATGTCTGCCCACAAGGGCACCGCATCGAGCTGCCGTTCAGCGTCGAGGCCGACGTGCCGCCGGTGTGGGAGTGCCGGTGTGGCAACGAGGCCAAGCTGCTCGACGGCCCGGAGCCGACGCCCAAGGAGACCAAGCACGTCCGCACCCACTGGGACATGCTGCTGGAGCGCCGCTCGATCCCCGAGCTCGAGGAGCTCCTCGAGGAGCGCCTCACGCTCCTGCGCGCGTCCCGCGGCGAGAAGCCGACGACCAAGCGCACCGCCTGACGCGCATACGCAGACCAGCGAGGGGCCCCGTCCAGTTCTTGCGGACGGGGCCCTTTCGCGTATGCGGCTCAGCCGCTGACGGGCGTCGGCGCCGGTTCGGGAGTGGTCACCGGGCGGCGCGGCCGGAGCCGTTCCATGCCGAAGTAGACCAGGCCACCGATGGCGACACCGAAGAACCAGCCGTAAGTGCTCCACCAGGAGGGCAGGATCGTCCCGATGTGCGGGAGCACGCTGGAGAACAGCGCGCCGATCGCCGTGGCGACGAGCGCGTTGATGTTCCACCCACCGAGGAACCGGTACTCCCCGTGCTCGACGTAGAGCTGCGGCACGTTGAGGTTCTGCCGGGCGATGAGGTAGTAGTCGACGAGGATCACGCCGAGCAGTGGGCCCATGGTGGCGCCGATGGCGTTGACGAACCCGGCGACGTCGCCCTCCCACGGTGCGAACGGGTACAGCACCAGGGCGATGAGGGCGGCGATGACGCCACCCCGCTTGAACGAGATCTTGCTGGGGAAGACGTTCGCGAAGTCGAACGCCGGTGAGACGAAGTTGGCCACGACGTTGATGCCCAGCGTCGCCACGGCGAAGGTCAGGGCCGCGAGCAGCGCGAGGAACCAGCTGTCGAACTTCGCCGAGATCTGCTCGGGGTGGAGCAGCACCTCGTTGTAGACCCGGAACGCCGCGATGGTGGTCACGCCGGCGACCAGGGAGAAGAGGATGAGGTTGACCGGCAGGCCCCAGAGGTTGCCCTTCCGGACCGTGTCCTTGTCCTTGGCGAACCGGGAGAAGTCGCAGAAGTTGAGGTACAGCGCGGCGAAGTAGGTGACCCACGTGGCGGCCGCCGCGGCGAGCGCCGGGAACGACCCGGGCGTGCCGGTCACGCCCGAATCCGCGGTCGCCTCGAGGATGACGTCCTCCGGGATCTGGTGGTCGAACGAGAAGCCGCCGGCCTTGACGCACAGCCAGATCGCGAGGATGAGCATCATCACCCACACGGCCGGACCGGCGAAGTCCTGGAACTTACGAACGGTCTCCATGCCGTTCTGGATGATGAGCAGCTGAGCCGCCCAGATCACGAGGAAGCAGATCACCTCGAGGGTCGAGTGACCCAGCATGTGCGTGCTCTGGTGGAACTGCAGGATCGAGTCGTTGCGGGTCAGCAGCGCGACCACCGCCCCGGAGGCGGCGGCGGTCTGGGCGCCGTACCAGAAGCAGGCCACCACGGCGCGGATCAGGGCAGGCAGGTTGGCGCCGAACACTCCGAAGGACGACCGCGCGAGAACCGGGTACGGCACCCCGGTCTTCACCCCCGCGTACCCGATGAGGTTCATGATGAAGAAGATGACCAGCGACCCGATCCCGATGGCGATGAGGAACGGGAAGAAGCTGCCGCAGAGCAGGAAGAGGCTCGCGGCCAGGTAGTAGCCGAAGAGGCTGTGCACGTCTGACGTCCAGACGTTGAAGATGCTGAAGACGCCCCAGCGGCGTTCCTTGGCGGGGGCCAAGTCTTCGTTGTAGAGCCGGGGCGAGGCATTCGGGATGTCGTGGGCGGGGGCGGCGGGACTCGAGGTGGACATGCGGTACCTCCAGGGAGTGGCACGACGACGGTGTCAAACTTCCGCACTTCGGAATTACAATTCCAAAGGGTCCCAGAACCCGCCGCGGTCGCCCAGAGGGTAGCCAGATATATCTGAAGCGACCCCCAGCGAGATCTCAGCCGACGCTCAGCCGACAGCCGCGTCGTGCCGACTTCTCCGCAGTTGCGGAGTTGTTTCTCGACATTCCGGACATCGGCCAGCGATAAGTCCGCAACTGCGGACTTATCGGCGTCAAGCCAGCCCACACCGGGCCGGCAGACTAGAGGACTTCGCCCTCGATGACGTCGTCGGAAGCGGCGGTGCGCCGGTCTTGCGGGGCCCGCGGCGGCCCGTACCCCGGCGGCGGCCCGTACCCCGGCGGCGGCGCGACACCCTGCGCATACACCCCGGCGAGCAGCTTCCGGGCCACGACGGCCTCGAGGATCCGGCGGGCCAGCGGGCGGGTAAACGGCAGGACCAGGAAGAACCCGACGATGTCGGTGATGAACCCGGGCGCGAGCAGGAGCACGCCGCCGACGAGGACCAGGGCGGCGTCGGCCAGTGGCCGCGACGGCATCTTCCCGGTGGTGAGCGCGTCCTGGAGCGCCAGCCAGGTCCGGGCGCCCTCCCGGCGGACCAGCCAGGCGCCGAGCGCCGACTCCGCAAGGAGCAGGAAGAAGGTCGGCCAGCCGCCGATCGCCCGCCCCACGGCGATGATGACGACCACCTCGAGCAGGGGCACGACGAGGAGCAGGACGACGAGGATCGTCCAGACCCAGCTGCGGCGACGCCTCACAGCCGGTGCCATGCGGCCTCCTGCCGGCGGGCCCGGGCCGACCGGGCGCGCCCGCGCAGGGCGTCTACTCGGTGGGTCACCGCCCACTTGGTGACATTGACCATCGCCTCCTGGACGATGTTGCCGCTCATCTTGGACTCGCCGATCTCTCGCTCGACGAACTCGATCGGCACCTCGACGACGTCGAGACCGGACCGGACCGCCCGCCAGGTCATGTCGACCTGGAACCCGTAGCCCTGGGACTCGACGGAGTGCAGGTCCATCTCGCGCAAGGCGGAGGCCCGGTAGACGCGGTACCCGCCGGTGGCGTCGTTGACCGACATCCCCAGCATGACCTTGACGTAGATGTTCCCGCCGACGCTCAGCACCTTGCGGGACAGCGGCCAGTTGACCACCGTGCCGCCCTTGGTCCAGCGGGACCCGATGACGACGTCGGCGTGATCGGCCGCGGCCAGCAGGGCCGGCAGCTGCTCGGGCTGGTGGGAGCCGTCCGCGTCCATCTCGACGGCCGCGGCGTAGCCCCGGTCGAGCGCCCAGCCGAAGCCGGCGAGGTATGCGGCTCCGAGCCCTTCCTTGCCGCGGCGGTGCAACACGTGAACCTGCGGGTCGGCGGCCGCGAGCCCGTCGGCGACCGCGCCGGTGCCGTCCGGGGAGTTGTCGTCGAGGACCAGAAGGTCGACGGACGGGACGGCAGCCCGCACCCGGGAGACGATCCGCGGCAGGTTGTCGCGCTCGTTGTAGGTCGGGATGAGCACGACGACACTGCCCAGTGGCGGGCGGTGCTGCGGGTCGGTCATCGGTGCGGTTCCTTCGTGGGCTGTTCGGTCGGTATGCCGGTGGTCGTCTCGGTGCGTGGCCGGCGGCGGAACCCCGCCAGGAGGACCACCGCGGCGAAGGCGAGGCAGGCTGCATACTCCGGCCACGGCCCCACCATTGTCGCGAGGGTGCGGACGCTTCGCAGCGGTAGCTCTCCGGACAGGACGGCCTGCGTGAACAACGCACTCGCCTGATGGACGGTTCCGTCGGGGGTGATGAGGCCGCTCACGCCGACCGTGGAGACGTGGACGACCGAGCGGCCGTGCTCCATCGCCCGGATCCGGGAGATGGCCAGCTGCTGCACCGACTCGTCGGTGTAGCCGAAGGTCGCGTTGTTGGTCTGGACGAGAAGCAGGTTGGCGCCGAGGTCGACGTTCTCCCGGACCAGGTCGTCGTAGGCCACCTCGAAACAGATCGTCGGGCCGGCGACGATCTCGCCGCCCGAGGCCGAGGGGACCCTGAAGAGGACCGGTCCGGTACCCGCGGCGAAGTCGGAGCGGACCAGGTCGACCTTGTCGCTGAACCGGCGGAAGAAGTCCCGGTTGGGGATGTACTCGGCGAACGGGACCGGGTGCTGCTTGACGTAGGTCGCGGTGATGCCCTGACCGGGTTCGTAGAGCAGGGCGACGTTCGAGATGTCCGGGGCGGGTTGCTCGAGGAGGGTGCCGACGACGAGCGGGACGCCGACGGCGTCGAGGGCTCGGGTGATCTGGGCGGCGGCGTCGCTGTTGCGGGTGGGGTCGATGTCGGACGAGTTCTCCGGCCAGACGACCAGATCGGGTTTCGCGCGGGTCCCCGCTTCGACCTCGGCCGCGGCGCTCTCCGTGGCGGTGACGTGGTTGTCGAGGACCTGGCGGCGTTCGGCGTTGAAGTCGAGGCCGGGCCGCGGCACGTTGCCCTGGACCGCCATGACGTTGGCCGGTGCCCCGTCCGTCGGCAGCGGGACGGCGAGTCCAACCAGGCCGACGAGGACAGCGACGGCCAGCGCGACGAGAGCGCGGACGCGCCGCGGCCCGTGGGCGACCCCGCTGGCCAGCATCGGCCCGAGGTTCCAGAGCGCGGCGGCCAGCAGCCCGCCGGCGAGGGCGACGGCGAAGGTCACCGCCGGGGCCCCGGCCACGGCCGCCAGCCGCCCGAACGGTGAGTCGGCCTGGCTGAAGGCGAGCCGAACCCAGGGAAACCCGCCGTACGGGATCCGGTCGCGCAGCGCCTCCTGGACCACCCAGGCGAGGGCGACGACCACCGGCCGGATCTGCGGGGCGTCACCACGGCCCTGGACGAACGAGGTCCCGGCGCCGAGCAGAGCCACGAAGAGGGCCTGGGAGACGGCCAGCCCCGCCCACGGAACGACGCCGACGACGATGCCGGCCCAGCTGAGCGTGTACCCGAAGAACACCAGCCCCGTGACCAGGCCGAGGAGGAACCCGGTCCGCGCGCGGGCGCCGCAGGTGGCCACCGCGAGCAGGGCCACGCCGATCGGGGCGAGGGCCCAGACGTCGTGTCCGGGGAAGGCCAGGCAGAGCACTCCCCCGGCGAGCAGCGCGCATACCAGGCGGGCGGGACCCGCGGCGGCAGCGGGGAGGAGCGGCACGCGGCCACGGTAACCGCGGCACTGTGGCGACGACCGTCCGGCCGCCGACAGCGTGCTCAGACCGTGACGCGCGCTGTCAGTGTCGACCTACGCTCGGTGGCCGGCTGAGGGTGGGGACTGTGACGGCCCGGGCCGCCGTTGGGACCAGCACCAGGCCGACCGGCTGTCGGTCGGGTGCTGTTGTCTACTAGGCGGCGCGGGCCGTCACAGTGTCCACCAGTCAGCGAAGCGGGCCCAGTTGATGACCCTTTCGGCGAGTTTGGCCTGGTCGGCGGCTGCGCGCGCTAGCCGCCGATGAACCCCCTTCCGAACCACTCCCCGAACCTCGCGGCTGACCGTCCAGGTGAACCACCGCGCCATAAGTTACTCGGTGCAAACCTGGTGTCAACCCGCCGTTCACCTGCGCAAACGCGCATTCGTGCAGGTCAGCGCGACGCGGATCTCGGCGGCGAATTTCGTTTGCTGCCAGACTTTTTCGGCGAGGTCGGCGTGTCGCGGCCCGACACGCCGACGCCCTTCGGCCGGACGTCTCACAACCCGGGAAGGACGTCCTCGGCGAGCAGGTCGTACAGCTCCCGCGACCGGGCGGGGTCGCGGAGGTGGCCGTCCGGGACGATGAACTCGTCGACTCCGGCCGACGCATACTGCCCGAGCGTGTCGCGGAGACGTTCGACCGAGCCGCCGATCGCGCGGTGTCCGTCCTCGGGCTCCGGATCGCGGCCGAGGACCACCAGCGCCTGGGTGGACCGCTTGAGGGTGGCGGGGTCGCGACCGATCTCCTCGCAGGCCCGGGTCATCACGGCGCTCTTGCGGGCGAAGAACTCCGGCGTGCCCCAGACGTTCCACTCGTCGGCCTGGCGAGCAACGATCCCCGACATGACCTGCTCCCCCGCGCCGCCGATCATCAGCGGCATGGGGCCGACCGGCTTGGGCTCCATCCGGGCGTCGCGGAGCTGGTAGTAGCGACCGTCGAAGGTCACGGTGTGCTGGTCGCGCAGCGCGCGGACGACCCGGCAGGCCTCCTCGAACTGTCGCAGCCGTGGACCGGGCGGCGGGAGCTCGATGCCGTACTGGCCGTGCTCGTTCTCCTGCCAGCCGGCGCCGAGGCCGAGGACGAACCGGCCGTCACTGATCTGGTCGATGGTGACCGCCTGGTTCGCCAGGACCGCCGGGTGGCGGTACAGGTTCCCCGCGACGAGTGAGCCGAGCCGGACCCGTGGCACGACGGCGGCCAGGGCGGCGAGGACCGAGAACCCCTCGAGGACGTGGCCGCCGCCCTCGTCGGTGTTGTCCATGAAGTGGTCCATGACCCAGACGCCGTGGTACCCGAGCGACTCGGCGTGGAGGGCCAGGTCCCGGATCACCGGCCACGGGTGGACCGCACTCGGCCAGGCGCTCAACTGCATACCGGCATCCTGCCCTGCCGCCTATAGGTACCCGGGTCAGGGTCAGGGGACGACGCAGGTGCCTCGCGCCGTCGTGGCGACAATCGGCGGGTCGAGCACCTCGGCCGCCGATGGCCGCTCCGCCGTCGAACGCCCCCGCGCCACGACCCGAACCTCGAACTCCATCTCGCGGCTCCGCCGCCCGACCCGAACCAGCCGGCACTCGATCTCGATCACGTCACCGGCCCGGACCGGCGCGCGGAACTGGACGTCCGCATACGACGCGAACAACCCCTCGTCGCCGTCGGTCCGGATGCACATCTCGGTGGCGACGTCACCAAAGGCAGCGAGCGAGTATGCGCCGTCGACCAGGTTCCCGGCGTAGTGGGCGTGGCTGTACGGCACGTAGCGCCGATGCGTGACGACGGCGCCAACGAGATCGCTCATGCCGCAACCAGCTCATGGACCAGGTAGGACGCGACCTCGCCCGGAGTCGTACCCCGCCCGAAGATCCGGTCCACTCCCAGCGACCCAGCCGAACCCTCCTCGAACCGCGGCCCTCCGACCACCAGCAACGGCACCTCACCCGACGGGTACGCCTCACGGAACGCCGCCGACATCGCCGACGTGTTGTGGATGTGCGCGTCCTTCTGGGTGACGACCTGGCTGACCAGCACGGCGTCCGCCTTCTCGGAGCGCGCCCGCGCAACAAGCTCGGGCACCAATACCTGGGCGCCGAGGTTCACGACCCGGATCTCCCGGTAGTACTCCAGGCCCTTCTCCCCCGCGAACCCCTTGATGTTGAGGATGGCGTCGATCCCGACGGTATGCGCGTCCGTCCCGATGCAGGCGCCGACGACGACGAGCTTGCGCCGCAGCTGGCGCTTGATGGCCAGGTTGACCTCCTTGGCCGTCAGCAGGGGGTACTCCCGCTCGACAACCGTCACCTCACGCAGGTCCACGAGATGCGAGACCGATCCGTAGACGACGAAGAAGGTGAAGTCCGGTCCCATCGCCTTGGCGTGCACCAACAGCGCCGGCTCCATGCCCATCTTCTGGGCCAGCTGCAACGCCGCCCCTTCCGCCCGCTTGTCGTGCGGCAGCGGCAAGGTGAACGACACCTGGACCATGCCGTCACCCGTCGTGTCGCCGTACGGCCGCACGAACGAGGTCATCGCGTCTCCCCACTCTCCAGCAAGGACACCGCCGGGTTGTCGTACCCTTCGGCCTTCGCCACCACGCCCTCCAAGCCCTTTCCCCGATCGGCGGGCCGCTTCATCAGGCCGAAGGTCCCGTCCCCGATCGCGTCCAGCAGCCCGTCGTCGACGATCCGCTCCAGTAGCGCCACCGACTCCCCCAGCACCTCACGCGCGCGCGTCTGGATGAAACCGTCGCGCGGCGGGTGAAAGTCCTCGGTAAGCCCGCCGGCCGCGTTGAGCACGTACCGCACGTTCTGGAGCGCCAGATCGCGGTCCGACAGGAACGGCGTGACCACCGCCTCGGTCATCATCCCCACCAGCAGGATCCCCTGACCGGTCATCGCGCCGACCAGGTTGAAGAACCCGTCCAGCAGGTAGCCGCGGAAGACGTCCCCGGTCATGTGCTTCGTCGGCGGCATCCACTTCAGCGGCGCGTCCGGGAACAGGGTCCGGGCCAACAGCGCGTGGGCCAGCTCCAGCCGGAACGAGTCGGGCAGGTCGGGGTTGATCTCGAACGCGTGCCCCAGCCCGAGCTGCCAGTCCTCGAGGCCGGCCTCCTTGGCGAAGTACTCGTTGAGCAGCTGGCTCACCGTCACCGTGTGCGCCGCCTCGACCGCGTCGGCGGTCGTGAGGTAGTTGTCCTCGCCGGTGTTGATGATGATGCCGGCCCGCGCGTGGATCTGACGCGAGAACCGTTGGTCCACAAAGGTTCTGATCGGGTTGATGTCGCGGAAGAGGATGCCGTACATCGAGTCGTTGAGCATCATGTCGAGCCGTTCGAGGCCGGCCAGGGTCGCGATCTCCGGCATACACAGCCCGGACGCGTAGTTGGTGAGCCGGACGTACCGGCCGACCTCCCGGCTCGTCTCGTCGAGCGCCGCCCGCATCAGCCGGAAGTTCTCCTGAGTGGCGTAGGTGCCCGCATACCCCTCGTGCGTCGGCCCCTCCGGCACGTAGTCGAGCAGCGACTGCCCGGTCGAGCGGATGACGGCGATGACGTCGGCGCCTTCGCGCGCCGCGGCCTGGGCCTGCGGGATGTCCTCGTCGATATCGCCGGTGGCGACGATGAGGTAGATCCACGGTCGCTGCTGCGGGTCGCCGAAGCGGCGCACCAATCGCTCCCGTGACGAGCGCTGCCGGTCGAGGGTGCGTATGCCGATGCTCACGGCCGTGCGCGCGGCCCGCTGGGCTCGGGTCAGGTCGCGACCCTCGGGCACCCGGAACGACACCGAGCCGGAGGCCGCCTTCTGGGCGAGGACGAGGACGTCCTCGGCCTCGCCGCGGCGCAGGGCGTCCCAGACCGGCGTCGTGACACCGTGCTCGAGACCGACCTGGTCGCGAACGGCGTCGACGAGGTGGTTGACCCACGGCACCCGCTCGTGGTCGGCGCCGGAGAGCCCGGCCAGCCGCAGCGTTGCGCGCTCGACGGAGACGGTCGTGTGCTGCTGCGCCAGACGCACGACCGGCCGGCCCGCCTGCCGGGCCAGCGATCGGGCTCGGCGGACCACCGCGCGGTCGAGCTCGAGGCGGGGGCGCGTCGTCGTCGGCACGACGTCAGCGTACCGGCCGCCGGACGTTCTCCCGTCATGCTGCGCCGCAGGCGCACATCTTCCGGCTAAATGCCCCGTTGACCGGAGAATCACTGGTTGCAGGAAAGTCGCACGACATGGTTGCCGCCGCGTGACACGGTAGCCGGGTGCCCGGCTGCGTCGTCCTCGTCGAGGGAGCGAGCGACCACCGCGCGCTGGAGGTGGCCGCCGACCGGCTCGGCCTCGACCTCGACGCCGCTGACGTCACCGTCGTGGTCATGCACGGGATCACCAACCTCCCCCGTCACCTCCGCGAGCTGCCGGACGGCGTCCGGGTCACCGGCCTCTACGACGGCGCCGAGGGCCGCTACGTCCGCGCGACCCTGGACCGGCTCGGCCGCACCGAGCGCTTCTTCGCCTGCCAGCGCGACCTCGAGGAGGAGCTGATCCGGGCGCTCGGCCCCGAGCGGGTCGTCGCCGTCATCGAGCAGGCGGGCGAGACCGGGCCCTGGGAGATCCTCCAGCGGCAGCCGTTCCACCGCGGCCGCGACCGCGTCGACGTGCTCTACCGGTTCCTCGGCACCAAGAGCGGCCGGAACCAGCGGTATGCGCGCCTGCTCACCGAGGCCATGACGCCGGAGGAGATCCCCGCCCCGCTCGCCGGCGTGCTCCGCGAGGCGGTCGGCGCTAGGTAACCCCACGAAGTTCTCCCCACGACGCTCGACGCTTCGCGCCGAAGCGTCGCGTGGGCCCGCGCTTCGCTCCGATACTTCGCGGGGGCCCCGACTTTCGCAACAGGCTCTAGGACGGGCGGATGATCCGCTGCTCGATCGCCTTGGCGACCGCACCGGCCCGCGAGTCGACGCCGAGCTTCGCGTAGACGTGTGTCAGATGGGACTTGACGGTGGCCTCGCTGACGAGGAGGCGCCGGGCCATCTCCTTGTTGCCCAGACCTTCGGCGAGCAGCCCGAGTACCTCGACCTCACGCTCGGTCATGACCGGACCGGGCGAGCTGGCGCGGCGGACCATCATCGCGGCGACCGCCGGGGACAGCACCGTCTCGCCGCGCGCGGTCGCCCGCACGGCGCGGAACAGCTCGTCCGGCGGGGCGTCCTTGAGCAGGTACCCCGACGCGCCGGCGTCGAGAGCGGCGAGCACGTCGGCCTCGGTCTGGTAGGTCGTCAGGACGAGGACCCGCGGCGGGTTCGGCGCGGCAGCCAGCTCGCGAATCGCCTCGATACCGCCTGGCCCGGCACCGAGGTTGAGGTCCATGAGCACGACGTCCGGACGGGTGGCCAGCACGGTGCTGCCGGCGCTGGCGGCATCCACCGCCTCACCGACAACGACCACGTCGTCCGGACGTCCCTCGAGCAGCGCCCGGAGGCCGGCACGGACCACAGGATGGTCGTCGACGAGGACGACGCGGACCGGTTCGGCGTCAGCCACGAGGCCCATCCTCTCCGGGCGCGGTCACGATCGGGACGGTCACGGCGACCGCCGTGCCCTCCCCCGGCGCCGACTCGACGTCGAGCCGTCCACCGAGCTCGGCAACTCGTTCGCGGATCCCCGCCAGGCCCCGACCACGATCGGTCTCGTCCGCCGCCACGGGGCCGGCGAAGCCTCGGCCGTCGTCGATGACGTCGACGGCGACGACGTCCTCCTGGAAGGTCACCGTCACCACGACACGCGATGCTGCAGCGTGCTCGACGACGTTGGCCAGCAGCCCGCGGACCGAGCGGACCAGAGCCACACAGGCGGCCGGTCCCGGGTCCACGACGGCCCCGGACACCCGCACTTCGACGGGAATCCCGGCGGACCGCTCGGCCTCTGCGGCGAGCTCTCCCAGGTCGTCGACGAGACCGCCGGCGCCGGCCGGCGCCAAGTCGGCCACCACGCGGCGGACCTCGTCCAGCGCGTCCCGCGCTGTCCGACCGGCCTGGTCGACGTGCCGCCGCGCCGCGTCGGGGCGTTCGGTCCAGTCCTGGTCGGCGGCGCGGAGCAGCAGGTTGATGCTGGACAGGTCCTGAGCGACGCTGTCGTGGATGTCGCGCGAGAGGCGGGCCCGTTCGGTCGCCACGCCGGTCCGGAACTGCGCATCGGCCAGCTCGCTCTGCGCCTCCCGCAGCTCGTCGACGAGGCGCTGCCGGTCGGTCGCCTCCCGGTCGAGGCTGCGGTAGGCGAGGACGGCGAGCACCGCGACGGCGACCGGCCCCACCAGGACGGTCGGGTCGAAACCGTCGGCGATCCGGCTCCACCCCACGACCACCGTGGCAACGAGAACCGCGATGACACCGCAGGCGGCCCGGAACGGCAGTGTCCGCAGCGCCACGAAGGCCAGGGCCACCGCGCACCAGGAGAACGAGGGCGCGAGGAGGTTGAGCGGCACCCACGCCGCTACGAGCAACAGACTCCACGCCGCGGCCTGCCGCGAGGACCGCCGGACCGCGAGAACCGCCAGCGCGTAGAGGACGAGCAGAGCGGCACCGCCGGCGAGCACCCAGAACGTGCCGCCGTCCACGCCGTGGCCCTGGACGTACCGGATCGCCGACGCGACGGTGAGCACGACGAAGGCGCCGTGCAGGGCCCAGTCCAGGGCGAGACCGCCACGGAGCACAGTCGGCGGCCTCATGATCGACCGATGCTAGGGCGCTCCCGACCCGCTGGCATCAACCATCTGGCTACCCGGGGACTCGACCACCGGCTACCGGAGGATCACCGCCTGGACGATGACGCGCATACCGTCCGTCTGGAACCGTCGTCCTCATGCCCCGTACCGCCGGACTCGTCCTGGCCACCGCCGTCGTCATGGCGTTGGCCACGGCCTGCGCCGCGCCCGAGCCGAGCGGTGCCGTGACAAGCTCGCCGATCTCGACCAGTCAGGAGCCGACCACGTCCTCGACACCCGAGCCCACCCCCATCACGACGCCCAGTCCCGAGGACCAGGCCGCCCTCGACCAGCAGCTGCGGGACGCCGCCTGGGCGAACGACGTCGCGGCCGCCCGCGACCTCATCGCCCGCGGAGCGAACGTCAACGCCAAGGACGAGACGCAGCAGAGCGCATACCTCGTGACGACCAGCGAGGGGTACCTCGACCTGCTCAACCTCACGCTGGACCACGGCGGCGACGTCGCCAGCAAGGACAGCTTCAACGGGACCGGGCTGATCCGGGCCGGTGAGCGGGGGCATGCCGGCGTCGTCGGGCGGTTGATCCGCGCCGGTGTCGAGGTGAACCACGTCAACCGGCTGGGCTGGACCGCCCTCCACGAGGCGATCATCCTCGGCAAGGGCACGTCCGCCTACGACGACACCGTGCGGGTGCTCGTCGCCGGCGGCGCTGACGTGCGGCTCCCGTCGCGCCGCGACGGGGTGGCACCCCTCGATCACGCCCGCAGCAAGGGGTATGCGCGCCAGGTCGCCACCCTCGAGAAGGCGATCCGACAGGACGCGGCGGGGCCGGTCGACAAGGCCGAGGCGAACCGCCGCCTCCTCGCCGCCGCGGCCGCCGGTGACGCGGACGCTGTCGCCCTCGCCCTGCGGGCCGGTGCCGATCAAGAGACCACCGACGACCGACGCCGGACGCCCCTCCTCCTCGCCGCCGCGAACGACCGGACCGATGTCGCGCGAGTGCTCGTGGCTCTGGGTGCCAACCCGAACGCTCTGGACGCACAGCACGACACGCCCTGGCTGGTGACCGGCGTCACGGGCAGTGTCGCGATGCTCGAGGCGCTGCTGCCGGCCCACCCTGACCTCACCATCCGGAACCGGTTCGGCGGCCTCTCGGTCATTCCCGCGAGCGAACGCGGCCACGTGGACTACGTGCGGCGGGTCGTGCAGACCGGGATCGACGTCAACCACGTCAACGACCTCCGCTGGACCGCCCTGCTCGAAGCGGTGATCCTCGGCGACGGGGGCCCGCGCCATCAGGAGATCGTCCGCATCCTCCTGGCCGCTGGGGCCAAGCGCGACATCGCCGACAAGGACGGGGTCACCGCTCTGCAGCACGCGCAACGCAAGGGCTACCGCGAGCTGGCCGCGATCCTGTCAGCCTGAGCTGCGAGCGGCGCGGCGCTGGGCGAGCCGGTTCTCGAGCAGGCCGTTGACGAACAACAGAAGCATCGGCCAGGCTCCGACCGACGGGAACACGACGACGATGACGAGGATCAGGGCAAGGGTGAACACCGTGGTCCAGCTGTAGGGACCGGCGAGCCACGCTCTGACCTCGTCGGTGTCGTGGAGGAGCTCCGGATGCCGGCGCCCGTGCCGGCCGAGCAGGTGCAGGCACACCGAGCTGACCAGGAGCACCGCGACGTAGAGCGCGGTGCCGCCGTGCTCGTAGTAGTCCGGGTTGGCCACGAGCTCGGTAGTGAAAGGGATCGACGCCATGGTCAGCAGCCAGACCATGTGCAGCACGAGGACCCTCGAGTCGTAGTCGGCGAAGTACTCCATGACGCGGTGGTGGTTCACCCACATCGACCAGATGACGAGGAAGCTGAGGACAAAGCCGAAGATCGCCGAGCTGTTCTCTTCCAGCAGCTCCCAGAGGCTCTCGTGCTCACCGGTCTCGCCGCCGAAATCGACGAGGGGCAGCACCAACAGCGTCATGGCGATGGCGACCGTCGCATCACTGAAGTTGACGACGCGGTCGAACCCCCGCTCGGTGCGCACGGGGGAAGCGTGCCACGCGGCTGACGGCAGGTCACGGACCTTGAACACGCGGGCACGCCGCGCCGCATATCGGCTCGGAAGTTAACCTGCCCGGCATGGAGTTCCGCCACCACGACCTCGTGGTCATCGGCACGGGTTCGGGCAACTCCGTGCTCACCCCGCGGCTGGACCACCTCGACATCGGCCTGGTCGAGAGGGGCCGGTTCGGCGGGACCTGCCTCAACGTCGGGTGCATCCCCACGAAGATGTTCGTGCTGCCGGCGGACCGCGTCGTCGAGGCGCGGGACGCGGCCCGCCTCGGTGTCCACGTCGAGGGCGTGCGGGCGGACTGGCCGGCTATTCGGAATCGGATCTTCGGACGGATCGACGCGAACTCCGACGATGGGGAGGCATACCGCGAGAAGGCCGAGAACGTCACGGTCTACCGGTCGCAGGCCCGGTTCACCGGCCCGATGACCCTCGACACCGGGACCGGCGTCACGGTGACCGCAGACCGCTGGGTGATCGCCGCCGGCGGCCGCCCGCGGCTCCTCGAGATCGACGGGCTGGACCGCGTGGACCCCGACCGCGGCGTCCACACCAGCGACACGATCATGCGGATGGACTCGCTGCCGTCGCGGATGATCATCATCGGCGGAGGGTTCATCGCGGCCGAGTTCGCTCACATTCTCGAGGGGTTGGGCTCGCGGGTGACGTGGGTGCACCGCGGCGAGCGGCTGCTCGAGCACGAGGACGAGTCGGTGTCGACGGCCTACACCCAGCTCGCGCAGGAGCGCCACGACGTACGGCTCCGCACCACGGTGACCGGCGCCCGCCACGACGGTTCGACGTGGACGCTGACCGCTCAGGTGGAGGGCGGCTCGTCGGTCGACATCCGTGCCGACGGGGTGCTGCTCGCGGTCGGGCGGGCCATCAACACCGACCTCATCGACGCGTCGGCCGGCGGGTTGCCGTGCCACGAGGACGGGCGGCTGGTCGTCGACTCCTACCAGCAGACGCCCGTCGGCGGCGTCTTCGCCCTTGGGGACGTCTGCAGCGAGTGGCAGCTCAAGCACGTCGCCAACCACGAGATGCGGGTCGTCAAGCACAACCTGGTCTATCCGGAGTCGCCGGTCGAGAGCGACCACCGGTTCGTGCCGCACGCGGTCTTCACGCACCCCCAGATCGCGGCCTTCGGCAAGACCGAGCAGGAGCTGCGCGAGGCGGACGTGCCCTACCTCGCGTACGAGCAGGCGGTCGGCGACGTCGCGTACGGCTGGGCCCTCGAGGACACGACCGGGTTCTGCAAGGTCATCGTCGACCCGCGCAGCCGGCTGCTGCTGGGCGCCCACATGCTGGGGCCACAGTCGTCCAGCCTCATCCAACCGCTGGTCCAGGCCGCCCACTTCGGTCAGACCGCCGACGAGGTCGCCAAGGGGCAGTACTGGATTCACCCCGCCCTCGCCGAGGTCGTCGAGAACGCCCTCCTCGGCCTCTAGCCGCCGCGGCGGCCCTCGAACAGCTCGCGAACGGCCGGTATGCGGCGAAGCAGGTCGAGCGCGTAGCTCGCGTGTCCGGGGACGTAGCCGTTGCCGACGAGCATGGTCACGTCGGCGGCCAGACCCTCAGCCCCGAGGGCGGCCGCTGCGAAGCTCGTGGCCATCGAGAAGAAGACCACGGTGCCGCCCTCGGCGGTGGCAAGGATGGCGGGCTGCTCGCAGCCCGGGACGTCGACGCAGACGACGGTGACGTCGGCCGGTCCGCCGGCCTCCCGGACCGCGTCGGCCAGGCTCAGGGGTGAGCGGGCGTCGGCCACGACGGCGACATCCGCCAGCCCGCTGCCCCGAAGGACGCCGGCCTCGGACTCGTTGGGAACCACCCCGATGAGGCGGCCGGCGCCGGTGTCGCGCGCCGCGGCCAGCGAGAGCGAGCCCGACTTCCCGGCCGCACCGAGGACACAG
>DASTNV010000236.1:0-2946 GCA_035762725.1 Lapillicoccus sp. | reverse complement strand
CGTCACCGTGCCGCCGTCTCCTGACCTCGCGGCCCTGCTGGGCGGGGACGTCCTCGACGTCGCGCCCAGGCTCCTGGGGGCGGTGCTCCGCCACGGCGAGGTGGCGGTCCGGCTCACCGAGGTCGAGGCCTACGACGGCGCGGACGACCCCGGCTCGCACGCCCACCGGGGCCGCACCCCTCGCAACGCGGTCATGTTCGGCCCGCCCGGGCGGGTCTACGTCTACTTCACCTACGGCATGCACTGGTGCATGAACCTGGTCTGCGGGCCGGCCGGCACGGCGTCCGCGGTCCTGCTGAGGGCCGGTGAGGTCGTCGAGGGTCAAGAG
Source organism: Lapillicoccus sp. (assembly GCA_035762725.1). GTDB lineage: Bacteria > Actinomycetota > Actinomycetes > Actinomycetales > Dermatophilaceae > Lapillicoccus. The sequence continues at coordinate 2,618 of DASTNV010000236.1, read as the reverse complement.
CTGGCCCAGGCGCGGCGCACCACCTCGCGCTCGGCCCGCGACCTGGCCCGCGGGCCGGGCCGGCTCACCAAGGCGCTCGGTGTCGACGGCGGCCTCGACGGCACCGACGCGACCCGGCCGCGCTCCCCGCTGGTGGTGTCGGCCCGGCCCGACGTCGAGCGCTCCGGCCCGGTGGCGAGCGGCCCGCGGGTCGGTGTCGCGGGTGACGGTGCCGGCCACCCGTGGCGGTTTTGGCTCGAGGGGGAGCCCTCGGTGTCGCCGTACCGGGCGGCGGTACTCCGTCGCCGACCGGCCGCCCGATCGGGCAGGCTGGGCTCCTGACGTCCGTACCGCCACGGCTCCTCCGGGACCGGGCACGACCGGGAAGGTCCCCACGTGACCACCGCCGCCGAGCTCCTCGACGACCTGCAGTGGCGAGGGCTGATCGCCCAGAGCACCGACATCGACGCCCTGCGTGAGGCGTTGGCCGCGGGACCGGTCACCTTCTACTCGGGCGTGGACCCCACCGCGCCGAGCATGCACCTCGGCAACCTGGTGCAGTGGCTCACCGCTCGCCGGCTGCAGCTGGCCGGGCACCGCCCGCTCGCGCTCGTCGGCGGGGCCACCGGGCTGGTCGGCGACCCGAGCGGCAAGAACGCCGAGCGCACGCTCAACGAGGCCGACGTCGTCGCGGGGTGGGTCTCCCGCATCCGTGAGCAGGTGTCCCGCTACATCTCCTTCGAGGGACCGGCCGCCGCGGTCATGGTCAACAACCTCGACTGGACCGCCGCGATGTCGGCGATCGAGTGGCTACGTGACGTCGGGAAGCACTTCAGCGTCAACCGGATGCTCGACAAGGAGTCGGTGAGCACCCGCCTCGCCTCCGGCGGCATCAGCTACACCGAGTTCAGCTACCAGGTCATGCAGGCCAACGACTACCTGGTGCTGCACCGGGAGCACGGCTGCACGCTGCAGACCGGCGGCAACGACCAGTGGGGGAACATCACCGCCGGCGTCGACCTGGTCCGCCGGGTCACCGGGCAGACCGTGCACGCCGTGACCACACCGCTGGTGACCAAGGCCGACGGCACGAAGTTCGGCAAGACCGAGTCGGGCACCGTGTGGCTGGACCCGGAGATGACCTCGCCCTACGCCTTCTACCAGTTCTGGCTCAACGCCGACGACCGCGACATCTCCGGCTACCTCCGCGTCTTCTCCTTCCGGACCCGCGAGGAGATCGAGGAGCTCGAGAAGGCGAGCGCCGAGCGGCCGGCCGCGCGGGAGGCGCAGCGCGCCCTGGCCGACGAGCTGACCGTGCTGGTGCATGGCGAGGCGCAGCGGGACGCGGTGGTCGCGGCCAGCCAGGCGCTGTTCGGCCGCGGCGAGCTCGGGTCGCTGGACGCGCCGACGCTGGCGGCCGCGCTGGCCGAGCTGCCGCGGGCCGCCATGACGCGGGGCGCCGACGGTCAGCTGCCGCTCGTCGTGGACCTGCTGGCGGAGAGCGGTCTGTCGCCGTCGAAGTCGGCGGCACGACGCGCGGTGGCCGAAGGCGGGGCGTACGTCAACAACGACCGGGTCAGCGATCCCGAGGGCCGGCCGGCCGAGGCCGACCTGCTGCACGGGCGCTGGCTGGTCCTGCGGCGCGGCAAGCGCAGCCTGGCGGCGGCCGAGCTGGTCTAGACCGGGCGTCGTTGCCCCCTTCGGCCGGGGTACGGTCGAGAGCGTCGGACCGCCGTCAGGCCGCTGACCAGCGGATTTGCATTCGCGACGAGCGGTGCCTAATGTTCTCTCCGTCGCCCGGCAGGGAGTGACGGACACCGAGAGGTGGCCGGTCCCGGGGTGGCCCCCAGAGCGTGACGACTCACCGGAGCCCCGGTTCCGGCGGTGCGGCGCGTGCGGGGACGGAGAGGGAAGCCCGCGAGTTTGACACTCGTGAGCGCCTCGCCTAGGTTTGAACGGTTGCCCCGAGACCGAGCCGAAAGGCTTCGATCGGTGCGCGTCCGCTCCTTGAGAACTCAACAGCGTGCCAAAAGTCAATGCCAAAAACCCCGTCCGGGGTGGCAGTGGCCGGTCCATCAGGACTAGGCGCTGGCGTCCCGACGGAAATTCCTTTGGTACATGACAGACAACTAACTATTTGCTAGTTACGTCTGCAGTGCCATGATCGCTCGAGGTCTCGCCAGACCGAGAGCGCTCTTCATAATGTTGGCGACCGCGTCCGCGTGGTCGTCGTCAGACATTTACGGAGAGTTTGATCCTGGCTCAGGACGAACGCTGGCGGCGTGCTTAACACATGCAAGTCGAACGGTGAACTCTCCTTCGGGAGGGGGATCAGTGGCGAACGGGTGAGTAACACGTGACCAACCTGCCCCTTGCTCTGGGATAACCCCGGGAAACCGGAGCTAATACCGGATACGAGACCGTGCGGCATCACACGGTCTGGAAAGTTTTTCGGCAAGGGATGGGGTCGCGGCCTATCAGCTTGTTGGTGGGGTAATGGCCTACCAAGGCGACGACGGGTAGCCGGCCTGAGAGGGCGACCGGCCACACTGGGACTGAGACACGGCCCAGACTCCTACGGGAGGCAGCAGTGGGGAATATTGCGCAATGGGCGAAAGCCTGACGCAGCGACGCCGCGT
>DASTNV010000235.1:0-6270 GCA_035762725.1 Lapillicoccus sp. | reverse complement strand
GCAGCAGGTGACGCTGGCCTGGATGCTGGCGCTGTCGCCGGTGGTGATCCCGATTCCCGGTTCTTCCCGGCCGTCGACGATCCTCGACTCGGTGGCGGCGGCCGACCTGTCGCTCAGCGACGAGGAGATGGCCCGGCTCTCGGCCGCCTGACCGGCGCCACGAGGGCCGTCCGCGGGATGCGGTTCGGCTACCCTTCCTGGGGCGCCCACGCGGCTCCGCCCTCGTAGCTCAGGGGATAGAGCACCGCTCTCCTAAAGCGGGTGTCGCAGGTTCGAATCCTGCCGGGGGCACTCTGCCGGGGGCACTCGATGTCGCCTCGCGTCCGCGCGCGATGGCTCCCCGAGGCGGACGACCCTGGCAGAAGCGGTTTGCCATGACTGTGCCGGGACTCGTCAACGAGCGGCGGGCCTCTCCCGGCGGTGATGAGTACGCCATGGGCACTTCTGGCGGCCAGCCTTTGATGGCGCACGCCCCCGTGGGTTCATGCCCCTACGCCGATGCCGTCGTGCCGGTGAGGAGGCTGACCGGATGAGCTTCAAGCAGTCCGAACAGGAGCGCCAGTGGGCTGCCGAGAAGCGCGACTTCGTCGCTGACGCTCGTGACGACGTCGCCGCCGAGCGGGACACGTTGGGTGATGAGCGAGAGCGGGAAGCCGACGCGCGCGAGTCCGCGTTGGACGCGCGCGAACGTGCGCTGGACGCCCGTGCCGCCGACCTCGGCCTGCCACCGCCCACCACACAGGAGGCCGCCCACCGAGCCGAAGACGTCGCCGAACGTCAGCACGCACAGCGCGCTCGGGCGGACCGCGCCGCCGACCGGACCACCGCGACTGACGCCCGTGACGCGGCGGCGAACGACGGCTCGACGCCAACCCAACACTCAGCTGGCCGCGGCGTTCGCCACCATCGCCGAGAGCCTCTACGCCGCTGACTCCTACGACGCCGTGCTGCTGCGGATCGCGCAGACCGCCGTCGGCACCGTGGCTGGTTGCGACATGGCCAGCATTGACCAGATCATCGGATCACCTCCAGTCGCACAGGTGCGGGGGCGGAGGCGTCACCCATGTAGGCCAGCACCAGGTCCTCGAGTCCCAACGCCGACGTCGTCCACGACGGGTCGAGGAGAGGCGCGTCGGTGCGGATGACGTAGGTGGACTGGCGGTCGGTGTGGCTGGCCCACACCACGTGCTGGTCCGCCGGCAACGAGTCCGGATCGCGGCGCGGACCCGACAGCCGATGGTGCGTCACGAGCAGCTCGTCGACCTCTCCGGCCACGCGCACCTGAGAGTCGACGAGAACGACGACGTGGTCACAGACCCGTTCGAGGTCGGAGACGACGTGGGACGACAGCAGCACGCTGATCTCGTCCTCGGCCACCGCCTCCATGAGGATCTGGAGGAACTCGCGCCGCGCCAGCGGGTCCAGACTGGCGACCGGCTCGTCGAGAACGAGCAGCTCGGGCCGACGCGCCAGCCCGATGGTGAGTGCGAGCTGGGCACGCTGGCCGCCAGACAGCCGCCCAGCCCGTTGCCGAGGGTCGAGGCCGAGGCGATCGATACGACGCGACGCCGCGGCCTCGTCCCACCGCGGGTTGAGGTGCGCCCCGAGCCTCAGGTGTTCGGCCACCGTCAGCCCGGCGTAGGTCGGGGTGTCCTGGGCGACGAATCCGACCCTGGCGAGTTGTTCGGAGTCCACGGCGGGAGTGCCGCCGCACACCTCGATGGTCCCCGTCGTCGGCGTGATCATCCCGACCACCAAGCTGAGCAATGTCGTCTTGCCGGCGCCGTTCGGACCCACCAGGCCGGTGACTCGTCCGCGGGGAATCTCGAGGGTGCAGTCGCGCAGCGCCCAACTGCGGCGGTACCGCTTGCCCAGGCCGCGGGCCGATACCACGGCACTCACGCGATGTCCTCGTTCACGGCATGAAACGTGCTGGTGAACAACGCTTCGATGCTCTCCTCGTCGAGCCCGGCCAACCGCGCCTTGGTGAGCCACCGCGTCAGCTCTCGACGCAGCGGCGCGTGCGCCGCGAGCGAGTCGTCGGCCAGGGTCCGCGTCACGAAGGTGCCGACGCCGGGCCGGGCCGCCACCAGCCCCTCCCGCTCGAGCTCCCGGTACGCCTTCAGGACGGTGTTGGGGTTGATCGCCAACGAGACGACGACATCCTTGACCGTCGGCAGCTGGTCGCCTTCGGTGAGCAGCCCCAGTCGGAGCGCGCGGCGCACCTGATGGACCAGCTGGAGATAGGGCGAGACGCCGGAGCGGGCATCCAAGGAGAACTCGATCATCACTGCTCCATTGTGCTAGTTACTTAGCACATTAGAGTCATGGAGAAGGTCCACTGTCAAGGGGACAGTTGGGTCGCAGGTCGAGCCAGCGGCCTTGCAGTCGCTCGCCGGTCGGTCCTCGGTATGCGGCAGCACCGGTCGACGGCTCGACCACTGTGAGTGTGGGGCCGGGTTGGGGTCGGATCGTCCACCCGTGGGCGTTAACAAACTTCAGGCCTCCGACGTCCGCATGCTCGAGTCGCCGCGGGTCCAACGGCCTGCCCTCGATGGCAAACTCGCCGCGGTGGTGGGCATCGTGGTGGTGGGGGCACAGGCATACCAGCCGGTCCAGATCGGTCGAGCCACCCTCAGCCCAATGGTCGACGTGGTGAACCTCGAGGAACCGGGTGGCCACGCAGCCGGGAAAGGCGCACCCGCGGTCGCGGTCCTCGACCAGCCGTCGGGTTCGGTCGGGGACGATCCTCTGGTTGCGGCCCACGCTGACCGGAGTGCCGTCGACTTCCCAGATCGGTTGCACCACACCGTCACACGCGAACTTCGCCGCCAACGACGCCGGAATGGCACCCTTCCCGCCGACCCAGGACCCCTCGGTCGACAGGTGCACGTAGACGCGGTAACGAGCTGCCCGGCCGCCGGACTCGACCGATGCCATGGACCGGCACGCCACCTCGGGCAAGGCCTCCGCAGCGGTCACCGTCGACTGACCGGCGGCGAACAGCGCGTCCTTGGCCTCACGCACTGCCTGCTCCACCAGCGCCCCGATCTCAGCCGGCGCCGAGTACCGCAGCAGGAACCGGCCGTCGCCGTAGGACATCGACAGCTCTGGCGCCTTGCCCGCATACGCCTCGGTCCCCGGCACGTCACGCTCGTCACGACCCACGGGCTCGTCGGGCGTCACGCCGTCGGCGAACTGGTAGCGCGACAACGCTCGACGCAGCTGCGGCACCGTCGTCATCGGTGCGAGCTCACCAACCGACGCCTCGTGCGACGCGGGCGCGAACCGCGCGACCACCGCCGCCTGGTCCAACGACAGCTGTCCCGCTGTCATCGCGGCCATGGTCGTCGGTAGCTCCACCGACCGCCGGGCCAGCCGCACCACGTCGGCCGCCCGGGCGGCTGACAACCCTGCCCGGACCATCAGCCAGTGCTCCGGAGACCGGATGCCCCCGCCCGCCCACCGCTCCCCGTCCAGCAACGTCCGGGTCAGCTCCACGAGCTCGGCGTGGTCGCGATTCAGCCGTGCCGCGACCACCGAGACGTCGATCTCGACGTCGTCGATCTCCCGTTGGCGGAGGACGACAGCGGCGGGCAGGTCCATCCCCCAATCGTACACCTGTTCGAATTGCTCAACAAGACCCACCAGCGCGAAACTCTTTACCCATCAAGCGAATTCGTCCCCGTGCCCCACGACTCGGCCGCCTCGCGGACCCGACAGTTCGACGGCCCGGACACCCTCCGTACCCTTGAGGCCATGCCGGGCTACGTGCTGGACCACCACCTCCACGGTGAAGGGGCCCGGCTCGCGCTGATGTCGCGGCTCCTCGATCCGATGCACCGTCGGTACATCGAACAGCTGGGCATCGGCCCAGGCGCCCGCACTCTCGAGGTGGGCTTCGGCAACGGTTCGGTGTCGGCCTGGCTGGCGGATCTCGTCGGACCCACTGGACAGGCTGTCGCCGTCGACATCGACCTGTCGCTCGTCGACCCGACCACCGCCCCGGCGAACCTCGACTACATCGAGGGCGACATCGTCGCCGGTCCGATCGACCCCGGGACCTTCGACCTCGTCACGGCCCGAGCAGTGCTGCACCACGTCACCGACGTCGACCGCGCCGTCGCCAACCTCGTCGCCAGCCTGGCTCCCCGCGGCGCCATCCTGCTCATCGAACCCGACTTCCTGCCCGTGACCATTGCCGAGCCGCCGGCCGTGCACCGGTTCTGGGAGGGCTGGCTCGCGTGGTCCCGCGAGCAGGGCATCGACTACTTCCTCGGTCGTACGCTCGCCCGCCGTCTCGCGTCGCACCAGCTCGAGGACATCGACGGGACCGCGGAAACCGCTGTCTACCAAGGTAGTTCGGCCTGGGCAACGTACTGGGTCGACACCGTCGACGAGCTGCGAGACGGTCTGGTCGAGTCCGGACACCTCGACGACGACCTCGTCGACCAGTTCCTCGCTCAGTGCGCCGACCCTGCCTGGTGGACCCAGACGATCGCCTTCACTGCGGTCCACGGCCGCGCCACAACGAGCTAGTCCAGCGAGCTGGCGTCGTCGGGCACGTCGACCGCGTGCTGTCGCAACGCCTCCAACGGGATCATCGTCAGGACCGCTTCGTTGGTCGCCGCAAGCACCACCGGAGCCGCCACACCGTCGTTGTAGGCACGCGCCCAGTTCGGCGCCGTGACGCACCAGCGGTCGCCCGGTCGCAGCCCCGGAAACCGGTACTCCGGCATCGGTGTCGACAGGTCGTTGCCGATGCTGCGCTGGTGATCGAGGAACTCGGCCGTCACCACCGCGCAGATGGTGTGGCTGCCGATGTCTTGCGCTCCGGTGTTGCAGCAGCCGTCCCGGAAGAACCCGGTCATCGGGTCGGTCCCACACGCTTCCAGCTCGCCGCCGAGGACGTTGCGCTCCGCCACAGTCCCAGCATGCCCCTTGCCGCAATCCCGCGACTGACCTAAAGTGCAACTCACAAGTTGCAGTTTAGCGAAGGAGCATCATGACCGACCAGAGCTTCACCACCACCTTCACCGTCGACCGCAGCCCGCGCGAGGTGTTCGACGGCATCAACGACGTCCGCGCCTGGTGGTCGCAGGAGGTCGAGGGCCCGACCGATGTCCAGGGCGAGTCGTTCGTCTTCCGCGTCAAGGACCTCCACCGCTCGCGGATCGAGGTCACCGAGCTCGTCCCCGGTGAGCGTGTGGTCTGGACCGTCCTCGAGAACTACATGAACTTCGTCGAGGACCAGACGGAATGGCCCGGCACCCAGATCCGGTTCGACCTCAGCGAGCGCGACGGCGGGACTGATGTCCGCTTCACCCACGTCGGCCTCCTGCCCGACCACGAGTGCTACGACGTCTGCTCGACGGCGTGGAGCTACTACCTGCGCGACAGCCTGCCCAACCTCATCACCGAGGGGGCCGGCCGTCCGGAGGGCCAGCCGGACGATGTCTTGCGGGCGCCGGCACCGGAGGCCATCAGGGCGTAGGCCGGAGCCGGAGCGTCGCCTCGACGACCGGCGGTCGCAGCATCGTCCGAGCGAACCGCTCGCCGTAGCGCGCGTACTTCGTGAGGTATGCGTCGTCGACCGCCTCCGTCGAGGCGTCGCCCGCGTCCGCGGTCACGTCGGACTCCACTCCAGCGCAACGGATCCGGCCGCGACCGGCCGAGGCGACATGCCGGAACCAGTCGGCGCCCCGGCCGTTGACCGACCGCACATAGAGCTCGTCGCCGATTCGGACGACCCAGATCCTCTTGTATGCGCGCACCGTCCCGTCCGCGCGGTAGGACGCGATCTGCAGCTCATCCTCGCCGTCGATCCGGTCGAGCTGCTCAGGAGTCCAGGCCGTCATCGACTCATTGTGGGGTGCAGCGCATCTCCACGATCCCCGAACCGAACCGGCGGACGTCGGAGAGGTCGAGCTCCAGTCGAGCGCTACGCGGCCGCGCGACCGGCACGCCACCGCCCAACAGCACGGGGGTCATCGCGAACCGGTACTCGTCGACCAACCCGTGGGCGCTCAACGTGCCGGCCAGGTTGGCGCTCCCCATGACGATGGCCGAGCGACCGCTTCCCTCCCGCAATGCGGAAACGACCGTCACCGGGTCGGTCTCGATACGCGCGTTCTGCCACGCGGTGTCCCGGGCCGTGCGCGAGAACCCGACCTTCTCCAGGGCGTTCATCCGCTCGGCCACCGGGCCGTCTGCGGTCGGCCAGTACTGCTCCATGCCGGCGAACGTGACGCCCCCGAAGAGGAGGGTGTC
>DASTNV010000234.1:0-19007 GCA_035762725.1 Lapillicoccus sp. | reverse complement strand
CAGTACGGCCTCACCGGGGTGACGAAGCTCGACTTCGTCAGCCTGGGGCTGGCACTGGTCCTGGGTACCGCGGGCCTGCCGCACGTGCTGATGCGCTTCTACACGGTTCCGTCGTCGAAGCAGGCCCGGAAGTCCGTGGAGTGGGCGATCTGGCTGATCGGCATCTTCTACCTGTTCACCCTGGTCCTCGGCTACGGAGCAGGCGCCCTCGTCGGCCCGGCCGCCATCTCCGCGGCCCCCGGCGGCGCTAATTCGGCGGCTCCACTCCTGGCCTACGAGCTGGGCGGCACGGTGCTCCTCGGCATCATCGCCGCGGTCGCCTTCGCCACCATCCTCGCCGTCGTCGCGGGACTGACCATCACGGCCAGCGCCAGCTACGCGCACGACATCTACGGCCAGGTCATCAAGCGGGGCGAGGGCGGCGCGGACGCCGAGGTGCGGGTGGCCCGGATCGCGGCGGTCGTCATCGGCATCGTCGCCATCATCGGCGGCATCTTCGCCAACGGCCAGAACATCGCCTTCCTCGTCGCCCTGGCCTTCGCCATCGCCGCGAGTGCGAACCTGCCGACGATCCTCTACTCGCTCTTCTGGAAGCGGTTCAACACCAGGGGCGCGTTGTGGAGCATCTACGGCGGCCTGGCCAGCTCGATCATCCTCATCATCTTCAGCCCGACGGTGTCGGGCGGAAAGGTGACGGCGGGCAAGGCGGCGTCGATGATCACCGACCCGTCGATCGACTTCCACTGGTTCCCGCTGGCGAACCCCGGGCTCGTGTCCATCCCGATCGGGTTCTTCCTCGGCTGGCTCGGCACGGTCACGTCCAAGGAGCACAACGAGGCGAAGTACGCCGAGATGGAGGTCCGCTCGCTCACCGGTGCCGGCGCCGAGAAGGCGGTCGTGCACTAACGGTCGTGCACTAACAGGTATGCGTGCGCGGAGCGCCCCGGACCCCTACCTCGGGTCCGGGGCGCTCCGCGTGTCAACCGGATCGGGCGGCTGTGCGTTCTCTATGCGTCCGGAAAGGAGGACGCCATGACACCTCGTCAGCCCCACCACCACCGCCGCATTCCCGCATACGCCGCGGTTGTTGTTCTGTTCCTCGCCCTGGTCGGTTCACTGGGGCTGACCACGTCGGCCGCGTCGGCGGCGCCGTACTGCGGCATCGTCTGGGGGTCGCTGGCCAAGGAGGGCGGCGTCGAGACGGCCCCGACCCTCACCGGCGTCCGGACCGGCCGTCACGACTGCTACGACCGGCTGGTGCTCGACCTGGCCGGTGGTGCCTCGGCGGGCTTCCACGTGGCGTACGTCGATGCGGTCTACCAAGACGGCAGCGGCGAGCTGGTGCCCCTGCGCGGTGGCGCCCGCCTCCAGGTCGTCGTGCACGCCGCGAGCTTCGACCTGAACGGTCACGCGACCTACACCCCCGCAAACCCCGCCGAGCTGGCGAACGTCAGCGGCTACCAGACCTTCCGCCAGGTCGCTTTCGCCGGCAGTTTCGAAGGGCAGACGACCGTCGGGCTGGGCGTGCGGGCCCGACTGCCGTTCCGGGCGTTCATCCTCGCCGGCCCCGGCACCGGGTCGCGGCTGGTCGTCGACGTCGCCCACTTCTGGTGACCGCGCCATGGGCCGTCGTGGGAACTTCTTGACACAGCCTTTACCCAGACTGGGGCTGTTTTCCTGACTGTTTCCCGACAGGGTAGGGGTACCCCGATTCTGTCCCGCCACGGTGGCGGGGCCCGAAGGAGTATCCCTACCCATGTCACTACGCCTGTCCCGGCGCCGTGCGGCCATCGCCGTCGCGTCCGCCGCAGCCGTCGTCGGCACTGCCTTCTTCTCCGGGACCGCCACCGCGGCCCCGTCGGCGGAGCCGGTGTCCACGCCCGTGCCGATCGTCACCCCCGACGGCATGCTGATGAGCTACATCCTCAATGCCAACATCGCGAACCCTGGCCAGACCCGTCTCCTCGAGGCGGCCGTCGTTAAGGCCGGCGGCGTGGTGGTCCAGTCGTGGGCGCAGATCGGCGTCGTCGTGGCCCACTCGGACCGCGCCGCGTTCCGCACGAATGTGGCGGCCGCCGCTGGCAACGCGCTCGAGTCGGTCGGAGCCACCCGCAGCGTCTCGGTCTCCGAAGACACCCCGGAGGGCCTTGGCGGCAACTGGGCAGCCGGCGCCTCGTCCTACAAGAAGGGGGCCAAGAAGGCGGTCAATGGCGACCTGCCGTCCGAGCCGACTCCGGCCGGCGCCTCTGACCCGCGTGAGGCGGAGCAGTGGGACATGCAGATGATCAAGGCGCCGCAGGCGCACCAGATCACCGAAGGGTCCCGAAACGTCCTCGTCGGCGTCCTCGACAGCGGCATCGACCCGGACCACCCGGACCTCAAGGCCAACATCGATGTGGCGACCTCGGTCAACTGCACCGACGCCGGCCGTCCCGACCTCTCGGCCACCGGCTGGTACCCCACGACCAGTGACCACGGCACGCATGTCGCCGGCACGATTGCGGCCGACCGGAACGGCGTCGGCATCGTCGGTGTGGCTCCGAACGTGAGGATGGCCTCGGTCAAGGTCGTCAACGACGACGGCTTCATCTACCCGGAGTACGCCGTGTGCGGGTTCGTCTGGGCGGGCATGAAGCACATGGACGTGACGAACAACAGCTACTACGTCGACCCGTTCATGTACTACTGCGAGGACCAGCCCGACCAGTACGCCGCCAAGGAGGCCGTCCGGCGGGCCGTGGCATGGTCCACGAACCAGGGCGTCGTCCACGCGGCCGCCGCCGGCAACGCCGCGACTGACCTGTCCAACAACACGACGGACACGACGTCGCCAGACGACGGCACCCCCGTGGCCCGAACCATCAACAGCGGTTGCGAGGACATCCCGACCGAGCTCCCCGGAGTCGTCACGGTGTCGTCGGTGCAGCGGTTCCCCGCGAACACGCTGGACTTCCGCCTGTCGAGCTTCAGCAACCGCGGTCTCGGCGTCATCGACGTCGCGGCGCCGGGTTCGGCGATCCTCTCCACCATCGTCATGAACAACGGCTATGGCTTCAAGAACGGCACGTCGATGGCGTCGCCACACGTCGCCGGTGTTCTCGCCCTGATGAAGTCGGTGCACCCCACGTGGACCCCGGCTCAGATGGTCGAGAAACTGCGCGCCCAGGCCGACGACCACGCGTGCGTCCCGGCCACCGGTGGCCCGGTCTGCGTGGGCCCGGCTACCAACAACAGCCACTTCGGTGAGGGCCTTGTCGACGCCCTCGACGCCGTGAGCTGACGCGCATACAGCAGGTATGCGGAAGGCCGGGTCCCCAGGGGCCCGGCCTTCCGGTCGTTTCGAGTCAGGACGCTTCGAGACGGTGAGTTCAGCCACTGTTCACCTGGCCGGAAAGGCCGCCGCTCGCCTCACGGATTGCCCGCCCGGCTGGTCGGTGAGCCCACCCACTTGCCCAGGCCCCGCGCATACCCGTTGAGTAGGTTGGCGGGTGAGGCCCCGAGCCCGCAGACCAGCGTGAGCCCCAGCACCGTCGCAGGAGGATGCCCCGTGTCGAACACCGCACTCGAGAACCTCGGTCACGAGGACCGCTCGTTCCCCCCGGAGCCGGAGTTCGCGGCCCAAGCGAACGGCCAGGAGGAGCTCTACGCCCAGGCCGAGGCCGACTACGAGGCGTTCTGGGCCGAGCAGGCCCGCAGCCGGGTGACGTGGAGCAAGGAGTTCACCGAGGTCCTCGACTGGAGCAAGGCGCCGTTCGCGACGTGGTTCGCCGACGGTGAGCTCAACGTCGCCTACAACTGCGTCGACCGGCACGTCGAGGCCGGGAAGGGCGACAAGGTCGCCATCCACTTCGTCGGGGAGCCCGACGGCGACACCCGCGACATCACGTATGCCGAGCTGCACGAGCAGGTGCAGAAGGCGGCGAACGCCTTGCAGGACCTCGGGGTCGGGAAGGGCGACACCGTCGCGATCTACCTCCCGATGATCCCCGAGGCGGCCGTCGCGATGCTGGCCTGCGCGCGGATCGGGGCGCCGCACTCGGTGGTGTTCGGCGGTTTCTCGGCGGAGGCGCTTTACACGCGCATCCAGGACGCCAAGTGCAAGGTGGTCATCACGTCGGACGGCGGGTACCGACGCGGGGCGCCGGCGGCGTTGAAGCCGGCCGTCGACGCAGCGCTGGCCAAGGGCGAGACGACCGTCGAGAACGTGCTCGTCGTCAAGCGGACCGGGCAGGACGTCGAGTGGACCGGCCGCGACATCTGGTGGCACGAGGCGCTGGACAAGGCCGAGGCGACCCACGAGGCGGTCGGGCACGAGGCCGAGCACCCGCTCTTCATCCTCTACACGTCAGGGACGACGGGGAAGCCGAAGGGCATCTTCCACACCACCGGCGGGTACCTCACGCAGGCCGCATACACGAACTCCGTGGTGCACGACGTCCACCCGGACACCGACGTCTACTGGTGCACGGCCGACATCGGCTGGGTGACCGGCCACTCATACATCGTCTACGGACCGATGGCCAACGGCGCAACGCAGGTCATGTATGAGGGCACGCCGGACACGCCGCACCAGGGCCGCTGGTGGGAGATCGTCCAGAACTACAAGGTGACCATCCTCTACACCGCGCCGACGGCGATCCGGACGTTCATGAAGTGGGGCGAGGCGATCCCCGGCAAGTTCGACCTGTCGTCACTGCGGCTGCTCGGCAGCGTCGGCGAGCCGATCAACCCCGAGGCGTGGATCTGGTACCGGCGGGTGATCGGCGGCGACGAGGCCCCCATCGTCGACACGTGGTGGCAGACCGAGACGGGCGCCATCATGATCAGCCCGCTGCCGGGCGTGACCGCACTGAAGCCGGGTTCGGCGCAGAAGGCGATCCCCGGGATCTCGGTGGACGTCGTCGACGACGAGGCTGCCTCGGTGCCCGATGGCGGTGGCGGCTATCTCGTCATCGACAAGCCGTGGCCGTCGATGCTGCGCGGGATCTGGGGGGACCCGGAGCGGTACCAGGAGACGTACTGGTCCCGGTTCGACGGGCTGTACTTCGCCGGCGACGGCGCCAAGAGGGACGAGGAGGGCAACATCTGGCTCCTCGGCCGCGTCGACGACGTCATGAACGTGTCCGGCCACCGGTTGTCGACGACCGAGATCGAGTCGGCGCTGGTGTCGCACCCGAAGGTCGCGGAGGCGGCAGTGGTCGGCGCGAACGACGCGACGACCGGCCAGGCGGTGTGCGCGTTCGTCATCCTGCGGGCCGACGCGATCCACGAGGCCGACGAGGAGGGCGAGGGTGAGGAGCTGGTCAAGGAGCTACGCAACCACGTGGCGTCCGAGATCGGCCCGATCGCCAAGCCGCGCCAGATCATGATCGTCAAGGAGCTCCCGAAGACACGGTCCGGCAAGATCATGCGCCGGCTGCTGCGGGATGTCGCCGAGAACCGCGAGGTCGGCGACGTGACGACGCTGGCCGACTCCTCGGTGATGGACCTCATCAAGGAGGGCCTCAGCAGCGGCAACTCCGAGGACTGACCCCGAGCCGCATCCGCTCCACTTCTCACCCCATAGGAGTGCATAGGCGGGTCCGACCGACAGGCAGCTCGGCTGCCCGAACGGCGTGTCCCCGTCATTCGGTCGGCGTGTCGCGCCGTCCGGACGCGTGGTGCCTGTCGATCGGGCGCCCCGGCGCTTGCACGACGTATGCGTGTCGGCCGTCCGACTTCTGCACTTGATGGGAGCGCAGCGTCCCGCGTCGACACCGTGTGAGCTGGCCTGCGTCACGCCGCGGCCGGGGCCACGGTCGGCGTGGTCTCGCCCTCGAGGCGGGACAGGTCATCCGCCAGCCACCAGAGCCAGCCCCACGCTTCGATGGCGCGCAGGGTGGCGTTGGGATGCGACTCGCGCCCCGGTTCGCGCGCCGTCTCGGCCAGTCCGGCCCGTACCGCCTGCCGATCGGCCTCGCGGAGCGTCGCTCGGCTGCTGATCGACACCGCGTCCGTCGGGGTGGTCAGCCGGTGCGCGCAGGAACGGAGCTCGTCGGCGATCCGCCGAGCCGCGGTCTCGAGGTCGGCGCGCACGTCCTCCCAGGGCAGCGCTCCCCGCCGGTCGGCGTAGCGCGCCGCCGCCTGGGCGCCGCTCGCCGCCCGCGCGGTGACGACGCCGACGATGAGCCAGTCGGTGGTGTCGCGGTTGTCGGTGGGCTCGCTGCGGTACTGGGCGTAGGTGGACTCGAAGAGCGCCAGCGCCTGCCGCACGGCGTCGAGCCGCGCCCCCAGCGCGTGCGGTGGACAGGTGGCAATGATCCAGTCAGCCGTCGTATCAACACAGTCCGCCGCCGTCGACAGACACCTAGCACCGGATCGGCGCAGCTCGGCCTGGCCGCCGCGGGGCCAGGCGAGCACCCCGACCGCCACTCCGACACCAGCCCCGATCAGCACGTCGATCAGCCGCGCCTGGGCCAGCTCCAGTGTCGGCGGGGCCACCTGGCTGAACAGGCAGGCCACGACCAGGGTGAACATGGCCTGGATGCCGATCGGCCCCGTGAGCGGCCCGGCCAGCACGGCGGCAAACAACGCGATCGGCATCATCACGACGTACGGCGTCGACCGCGAACCGGCCAGGAAGAGCAGCGCCCCGGCCAGCACCACACCGAGCACCGTGCCGATGAGGGCCGGCTTCAGCGCTCCTCGCGTCGCGCGGACCGACGTGCGGGTCAGCGTCAGCGTGGCCAGCAGGACCCAGAGCCCGTGGGACACCGCGAACTCGCCGGCGATGAACCGGGCCAGCGCGAGGCCGAAGGCGAGTCGCAAGGCGTTCTGCAGCTCCACCGACCGCACCGTGAGGTTGCGCCGGACCCGGTGCCAAATGTGCGAGAACACCGACCCGTGCGCGTACCAGAACGGGTCCTTCGGCCCCGAGTCCTCCGCCGGAACCGACGCGCCGCTGCCCGCCCGCAGAGCCAGCACCATCGCGCGGGTCCCGTCGGCCGCCTGGGTCGCAGCGACCAACGTCGTCGCCCCGCTCAGCGACCGGACCTCCTCGGCCTCGGCCGAGTCAGGTTGCTTGGCGAGGACCGTCCGCCACATCGCCTGCTCCGACTCGAGCGCATGGGTGAGTCGGTCGGTCGACGGCGGCGACCCCTGGTCCCGCAACGCGTCCTGGACGTCGGCGAGGGTGGCCTCGATCGCTGCAACGACCGGAACGGGCATCCCCTGCGGGTCCTCGTCGACCTCGGCTCGCAGCACCATCAGCCGGTACGACACGGCCCGCAGCGCGCCGGCCGCGTCGGTCAGCCCGCGATCGCGACGCGTGGGCGCCGAGGGACGCTCGACCAGGGGCACCTCGGCCAGCCGAAGCCTCGACGACGCGGCCTTGGCCTCGGCGACCAGGCGGTCCAACGCCGCCCCGTCGACGGAACCGCCGGGCCGGCAGGCCTCGACGATCCCCGCCGCCAGCGCGCGAGCCTTCTCGGTCCCGTCGGCCAGCCGGTCGGCGAAGCTCGGCGGAGCCGGCTCCGGAAGCAGCACCCGGTCGGTGATGATCAGCAGCACCAGGCCGATCGTCAGGCCGGTGAGCCGGGACCCGAGCGACTGAGGGTCGAACGGCGGGAGCGACGGGAGGATGAACAGCAGCTGCAGCCCCGTCGAGACCTCGCTGACCCGGACCCCACACACGCCGGCGAACGACACGAGGAACCCGAACACGAACATCGCCACGACGGCCACCCACGTGTTCACCGCTGCATACGTTGCGATCGTCACGTCGACGAGCCCAAAAGCCAAGCAGGCCAACAGGGTTCGCGACCGGACGTTCGGTGGACCCGACGTCTGCGAGAGCAGCGAGAACGCGAGGACCGCGAACACCGCATACAGGGCCATGGTCGGGTCGCCGAGGCCGTACCGGCACCCGTAGAAGGCGGCGACCGCCGTCGCCGTCACCCGGACGGCGCGTCGCCAGGCGGCAGCCGGCACCCGTTTCAGGAGTCGCTCCTCGGCGGTCGGGCCGACACCCGGCCGCGGGGCTGCAGTCGCACGTTGGGCAGCGGCGGTGCGGCGAGCCGCTCGTCGGTCGGGTAGTGCTCCACCTCCCCGAAGCGCAGATCGCCGCCCGCGTTCCACTGCGCCCGAGCGCGGTCGATCTCGTCGTGGGTCCGGGCCACGAAGTTCCACCACATGACGATCTCCTCGGCGAACGGCTCGCCGCCGAGCAGCAGGACGCGGGCGTCCGGCGACAGGGTGAGCTCGAGCGCCGATCGGGAGGTCCCGAGGTACATCGCCTGCCCGTGCTCCACCGTGACGCCGTCGACGGTCGCCGACCCTGCCAACGGGACGAGGATGTGCTCGTATGCGGGCTCGAGCGGAACCTGCCCAGCGCCGCCGCCGTGCGGTGTGAGCTCGGCTCCGACCAGCCGGCTGAAGCCCTGCTCATCGGCCGTGACGCCGCCCAACGCACCGACGAAGACTCGAGCCAGGACGCCATCGGCCTCGAGGTACGGCGCCGGCTCGTGCAGGACGAACGCCCGCTCCCGGTGCCGCTCCGCCTCCGGCAGCGCGATCCACAGCTGGGCTCCGTGCAGGACGCCCTCACTCTGCGCCACGACGTCCTCGGCATGGGCGATGCCGTCGCCCGCCGTCATGACGGCCACGCGCCCGGGCACCACCTGCGCCGTGGTCCCCAGCGAGTCGCGGTGGGTCACCTCGCCGGCGACCAGCCAGGAGACGGTCTGCAGGCCGGTATGCGGGTGCGGCGCCACGTGCATCGCGTCGCCATCACCCGTGATCGGCCGGGGTCCGTAGAGGTCGACGAAGCACCAGGCCCCGACCATCCGGCGTTCACGATGCGGCAGGAGCCGCAGGACCTCGCTGCGGGGGCTGATCTTCGCGTGGATCGCGTCGAAGACCGTCGTCTCGGGGCCGTGCCCAAGGGGGTCGTCCGTGCAGCGCGCATACACATCCGCCACGCTGTTGCTCATGGACGGTATTGAACCGCAGCGCCCGCGGCGGCTGCTGTCGCGTGGCTCGTGGCCGGAGGCCCGCCACGTCGCCGAGGCGCTGCGCACCGAGACCGTCGGCGGGGCGCTGCTTCTCGGCGCCGCCCTCGTGGCGCTGGTCTGGGCCAACACGCCCTGGCAGCCGGCCTACGAGGCCCTCCGCGACTTCGTCGTCGGGCCGCACGTCCTGCACCTCGACCTCAGCCTCGGCGCGTGGGCAGCCGACGGCCTCCTCGCGCTGTTCTTCCTTGTCGCCGGCATCGAGCTCAAGCGGGAGTTCGTCGCCGGCGACCTGGCCGACCGCAGCAAGGCGGCGCTGCCCATCGCCGCCGCGGCGTGCGGCGTCGCCGTGCCCGCGCTGCTGTATGCCGGGACGGCGTGGGTTTCGGGTGCGGACGCTGAGGCCTTCCGCGGCTGGGCCGTCCCCACCGCCACCGACATCGCCTTCGCCCTGGCGGTCCTGGCGGTCATCGCCACCCATCTGCCGTCGGCGCTGCGGTCGTTCCTGCTGACCCTGGCGGTGGTCGACGACCTCATCGCCATCACCATCATCGCGATCTTCTACACGGCGTCGCTGTCGATCCTGTACCTCGCGCTGGCCGTCGTGCCGCTGGCGCTCTGGTGGTGGCTGCTGCGGCGCGGCTGGACCAACCCGTTCCTCCTGGCGGTACCGGCCCTGGTCGCGTGGGGGCTGGTCCACGCCAGCGGGGTCCATGCGACGGTCGCCGGGGTGCTGCTCGGGCTGCTCGTGCCGGTCGCCAAACGGGCCGAGGACGACCCCGACCACCACAGCTTGGCCGAGCGCATGGAGCACGCCCTCCGGCCCTGGTCGGCGGGGTTCGCCGTTCCGGTGTTCGCCTTCTTCGCGGCGGGCGTGGACGTCGGACCGGGTGGGCTCCGGGCCACGTTCGCCGACCCAGCCGCGGTCGGGGTGGTCGTTGGGCTCGTCGCCGGCAAGTGCCTCGGCGTATTCGGCGGGACCTACCTTTTCGCCCGGTTCACCAGGGCGTCGCTCGACGAGGACCTCGCGTGGCGCGACGTGTTCGGGTTGTCGCTGCTGGCCGGTGTCGGGTTCACCGTGTCGCTGCTGATCGGCGAGCTGGCGTTCGGGGCCGGGACGCCGCGGGATGACCACGTGAAGCTCGCGGTCCTCGTCGGATCGCTGGTGTCCGCCCTGCTCGCGGCCGTCGTGCTGCGGCTGCGGAACCGCCACTACCGACGGGTCGAGGCGGAAGAGACTCGGGACGACGACGCCGATGGCGTTCCTGACGTCTACGCGAAGGGCGACCCGGCGATAGGCTCCTGAGCAGCGAGAACGCGTTCAGCCGCGAGCGCGCCGCGGGACGACCCGCATACGGACGACCCTGCCTACGCCCCGGAGGCCCGATGACCACCGACCACGACTCGACCGGCCCCGTGCCGACCGATCTGCGGCACTCGAACGAGCGCACCATCGGCCAGCTCGTGGCTCAGGTGGTCGACGACCTGCGAGTCATCGTCCGCACCGAGATCGCGCTGGCCAAGACCGAGATCACCGCCCAGCTGGGGATCGCCGGCAAGGGCGCGGGGCTGCTCGCCACCGCCGGCGTGCTCGCGCTCTACGGCCTCGGCCTGCTGTTCATCGCGCTGTCGCTGGTCATCGCGATCTGGCTGCCGGTCTGGGCGGGGTTCCTCATCATGGCCGTGGTCCTGTTCATCGTCACGGCGATCCTCGCGCTGGTCGGCCGCAACGCGCTGAACCAGGTGAACCCGCGTCCGGAGCGAGCGATCGCACAGGCCCAGGAGACGATGGACACGCTGACCGGGTCGGTGTCGGCCGGCGCCGAGCATGCCAAGGCGGTTCCTGCCCCGAACGCCCAGGTCGCGATCGACCAGCGGCCGACGCCTCGGTGACGCCTGGCGCGGGTGATCGTGTCACGGCGGCCGAGTGGGTCGCGGTGGCGTGACGAGCGTGACCCTCGACGCGGCGTCGGTCCTCCTCGACGGTCCCTGGCACCACCGGCTCGTCTCGGCGAACGGTGCCCGGTTCCATGTCGCGGAGCTCGGCGACGGGCCGATGGTGCTGCTCATGCACGGGTTCCCGCAGTTCTGGTACACGTGGCGGCACCAGATGGCGGCGATCGCCGACTCCGGGTGGCGGGCCGTGGCGATGGACCTGCGGGGGTACGGCGCGAGCGACAAGCCGCCTCGGGGCTACAGCACCTACACCGGGGCGGAGGACGCGGCGGCGGTGGTCCGGGCGCTCGGCGACGACGACGCGATCGTCCTGGGGCAAGGGCTGGGCGGGTTCATCGCATGGTCGATGCCGTACCTCCAGCCCGACGTGGTCCGGGCGATCGGGTCACTGTCGATGCCGCACCCCCGCGTGATGCGGCGGGCGTCGGTCCGGGAGCGGCAGCAGCGGCACGCGAACCGGTACCTCGTCGAGCTGCAGCGGCCGTTCGGACCGGAGCGGGAGATGCAGCGGGACCACACCTACGTCGCCGAGATCCTCCGCGAGTGGGCGTCGCCGTACGGCGAGTACCCCACTCCGGAGGACGTGGAGCGGTACGGGAACGGGATGGCGCTGCCCTTCGTGGCCCACTCCGCGGCGGAGCACTACCGCTGGTTCGGACGGTCGCAGCTGCGGCAGGACGGTCCACTGTTCAACCGGCGGATCCGGGGTTCGATCAGCCAACCGGTTCTCCAGCTGCAGGGCACCGAGGACGGCTGCGTCCTGGCCGACTGCACGCGCGGGTCGGGTGACTACGTCAGTGGGCCGTACACGTACCAACTGGTCGACGGCGCCGGGCACTTCCTCACCGAGGAGGCGCCGGGCCGGGTGAGCGCGGCGATCGTCGACTGGCTGGATGTCGTCGACTCCTGACGCCTCCAGGCGTCGCGCACATCGGTTCGTGCGGGCAGAGTACGGATTTCGGTGCGGTTCAGAGCACGAACGGGATCCTCAGCCGGTGGAGCAGCCGCCGGTCGATACCGGTTGGCTCGCTCCAGCAGCCGCCTGGAGAACCGGCCGCGCCTCGGCGAGGGTCAACGCATACCCCGTCGACGGGTCGTCGAGCGACTTGGCGAACACGACCCCGACGACCGCGCCGTCGGCCGATAGCAGCGGCCCGCCACTGTTGCCGGGCTCGACCCGGGCGAACAGCGAGTAGATCTCCCGCGTCACGCCCGGCTGCCCGTAGATGTCGGAACCGGTCGCCGTCAGCGTCCGGCGGACTCGGGCCGCGTCGAGCCGGTACGGCCCGTCCAGCGGGAACCCGGCTACCACCGCCTCGTTACCCGTCGCCAAGGTCCCGCCGAGCCGCAGCGGCGGAGCGTTGAGGCCGTCCACGGCCAGCACCGCGAGGTCTCGCTCCGGGTCGAAGACGACGATCTGCGCTGCATACTCCCGGCCGACTCCTCCGACCTGCACCGACGCCTCGCGCATACCGGCGACGACGTGGGCGTTCGTGACCACTCTGCCCGGGGCAACCACCCACCCGGACCCCTCCTGGCCACGGCGGCACGCGACGGCCACCCCAGTGACCCGGACGATCGACGAGGCCGCCTGCTGCACGCCGGCCGACGCGGCCACGCCGGACTCCGGCGGCGCGACCGGCTGGATCGGCTCGGGCGATAGGCCCCCGAAGACCTTCGGAATGCCGTTCTGGTCCAGCAGCGACCGGAACCCCGCGAACAGCTGTCCGGCCGCCGGAGGCACGACGCGGTCGATGCCGGCCAGCACCCGGGACTCACCGATCGCCTTGGCCAGCGGGGTCGGCGCCGCTCCGCGAACAGCTCCCGCGACGAACCACACCAGAAGCGACACAGCCACGACGGTGGCGATCCCGCCGAGAACGGCGTCCAGCGTCCGACCGGACCGACCACGGACCTGCGCGCGCAGCCGGTTCCCGACCGGTACCGCGATGGCTTGGCCGACGGTCGCGCAGAGGAAGACGAGGAAGACCAGGACGAGGACCCGGATCACCTCGTTGTTGGTGATCCACTCGACGTTCGAGAGGATCGACGGCAGCAGCCACATGCCGATCGCCCCGCCACCGAGGAACCCGACCAGCGACAGCGTGCTGACGAGGATGCCCTGGCGGTACCCCGTCACCGCGTAGAGCACGAGCATGAGGACGAGCAGGACGTCCAGCACCGTCCCGCTCATCGGCGACCCCGTAGGAACCGCTCCGGCAACGGGAGCTCGCGCGCGTGGTCCCACGACCGGTCCAGCTCGGCCAGCTCGAGCGCCTTGGTCACCACGCCGGCGGTGAAACCCCAGAGCAGCAGGTCGTCGCCGAGCTGGAAGGCGGGCCCCCGGTACCCGGACGGGTGGGTCACGGTATGCCGCACCGTCGGGTCGGTAAGGAACTCCAGCGGCGCCTGGAGCACCTGGGCCACCTCGTTCGGGTCGCCGACCGAGACCGGTCCGGGCGTGCTCCACCAGCCGACCGCCGTCGTGACCACGAACCCGCTGGGCGGCAGGAACAGTGGCGGCAGCGTTCCGAGGATGTCGACGCCGGAGGGGTCGAGGTGGACCTCCTCGGTCGCCTCGCGCAGGGCGGTCGCCACCGCGTCGGCGTCGCCGGGGTCGGTGGCGCCGCCGGGCAGCGCGACCTGGCCGGGATGGGAACGCATGTCGTGTGAACGTTCGATGAGCAGCAAGGACTCCACGCCGTCCGGATCGGGACCGAACAGCAACAACACGGCCGACTCCCGGCCCCCGTCGTCCGGCGGCAGGAACCGGCTGAACGACCCCGGCTCGGCCGCTGCGGCGTTACGCATCAGGCGGGTCAGCCACGGCGGCGGGGCGGTCGGCGCGGACGAGGCGAGCGGGAACAGCGTCTCCCCCGGTCCGGCGAGGGACGGCATACGGGCCATGCGGTCAGCGGACCTTCCGGCGCACCGGCGGCGGCAGCGGCCCGGGCGGCGGGTCGGGAAGCACCGCACCGGGCTTCAGCTCGTATGCCAGCAGCTTCTCCGCCGCGGCCCGGTCGGTCGGCCCGATCCCGTAGCTCGGGCACCAGGCCGCGACCGGGCAGGCGCCGCAGGCCGGCTTCTTGGCGTGGCAGGTACGCCGGCCGTGGAAGATGAGGACGTGGCTGAGCATCGTCCAGTCGCGCCGGGGGAAGATGCCACCGATCTCGTGCTCGACCTTGACCGCGTCGGTCTCCTCGGTCCACCCGAACCGGCGGACCAGCCGTCCGAAGTGGGTGTCGACGGTGATCCCAGGAACGCCGAATGCGTTGCCCAGCACCACGTTCGCCGTCTTGCGGCCGACTCCGGGCAGGGTCACGAGGTCGACCAGTCGCCCCGGGACTTCGCCGCCGAAGTTCTCCACCAGCGCGCCACCGAGCTTGATCAGGGCGTCGGACTTGTTCCGAAAGAACCCGGTTGACTGGATCATCGTCTCGAGCTCGGTGCGGTCGGCGCCGGCGTATGCCGCTGCGTCGGGGTACTTTGCGAAGACGTGCGGCGTCACCAGGTTCACCCGCTGGTCGGTCGTCTGCGCCGAGAGAATCGTCGCGACGAGTAGCTCGAGCGGGGTGGTGAAGTCCAGCTCGCAGTGGGCGTAGGGGTACCGATCGTGGAGCGCGCGGTACATCCGGCGGGCCCTTCGCGTGCGCGCGACCGGCGTCTCGCCGGGAACGGCGGACGCGTCGAGCGCCTCGGACGCGGCGGACACCCGAGCAGCCTAGATGGCCTGTCTGTCAGCCACCGAGCGTGCCTGCGCGTTCTGGCACACTGTGCGCGTGGACCACGAGGTTGTGCGCAGGGCACCGCTGTTCGCGGCCCTCGACAGCGACGACGCCGAGGCCCTGCTGGCGCAGATGAGCCCGGTCCGCATGGAGCGCGGCGACATCCTCTTCCGCGAGGGCGAGAGCGGCGACACCCTGTACGTCATCGGCGAGGGCAAGATCAAGCTCGGCCGGTCCAGCGCCGACGGCCGCGAGAACCTCGTGGCGATCCTCGGCCCGGGCGAGATGTTCGGCGAGCTGAGCCTCTTCGACCCCGGCCCCCGGACCATGACGGCGACGGCGGTGGCCGAGACCCAGCTGATGGGCCTCGGCAACGACTCCCTCACCGGTCTGCTGACCGGCCGGCCCGAGGTGGCGAAGGCGTTGCTCGCGGCGCTCGCCCAGCGGCTGCGCCGGACCAACGAGCACCTCGCCGACCTCGTCTTCACCGACGTCCCCGGCCGTGTCGCCAAGGCGCTGCTGGACCTCGCCGAGCGGTTCGGCCGACCCGTCGAGAACGGCGTGATGGTC
Source organism: Lapillicoccus sp. (assembly GCA_035762725.1). GTDB lineage: Bacteria > Actinomycetota > Actinomycetes > Actinomycetales > Dermatophilaceae > Lapillicoccus. Next base: position 3,769 of record DASTNV010000234.1, on the reverse strand, counting down.
AGCCACGACCTCACCCAGGAGGAGCTGGCCCAGCTGGTCGGTGCCTCACGCGAGACGGTCAACAAGGCGCTCGCCGACTTCGCCGGCCGCGGCTGGCTCAAGCTGGAGGCGCGAGCGGTCCTGTTGCTCGACGTCGACCGGCTCCGCCGCCGCGCTCGCTGAGCGGGCTCAGGCGGTTCCGGAGTTCCCGTAGACCGAGACGTGCACGTGGTCGTAGTGGTTCGCCGTCGCGGACCCGCGGTCCGACATCGCCCGCCAACCCTCGCTGGCCCGCTGCACGGTCCAGATCTTCTGCGCCCAGATGATCTCGCTGACGCCCAGCGCCCTGGCGTTGGCCCGGACGTAGTTGGCGATCGCCTGGCCCACTGAGCTGTTCGGGATCATGATGTCGAGCGCCTGACCGGAGCCGTGGTAGTCGCCGGTGCCACGCGTGCCACCCCAACCGGTGACGCTCGGGAAGAGCGCACACACCGCGCGGTGCACCCGGATCGCGTCGCGGGTCAGCCCGGACTCGACGGCCGAGCCGTCGGCGCAGGGGGCCATCGAGATCCCCGTCGGGGTCGCGGTCGTGGCTTTCGGCTTTGCGGTGGCTGTCGTCGAGGGCGACGGCTTCGGCGTGGCGGTCGGCGTCTGGGTCGGAGTGGGCTCGGGCGGTGGCGTCGGGATCGGAGCCGCCGGGTTGATCCGCGTCTGCGGCCGGGCCTCCTCCTCGGCGCCCGGCAGGCCCTCGGCGGACCGCAGCTCAGAGCGTCCGGAACGGCTGGACCGCTCCGACAGCCGCATGGCCATCGAGCTGTCCAGCTGGGCGACGTCGATCTGGGCGGCTGCCGGGGTGGCGACCCCGTCCGGGATGCGGCCAGGGCCGAACGTCACGAGGCCGGCACCCACGACGAGGGCGGCACCGGCCGCCGACCGGATGCACACCTTGCGCCAGGGCACGGTGAGAGGGACTGGGGTGCCACGGTGCCGTCCGGAGTTCCCGCGAGCTGAGGACGAACGTGGTGGTGTAGCGGACATCGTTGAACACCGAACCACACCTCGGCCCGATTGTCACATTCAGGTCACGGGATCGGACGCCCGTTCGAGGTGAGGGAACCGGACCGATCCTCACCGGCTGCTCACGGCAGCCGGCTGATCTGTCGGACCGTCTCGTACTCGACGAGCTCGAGCTGTCGGTGGCCGTCCGCGTCGAGCGTGAGCTTCACCCGGGTGCCCGGGAGCAGGCCTTCCGCCACCACGTATCCGCCGTCCGGCATCGCCACCAGGGTCAGCCGTCGCGGACCGACCAGCAAGTGCAGCCGGCCTCCGTCGCGGACCAGCGAGTAGCCGTGCTCGTAATAGCCGAGGTACGGCTCGACGATTTTCGGGTCGACGGGTCTCGCTTGCCGTCCCAGCTCGGCCAGACCGGCGAGGGCGGCGTCGCTTGCCGCGAGTGCCAGCTCGGGCACGCGAGGGTTGAGCCCGAACCGCTGGTCCAGCAGCGAGCTGAGCACGTAGTTGTAGAACGTCGTGCCGTTCGGGTAGACGTTCATGTTGGTGAGCACGACGACGCCCAGATCGTGCTGGGGCAGGAACCCGACGTAGGACGTGAACCCGTCGAGTGCTCCGTTGTGCCACACCACGCGCGTCCCGTCCCGGAAGCCGTCAACGCTGAAGCCCAGCCCGTAACCCGACGTGACGATGTCGCTCCCGCTCCCCGGCGGCACCGGCTGGTTGGACCCCGGCGTCCAGCACTCCGCCAACCGGGCCGCGGAGGCGACCCGCGCACCGGTGATCGAGAGCCCCTGCCGCAGCTGCAGTCGCGCGAACGCGGCCATGTCCGTGAGGTTCGCCACGGTCTGACCCGCTGGAGCGGAGCCGCCGTTCGAGGCGTACGGCGACATCGTGGCCTTGGGCTTGAGGTCGAACCCGTACCCGGTCGCATACTCGTCGACCACTCCCCGCGGGTCGCTCGCCACCACAGCGCCGGTCATCCCGGCGGGTCCGAACAGCCGGTCGCGCATGAGGTGCTCGTAGGCGGATTCGAGGTCGTCCAGGCCCACCCCGGACGCGAGGAGCGGAAGGTACCCCCCGAGCGCGAAGACGTCGTTGTTGTAGAAGAACTGGGTATGCGGCGGCCCGATCACGGGGTAGTTAACGATCCCGCGGACGACGTCGGCGGCCGTCATGCCGGACACGTGGAAGTCCATCGCCTCGTCCCGGCCGATGCCGGACCACATGTTCAGCAGGTCGCGCACCCGGAGCGTCCGGGTGAGCTCGGCCGTCGGGGCGCGGAAGCCCGACCAGGCGTCGACGACCGGCTGGTCCCAGGCGAGCTTCCCCTCGTCGACGTAACCGGCCACCATCGTCGCCGTCATCGACTTCGTGGTCGACCCGACGAGGAAGGCGGTGTTCTCGGTGACCGGCCGTCGTGGGCTCAGCGATCGGGCGCCCAGGGTCACGGTATGCAGCACGCGGTCACCACTGACGACCGCCACGGCGGCGCCGACCAGCTTCGCCCGGTCGAACGCCGACGCGACCAGGCGTTCGAACGCCGCCCAGTCGGCGGACGCGTCCGGGCGACCGGGTGCCGCGGACGCCGACGACGGCCGCAACGGGCCGGCCGCGAGTCCCGCCGCGGCCATGCCGGTGAGGACCGCCCGTCGCGGCAGCCGTGCCCCACGGCTCGTCTGAGTCGCTGCGTCGGTCTGTTCAGTCACCACGACACCGCCCTTCCTCTTCCCCGAGGAATCAGCTCGCGACCGGCTTCTGGTCGCACGTGCAGCATCACGCATCGGCCCGGGTGACGTGCGGATTTGGGGGATGCGCGGCCTCAGGCCGAGCGGCGCCGTCCGGCGCGGGCGCGGAGGTAGTCGGCGACGACGTACTCGCCGAGGCGACCGACGTCCGGAGTGAACACCCGCCCGCCGTTGCGCCGAGCGACCGAGTCGACGAACCGTGCGAGGCCCGGATCGTCGCCGAGGAGAAAGAAGTTGAGCGGGACGCCGTACCGGGTCAGAGCGTCGACCTCGCCGACCGTCGCGCGCACTGTCGCCTGCGTCGTCGGCCACTGGAACACCGGCAGCCCGTCCTCTTCGAGGTGGGCGGTCGGCTCGCCGTCGGTGACGATGAGGACCACGGGTTCGGCCTCGGGGTGACGGCGCAGGTGCCTACCGGCGAGGAGCAGGGCGTGGTGGAGGTTGGTGCCCTGGATCCATTGGGGCTCGACCTCGGCGAGCTCCATGGGCGTGAGTTTCCTTGCGGTGCGGTCGAATCCGATGATCTGCAGGGCGTCCTGGCGGAACCGGCTCTGGATGAGGTGCGACAGTGCGAGCGCGGTCTGCTTCATCGGGCCCCAGCGCCCCTCCTGGATCATCGAGAAGCTGAGGTCGACGAGGAGCGCCACGGCCGCCCCGGTACGCCGCGTGGTCTCGGCCACCTCGAAGTCCTCCACCGACAGGCGGACCGGGCCGCCACGCATACCGGAGCCGGCCCGGCGCAGCACGGCGTTCTGGACCGTCCGGACGGCGTCGAGCGGGCGTTCGTCGCCGAACTCCCAGGGCAGGTGAGCGCCGGTGCGCTCGTCGGCACCGCCCGAACGCGGGTCGAGGTGCGAGCCGGTCTGGTCGGCGTCGAGCCGTTGGAAGATGCGCCGTAGCGCGGTCTCACCGAGGCGGCGGAGCGCCTTGGGGGTCAGCTCGAGACCGTCGGAGGACGAGCGCAGGTACCCCTGCCGCTCCAGCTCGCGCTCGAGCTCGCGCAGCGCCTGGAAGTCGCGGACCGACGAGCC
>DASTNV010000233.1:0-9664 GCA_035762725.1 Lapillicoccus sp. | reverse complement strand
CGGAGCGCCGGAGACCTTCGAACGAACCCTCGCGGCGGTCGTCGGAGCCTCGTGACCGACTCACCGCGGCTGCTGCTCAACCTGGCTCGCCCCCGGGGCGAGGTGGACCCCACGGACCTGGCCGCGCGGGCGGTCGACCTGGGCTTCGACGGCGTCGGGCTGGCCGACAGCCCTCGCCTGATGCCGGACTGCTGGCTGGAGAGCGAACGGGTCCTCACCGGTACCGCCGCGGCGCTCGCCGGTCCGGTCGTCGCGAGCCTGGGTCTGCGCTACCCGGCCACCGTCGCGGGAGCGCTCGCCACGCTCGAGGACCACCACCCTGGACGGGTCTTCGCCGTCGTGGGGCGCGGCGAGAGCTCGGTGCTCAACGAGGGGCTCGCCGTGCCGTCGTTGGCGACCCACCGCGCCAACCTCGCCCTGCTGCGCGAGCGCCTCCGCACTGATGACGGCTCGGACCGCCTGCCCGGACGCCTCCTCGGGGCCGCCTCGGGTCCGCGAACCATCACCGCCACCGCCGAGGTGCTCGGCGGCGTTCTCGTCGACGTCGGCTCCGACGTGGACACCGTTGGTCGGGCCGTCGCCCTCGCTCGCGACGCGAACCCGCATACCCACGTCTGGCTGTTCGTGCGCGCCCTTGTCGTCCCGGACGCCGCCGAGGCGGCCGCCGCCGCGGCCCCACTGGTCGGCTCCTGTGCCGCCCGGATGGCGGCGGCGCCGGAGTGGTTCGGCCTGGACGCTTCGCAGCTGGCCCTCGTCAGGCACGTCGCCGCCCGGCACGACTACCGCAAGCACGGAACGTCAGAGGCCGCCGCCGCGGCCGACGACGACGCAGCCCGGCTCGTCCGCGAGCGGTTCCTCCTCGTGACCTCCGCCGATGAGATCCGTCGGCACGTGTCGTCGTACGCCCGGCTCGGCATCGACGGGCTGGTCGTCGCCGGCGGGCTGCCCGGTGTCGTCCCCGGATTGCCGGCCCTGGCGGCCGCCCTCGTGACCAAGGAGTCACCATGACCTCGACCGCGACCGGCTCCATCGGCTCGGCGGTCTCCGCCTTCGCCGCGTCCACCCGGCTCGACGACATCCCTGCCGAGGTGCAGCGGTTCGGCCGGCTGCTGTTCGTCGACACGCTCGGCGCGCTGCTCGGTGGGCTGCGGTACCCGCCGGTCCAGCGGCTGAGCGCCTCCCTGGCCGCCGCGGAGGTCCCCGGGGCGACCTCGCCACTCTCCCGGTTGATGACCTTGGGGACGGCCGCCACCTGGCTGGACGCGGACTCCGGCGGCTCGTTCCACCCCCAGGGACATCGGCTGCCGCCGGTGCCCACCGCGCATCCGGCGCCGCACATCCTGCCCACCCTCCTCGACGCCGCCGCCGAGCGCGACCTCGACGACGCGTTCGTGCTCGAGGTCTTCCTCGTGGCCGCGGAGGTGGGAATGCGAAGCGGGGTCGCCTCCTCGCTGCGCATCGGACTCCATCCGCACGGCGTGCACGGACCCGGCTCGGCAGCTCTGGCCTCCGCGCTGGTCCGCGGTCTGGCCCCGGAGCGGCTTGGCGACGCATACCTGCTCGGGTCCTGCCTGCCGCTGGCCGCGACCCTCGACGTCCCGGTACGTGGCGGCACGGTCCGCAACGCCTGGACCGGCCTGGGCTCCTACTACGGAGCCGTGGCGACCGATCTCGTGGCCGCGGGCGCCCGCTGCGACGACGAGCCGTACCGCCGCCTGTTCGACGGAGCGGTCTGCACCGACCTCGACGACGACCTCGCCATCGGCGAGCTCGGTCGCCGCTGGACGATCCTCGACAGCTACCTCAAGCCGTATGCGTGTGCCCGCTGGATCCACCCGGCCCTCGATGCGACCCGGCTGGCGCTCGCCGGGGCCTGTGGAGACGAACCACGAGGGATAGACCCGACCGAGATCGAAAGGGTCGACGTCGAGACGTTCGCGTTCGCCGCCTCGCTGACGGCGACCGACGTGGCCTCGGACATGCAGGCCCGGTTCTCGCTGCCCTACTCACTGGCCGCGCTCGTGGCCGATGGCGTGCTCGACGCCGGGTCGTTCCTCCCGGACGGCCTCGCCCGTCGCCCCGTCGCCGACCTGGCGAACCGGGTCCACCTGACCGAAGACACGCAGATGTCCGCCGCGCTGCCGCGGGAACGGCCCGCCAGGGTGACGGTGCAGCTGCGCGACGGTCACCGCGGCACCGGTCGGGTCCGTACCGCCCGGGGCAATCCCGACCACCCGCTGACCGAGGCGGAGGTCATCACGAAGTTCCGCGGCAACGTCGGCGTTCTCCTTCCGGAGGCGGTTGTCGACGACCTCCTGGCCGCCCTGCTCACCCCGGCGGACGCCGGTGCGGCGACGCATACCGTGGCTCGGTTGATGACCGCTGTTCCGTTCAGCGGGACGATCTAGAGAGTTCGGGCCGCTGGGCGGAACGCACCCGAAAAACGTTGTCAAATAGCGTAATCAGCCTCTTGACGCCAACCCTGTGAACACGCTGCACTGACCCCGTCAATCCATTGACGATCCGGCCAGCGGACCTTTGGGAGCGAGTATGCGTCGACGACAACAGCTCAGGATGACCACCTCCAGCGGCGGGCTGGTCCCTCGGTCGAGAGCGGTCCTCACGCTCATCGTCTCGGGCCTCCTCGTGCTCGGCGTGGCCATTCCGGCCCAGGCGTGGGCCAGCGCCACACCGGCCGCCGCGCCGCTCTCGTGCGACCAGATGGTCGGGCAGACGGTCAAGCTCCAGAACGACGTCGCCCAGGTCGCCTCCGCGACTCCGGTGGCCGCGTCCGGGACCACCTCGGCCTACTGCGAGGTCAAGGGCACGATCTCGACGATCAACTTCACGATGCGTCTCCCGCTGACCGACTGGAACGGTCGCTACTTCCAGACCGGGTGCGGGGGGTTCTGTGGGGCGGTACCGATCGCGTCCTGCGGCCAGGCGCTGACCCGCGGGTTCGCCGTGGCGGCCGAGGACACCGGCCACACCGGGAGCTCCGGCAACGGTCTCTGGGCCTATAACAACCGTCCGGCCGAGGTCGCCTTCGGCTACAGCTCGCCCCACCTCACCGCGCTGGCGGGCAAGGCGCTCACCGAGCGGTTCTACGGGCAGGCTCCGTCGTACTCCTACTTCCAGGGCTGCAGCACCGGCGGGCGCCAAGCCCTCTCGGAGGTGCAGCGCTACCCCGACGACTTCGACGGCGTCATCGCCGGCGCCCCCGCGCTGTACCAGAACTACCTCGCGACGCTCTCCCAGGGCTACCTCGAGACAGTGAACCGTCGCGCCGACGGAACGGTCATCCTCACTCAGGCCAAGGCCCGCGTCCTCAACGCCGCGGTGCTCGCCCGGTGTGACGCGACCGACGGCACGGTTGACGGCGTCGTCGGCAACCCCGACACCTGCGACGTCGACCCGGCCGTGATCCAGTGCGCCGGCGATGTCGACGCAGCGAACTGCCTCACCGCCGACCAGGTCCGGGTCGCCCGGGCGTTCTACGCACCGCCGGTCGACGAGAAGGGCCGGCAGGTCTACCCCGCGGGCATGATGCGGGGCTCCGAGGCGGGCTGGCCGGGAGCGTCCATCGGTACCGACACCAACCTGTCCGGCGGCGGCAACTACGCGCAGGAAGTGCTCCGCTACCTGGCGTTCCCCGTCGACCCGGGCCCGGACTACAGCCTCTTCGACTTCGACCCGACCAGGGACGCGCCGAAGCTCGAGGCCATGGCCAACGTCTACAACGCCGACAACCCTGACCTGAAGCCGTTCAACCGGTCCGGAGGGAAGCTGATCATCTACCACGGCTGGGCCGACCCGCTGATCACGCCGGGTGGCACGGTCAACTACGTCCGCGATGCCATGGCGCGCTCCGGCGGCCGCGAGGTGACCGAGGACTTCATGCGACTCTTCCTCCTGCCCGGCGTGTACCACTGCTCGGGCGGCCCCGGTGAGGACACCGTCGACTGGCTGACCCAGATCCAGAAGTGGGTCGAGGACGGTCAGGCACCGGCCACCGTCACCGCGAGCAAGGTGGCGCGCGACGGCACCGTCACGAGCACCCGTGTGGTGCCCGAGTACGTCCCGTCTGCGACCTGAGCGGCCTGAGCATCAGGGGTGAGTGGGCGTCCTCCTCGGGGGACGCCCACTCCTCGCTAGGGTCGTCCGCGTGACCGAACCGACCTCAACCCCCATCACGTATGCGGGTGCCGGGGTCGACGTCGAGGCGGGCGACAAGGCCGTCGAGCTGATGAAGGACTCGATCCGCCGCGCCCGGCGTCCGGAGGTGCTCGGCGGCCTCGGTGGCTTCGCCGGTCTCTTCGACGCCACCCGGCTGACCCGGATGTCCCGACCGGTCCTCGCCACGTCCACCGACGGCGTCGGCACCAAGGTGGCGATCGCCCAGGCCCTCGACAAGCACGACACCATCGGGTTCGACCTCGTCGGCATGGTCGTCGACGACATCGTTGTGTGCGGAGCCGAACCGCTCTACCTCACCGACTACATCGCCACCGGCAAGGTGGTCCCGGAGCGGATCGCCGAGATCGTCGCCGGAATCGCCGCTGCCTGTGAAGAGACCAACACCGCCCTCATCGGCGGCGAGACCGCGGAGCATCCCGGTCTGCTCGAACCCGGCGAGTACGACGTCGCCGGCGCAGCCACCGGCGTCGTGGAGTACGACGACCTGCTCGGACCCCACCGCGTACAACCCGGTGACGTGGTCGTCGCGCTCGCGTCAAGCGGGCTGCACTCCAACGGCTACTCGCTCGTCCGACGCGTCGTCCAGAGCGCCCAGTGGACCCTCGACCGCCACGTGGACGAGTTCGGCCGGACCCTCGGCGAGGAGCTCCTCGAGCCCACCCGCCTCTACACCCGGCCGATCCTGGACCTCATCCGGGCGACGGACGTGCACGCCCTCAGCCACGTCACCGGCGGCGGGCTGGCCGCGAACCTGGCGCGCGTGCTCCCCGAAAGCACACTGGCCACCCTCGACCGGAGCACCTGGCAGCCGCCGCCGGTGTTCACCACGATCCAGCGCCTCGGCCGCGTACCCCGCACCGACCTGGAGCGCACCCTCAACCTCGGTGTGGGGTTCGTCGCGGTCCTCCCGGCCGAGCAGGCCGACGCTGCGATCGCGCGCATCGCCGGCCATGGCATACCCGCCTGGGTCCTCGGCGAGGTCACCGAGCGCTCGGACGCCACCGACACGAAAGACCTCGTCCACGGCGCCAAGGGCGTCCAGGGAGGAGCCGTCCGGGTGCTCGGGGAGCATCCAGACGCCTAAGGGGAGTCAGTCAACGGGGAGCGCTAGCGCTCCCCGCTCGCCCACTTTCCGTAGTCGGCATATTCGTCGTCGTCCTCCGCGGACTCCGCCGTCTCCGGCTCGTACCGCGTGGATGGTCCGTGAAGTTCTCGCTCAAGCGCGCTCAGGTCGGTGTCAGGAGAGAAGTACTTCAGCTCCCGAGCGACCTTGGTCTGCTTGGCCTTCGCCCGGCCGCGCCCCATGGCGTGACCCCCTCATGCGTCTGCCGGGGCGGCATCACTCGTGCCGAGACGAAGTTCCGTGTCTCGACCTTCGCGGAGCGGCCCCGGGAATCGTGGTCTTCGTGAGGACAACGCTACCTCAGCGTGAGACGTTCCACCTACGGGGCGTCCGCCCGTCTCACACCGTCAACCGTGACGGCAGCCACACGCCGCCCGGCTCGGCCGCCGCAATCCGCTCCTCGGCCAGCGTGTTGGCCGCCGCCGACGTCGTGACGCCGCGGTCGGACGCCGTCCGGAGCACGGCCAGGGTCGTGGCGTAGATGCCTGCTGTGCGCGCCCGCGCCCGCTCGAAGTCGAACCCGTGCAGCTCGTCGGCCACCTGGATCACGCCGCCGCTGTTGACCACGAAGTCCGGCGCGTAGAGGATCCCCCGCTTCTCCAGCAGGTCGGCCGAGTCCTCCGCCACGAGCTGGTTGTTGGCCGCTCCGCACACGATCGATGCGTGCAGCCGCTCGATCGTGTCGTCGTCCAGCGCGCCGCCCATGGCGTTCGGCGAGTACACATCGATGTCCAGCCCCGTGAGCACCGACGCGTCGGCCACGACCTCCACCGAGGGGTATGCCGCTCGCACTGCGGTCACGGCATCCGGCGAGACGTCGCAGACCACCACGGAGGCGTCGTCACCGAGCAGCAGCTCGACCAGCCGCCGACCGACCTTCCCGACACCGGAGATCCCGACCCGCCGGCCGGCCAGCGACGGCGAACCCCACCGGTGCTCGGCGGCCGCACGCATACCTTGGAACACTCCGTATGCGGTCAGGATCGACGAGTCGCCGGCCCCACCGCGTGCCTCGGACCGGCCGGTCGCGAACCGCGTGGTCTCGGAGACGACGTCCATGTCGGCGACGTAGGTGCCGACGTCGGAGGCCGTGACGTAACGCCCACCGAGGCTCTCGACGAAGCGTCCGTAGGCGCGCAGCAGCTCGGGACTCTTGTCGCGCGCCGGGTCACCGATGATGACGGCCTTGCCGCCGCCGTGGTCGAGCCCGGCGACCGCGTTCTTGTAGGCCATCCCGCGGGAGAGGTTGAGGACGTCGGCGAGCGCGTCGTCCGCCGATGCATACGGATAGAACCGGGTGCCGCCGAGACCGGGGCCGAGGGCCGTCGAGTAGAGGGCGATGATCGCCCGCAGCCCGGTGTCCGGGTCGTGGCAGAAGGCGACCTGTTCGTGGGTAAAGGGGTTGGGGCCGGGAACGACCGGAACATCAGCGCGTGAGGACATGGGTGATGGCTCCGCTTTGGTCGGGGTACGCGGGGATGACCGCACTTCCACCTTAATCGGGGGTTTTAGGTGGACCTGCCCAAAACCCCCCGTGGGCGCAGGGCCCGAGGTACCGTCGGCCCTGTTGACAGCGGGCCTCCAGAGGGGGTTGGCCCGCGTCGGGGGTTCGACCATTTCATTAGCGGGAATGCGAGTAACGGCGATGGGATCATTCGAGCACGAAAGACTGTTGACGCCTGCTGAAGTCGCGGCACTGTTCCGGGTCGACCCCAAGACAGTGACGCGATGGGCGCAGGCCGGAAAGCTCACCGCCATTCGGACCCTCGGGGGTCACCGGCGGTATCGGGAGAGTGAGGTGAGCCGCCTTCTCGAGGCGGGGTAGCCAGCGCGCACCACGCGGGAGCCGTAGGCTTCCCGCGTGGGCGTGAGTGAGCGGTTCGGCCGTGGGTCGGCGCTGCGCCGGAAGGGCTCCGGAGACCCGGGTGACAACGGGTCGACGTCCGACGGCGATGCTCCTATGGCGACGTCCGAGTCGGCCGCGAGCACGGAACCGGGTCTGGTGACCGAGGCCGCTGGCCCGCGACGTCCGGCACCGGTCGAGCCACCTCACGGGCAAGCGCAGTGGATCTCGATCACGCCGGCCAGTGCCAAGCGCACGACGATCCTCGTGCTGGCCTTCATCATTCTGCTGTGGGTCGGCGTCTGGGCGTTCCAGGCGCTGGGGACCTTCCTCTTCATCCTCCTGTTGGCGTGGCTGTTCTCCATCGCCATGGAGCCACCGGTCCTGTGGATGGTGCGCCGCGGCGTGCGTCGCGGGCTGGCGACCGGCATCGTCCTCATCGTCGGCCTGCTCATGGTTGCCGGGATCACGGCGCTGTTCGGTGGCGTCTTCGTCTCCCAGGTCGCTGAGCTCAGCCAATCCCTGCCGGAGACGATGACCTCGGTCGTCAACTGGTTCAACAGCACGTTCCACACCTCGTTCGACCTCAACAACATCGCGTCGTCGATCCAGGTCACGCCGGACAAGATCGGTGAGTGGATCGGCCAGTACGGCGGCGGCCTGCTCGGCATCTTCGGCTCGGTCTTCGCCTTCATCTTCGACTTCCTGACGATCCTCGTCTTCGCCTACTACTTCTCGGCCGACAGCCCGCGGCTCCGCCAGACCATCGGCTCCTGGCTGCCCCCGGCATACCAGCGCTACTTCGTCACGGTCTGGGAGATCTCGGTCGAGAAGACCGGCGGCTACGTCGTCAGCAAGGTCGCGCTCGCGGCGCTCTCGTCGTTCTTCCACGCCGTCTTCTTCGCCATCATCGGGGTGCCCTACTGGCTCCCCCTCGGCGTGCTCGCCGGCATTGTCGGCCAGTTCATCCCGACCATCGGCACCTACATCGGCGTCGCCCTGCCGGCGCTGTTCACGTTGGTCTCCGACAAGCCGATCAACGCCGTCTGGATCGCCGTCTTCGCCACCGTCTACCAGCAGATCGAGAACTACATCTTCACGCCGCGCATCAGCCGACGGACGATGGACGTCCATCCCGCCGTGGCCCTGGGTTCGGTGATCGCCGGCGCCGCGCTGTTCGGGGCCGTCGGCGCCCTGATCGGTATCCCGCTCGCGGCGGCGGCGCTCGCGATCATCGACACGTTCACCCATCGCCACGAGCTGTTGCCCGAGCTGGCGTCACTCGAGGACGCGGAGAACCGCCAGGACGAGGAGGCCCGCGCCGAGCTGGAACGGCATTCGAAGGCCCGCGAGCGCTGATTCGGTATGCAGCGGGCTCAGTGCTCGTGCAGGTTGTCCGGTTGCGTGGCGTCGCCAGGGTGCTCGTAGCCCGCTTCGAGCCGGACCCGCTCATGGGTCGCCGTGGCCAGCCACCGGGCGAAGGCCTCCAGCCGTGCGGACGTCAGCAGCTGCTCCGAGGTCCAGGCCACGCCGCCGTCGTCGGTTGCGACGAGTCGCGCGGCCTGCTCCTTCTGTAGCTCGCTGAGGGCGACGTGCTTCGTGACGAGGTCCGCGGCCTGGCGCACCGTGGGGTTGTTGGCCCACGCGGCGGCCACGATCGACCCCAGCGCCGCGGCCTCTGCTCGACTCACCCCCGCTTCAAACCCCCGTTCGTGCCCTGAACCGCACCGAATTCCGTCCTCAAACCGCACGAATGAATCGCAGGTGTGCTCGCAGAGGCGTTCGACGACGGCGACCTGGGCCACCCAGCGGCGCAGCTGCCGGCCTTCACGGGTATGCGCGTCGGGCAGCGAGTGAGCTCGGTCCCCGGCTCGCTGCCGGGACAGCCGCGCGTCGATCTCCTCGGCGGCCAGCGGCTCGTCGTCCACCCAGGCCGCGACCGTCACGGCCGGACCTCGAGGCGAACCGTCTCGGCATACTGCGCCCGTCCGAACCACATCACTTTGGCCATCAGCCAGGCGTGGCCAGGAACGGTGTCAGCCGGTGGCGTGACGGCGATGTCGATCGTGATGGTCTGGCCGGCGTCGACCGCGAACCCGCACATCGCGTCGCCGATCCACTCCCACGTGCCCCAGGGCGAGGCGATCTGTACCTCGCCGCGGATGGCCGAACGGGTGGTGTTGGCCAGCGTCAGCGACACCGTCGCGGAGCCGCCCGGCGCCACGACAACCGCGGTGTTGTCGACGGTGACGTCGAGACCGGTCGGTCGCACGACGTCGTCGTCGGTGGCGCCCAGCTGGACGTTGCGGCCGAGGTCTTCCGTGCTGGGCAGCCCGAAACCAAGGGTCTCGTCCAACGCCGCCGAGTCGCCGACGAACACCGTGACGACGTCCTCCACGGTTCCGACGGCGCCGCCACCGGCCAGGTGAGCGTCATCCGGCGAGGCCTGCGCCGCGACGGTGTACTGCCCGACCTCGGCACCGGCCGGCACCTCGACCCAG
>DASTNV010000232.1:0-16195 GCA_035762725.1 Lapillicoccus sp. | reverse complement strand
GACCCGCGACTCCGACGTCGTCGACCGCAAGCTCACGCCCGGCACCACCCGTCGGGTGGTCGGCTACGCCAGGCCCTTCCTGAAGCCGATCATCGTCTTCCTCGTCCTGGTGATCGTGGACGCCTTTGTCATGGTCGCGGTCCCGTTGCTGCTGAAGGACATCGTCGACCAGGGCGTGACACCCAAGGACTCGAGCGTCGTCATCCGCCTCTCGCTGGTGGTCGCGGTCCTCGCCGTGGTGGACGCGGGGCTGACCATGTTGCAACGGTGGTACTCCTCACGGATCGGTGAGGGTCTCATCTACGACCTGCGCACCGAGGTCTTCTCGCACGTTCTTCGCCAGCCGATCGCCTTCTTCACCCGTGCCCAGACCGGCTCATTGGTCAGTCGCCTCAACTCCGACGTCATCGGCGCGCAGGCGGCGTTCACCTCAGTGCTGTCCAGCGTCGTCAGCAACGCGGTGTCGCTGGTGCTCATCGTCGTCGCCATGCTCACGCTCTCGTGGCAGCTGACCCTGGGGGCGCTGCTGCTGGTGCCCTTCTTCCTCATCCCCGCGCGGGTCATGGGCAAGCGGCTGGCCGGCCTCTCGACCCTGCAGATGAACCTCAACGCCGACATGGGCAGCCGGATGACCGAGCGGTTCAACGTCGCCGGCGCCCTCCTGGTCAAACTGTTCGGCAACCCGTCTCGGGAGGACCGCGAGTACGCTCAACGCGCCGCCAAGGTCCGCGACGCCGGAGTCAAGATCGCGATGAACCGCACCGTGTTCATGGTCGCTCTCGGACTCGTTGCGGCGCTGGCCACGGCCATGGTCTACGGGTTCGGCGGAGTCATGGCCGTGAACGGCACGCTCACCGTCGGCACGTTGCTGGCCCTCGCGGCACTGCTGGCCCGGCTGTATGCCCCGCTCACCGCCCTGTCGAACGTCCGGGTCGACATCATGACGGCGCTCGTGTCGTTCGAGCGCGTCTTCGAGGTGCTCGACCTCCAGCCGCTGGTCACCGAGAAGCCGGACGCGCGAGCGCTGCCCGACGGCCCGCTCGGCGTCGAGGTGGACAACGTGTCGTTCCGGTACCCCTCGGCCGACGAGGTGTCGCTCGCCTCGCTGGAGTCGACGTCGTCCGGCGACCGCGGCGCGGGTGACTCGGTTCTTCACGACGTCTCGTTCTCGGTCCAGCCTGGCCAGCTCGTCGCCCTCGTCGGCCCCTCGGGGGCCGGCAAGACGACGATGACCGCACTCGTGGCGCGCCTCTACGACCCCGGGGCGGGGACCGTGCGGATCGGCGAGGTCGACCTGCGCGACGTCTCGATGCAGTCGCTGCACGACTCCGTCGGGGTCGTGACCCAGGAGGCGCACCTCTTCCACGACACCATCCGCGCCAACCTCGCCTACGCCCAGCCCGACGCCACCGAGGAGCAGATGCGCGCGGCCCTCGCCGCGGCCCAGGTGTTGCGGCTCGTCGACAGCCTGCCCGAAGGACTCGACACCGTGGTCGGCGACCGCGGCCACCGGCTCTCGGGAGGCGAGAAGCAGCGGCTCGCCATCGCGCGGCTGCTGCTCAAGGGACCACGGGTGATCGTCCTCGACGAGGCGACCGCCCATCTCGACTCCGAGTCCGAGGTCGCCGTCCAGCGGGCTCTCGACGCCGCCCTCGCCGGCCGGACCTCGCTGGTCATCGCCCACCGGCTGTCCACGGTCCGCGGCGCCGACCAGATCCTCGTCGTCGACGACGGCCGCATCGTCGAGCGCGGCCGCCACGCCGAGCTGCTGGCCCGGCGTGGCCTCTACGCCGACCTCTACGAGACCCAGTTCGCCACCGAGCTGGAGGCGGCGGCCTCCGCCCAGTGACAGTCAGGCCACGGTGTTGGCCAGCGCTGCGTACTGGCCGAGCAGCAGGTCCCACTCGCTGAACCGCGCTCGCCCGGCCACGTTGGCCGGCGTCCACCCGCCGTGCGCGAACCGCACCCTGGTCCCGCCGACGTGCTTGGCCGGCTCGAACGTCACGTCCAGCCGGCTCGGGTATGCCGCGTCCTGGGCCAGCGTGAACGACTGCGCGTAGTGCCGACCCGGCTCCCAGACGAGCACCTCACCAAGCGGGTATGCGCCGCCATCTTCGAGCAGCATGGTCACCTCGCCACCCACCCGCGGCTCGACCCGGACCCCGGTAAGCGGACCGGGCGAGTAGGCGTCGACCGGCCACCACTCGCCGAACCGTTCGGTGAACACGGCGAAGGCCTGGTCCGGCCGGCACGCCACCCAGATGTGGAGCACGATCGGGGCCGCGGCGTCGACCGGGCGCGGCTCGGTGTCGGTGGGCGGTGTCGGCTGGTGCCGCTCCATGAAGACGATCCGGTTGCTGAACGGGTCGATGACGGTGACCACGCGACCCCAGGGCCGGTCCTCCAGGCCCGGGTTCGCGTACGCATACTCCTTGGCCTTGAGCGACAGCTGGAGGTCGACCGCGTCGGCAACCGGGACGAGCACGCCGCTGCCAGGACTGCCGTCGCCATGATGTCCGCTGAGGTGGATGCGAGCGTCGCCGCGGGAGAGCTGGGCGTAGAGGGGCTCGTGGCCGCCGGTCTCGTTGCGCCAGTCGACGCGGAAGTCGAGGTAGTCGACATAGAACTCCAGGGCGGCGGCCTCGTCGAAGATGCGGAGCACGGGGACGACGTGGCCGTCCGGCGCCGGTCGGGTGGCGGCGAGCGTGTTCCAGTCGCGGGCGCCGAGCTGCCGGGCGACGAGCTCCAGCGCCTCGCTGTGGCTGACGGCGATGTCGCGGGCGGCGAGAGCGCTGCGCAGGTTTCGCGCGAGCGCCTTGGGGTCGGGCGTGGTCATGATGCGGTTCTTCCCGGCGGACGGTGGTCCAGGTGCCTGCGTTGCTGGGAGCGGGTCCGCCCTGGTCTGGAAGGGGCGCATCGCTGCCGACGTGGATGGTTCGCTGGGCATTCACCGTCCCGGAAGGGTGCAGGCGGCAGGCTGCCCGGGCCTCTCGTCATGCTAGCCCCGCTACCGTGACCGGATGGGCGACGTCGACGCATACCTGCAGGACCAGCCGTCGGCCGAGCGAGCCGCACTGGAGCACCTCTGCGCCCTGGTGCTCGAGGTCGCCCCTGACGCCGAGCAGGGCACCAGCTACGGAGCACCGGCCTTCCGCTACCGAGGGCGACCGCTCTTGGGGTTCAAGGCGGCCAAGGACCACCTGAGCTTCTTCGTGTTCGACCCCGAGATCAACGAGCGGGTTCGGGACCGGCTTCCTGGGTTCCGGGTGACCAAAGGCCTGGTCGCCTTCACGCCGGACGCGATGCCACCGGATGACGTCGTGCGCGACATGGTGCGTTACCGGCTCGCAGCACTTGGGGTGTCTTAAGAGTCTTCCTCGTCCCAGATCCGGACCTTCTTCGGTCTGGGAGCGGTGGCCTCCGCGTTCTCGGCGGCGGCCACGCGGACGCGGTACCCCAGGAGCACGAACCCGAACAGCGCGGTAAGCCACCACTGGATCGCGTAAGCCTGGTGCGGACCGAGATCGGTGTCCGGGGCCGCCAAGGGTTCCGGGCGTGGTGCGGCGGGTTGCTCGGAGCCGAGGACGAGGTAGGCATCGAGCGCGGTTCCACCGCCGGTCTGCCGCCCCGCCTCGGCGAGATCGATGCTCGCCAGCTGGCCGGCCGGAAGGTTCTTGCCGAGGTCAGGTTCGCCGCTCCGGAGCCAGCCCTCCACGGTGACGTCGCCGGTCGGAGCCGCTGGCACCGGCGGCAGGTCAGCGGCGGAGTCCGCATTGGCGACCCAGCCGCGGTCGACGAACACCCGGGTTCCCGCAAGGCTGCCGGAGAGGTCGAGCGGTACCAGCACCTCGAGCCCGGGTTGGCCGTCGAGCGCGCGGTTGCGGACCAACAGCTGCTGCCCCGACGCATACCGGCCGGTGGTGGTGACCCGCAGCCACTGGTCCGGCTCGGAGAGAGGTATGCGCGACGTCACCTCGGCGAGCGGCACCGGGTTCGCGGCGTAGTGGGTCGTGACGGCGGTGGCTTGGATCAGCCGGTCCTCGTAGCGGCCCCACTGCCAGCGGCCGAGGAGGACGCACGCGAGCGCGAACGCCACGGCGAGTGCGAGACCGCCGAGCATGCGCCGCGAGGCGAGCGCCGTGACCACTGCCTCACGCTACCTGGACGTGCGGGTGGTGGGTCGCGGCATACAGTTGGTCGGTGACCGCGCTCCCGACTCCGCGCGTGCTACCGGACCAGTTCGGCCGGGTGGCGCGGGACCTGCGGGTGTCGGTGACCGACCGGTGCAACCTGCGGTGCACGTACTGCATGCCGGCCGAGGGTCTGCCCTGGCTGCCCAAGCCCGAGATGCTGACCGACGAGGAGCTCCTTCGGGTGGTCGGCGTGTTCGTGGGACTGGGGGTACGCCAGGTCCGGCTGACCGGCGGAGAGCCCCTGCTTCGTCGCTCGATCGTCGAGGTCGTGACCGGCATCGCCGCCCTGTCGCCGCGGCCGCAGATCGCCATGACGACCAACGGCGTCGGCCTCGAGCGAGTGGCTGGTGCGCTCGCCGAAGCGGGACTGAACCGCGTCAACGTCAGCCTCGACACCATCGATGCCGAGACGTTCACCCGGCTGACCCGGCGCGACCGGCTCACCGACGTCGAGAAGGGGCTCGCGGCGGCCGCCGAGGCCGGGCTGACGCCGGTCAAGGTCAACGCGGTGGCGATGCGCGGGATCAACGACGAGGCCGTCGCCGACGTCCTGGCGTGGTGCCTGGACCGCGGGTACGAGCTGCGGTTCATCGAGCAGATGCCGCTGGACGCTCAGCACGCGTGGGACCGCACCTCGATGGTGACGGCGGACGAGATCCGCGCGCGGCTGTCCGAGCGGTTCGAGCTGACGCCGCTGCCGTCGGGAGAGCGGGGGAGCGCGCCGGCGGAACGGTTCCTCGTCGACGGCGGGCCGGCCACGGTGGGGATCATCGCCAGCGTGTCGGAACCGTTCTGTGCCGCGTGCGACCGGACTCGGCTGACCGCGGACGGACAGGTACGCAACTGTCTGTTCTCCGAGCGCGAGACCGACCTGCGCGGGCCGCTGCGGGCCGGCGCCTCGGACGACGAGCTGGCGGCGCTCATCCAGGGCGAGATGTGGCGGAAGAAGCGCGGCCACGGCATCGGCGACCCGGATTTCCGCCAGCCGGACCGCCCGATGAGCTCGATCGGCGGCTGACGCCGATACGACCGCGGTGAGTTCTCACCCCTCTGAGGGGTACTTCTCACCGCGGAGCGCCCTGTGGATGAGCCCAGGGCACCGCGCCGGGATTCAGCAAGGCTCAGGAGGTGGACGAGTCCGAGTGGTTCCGTACGCTCGGGCCTCCCGCCAGCCCGCAGTGTCTCGCCGACCTCGCCAGCGTTGCCGCGATGCAGTGCGGCCTCGTAACGAGGCGTCAATGCCTCGCAGCCGGTCTCTCCAGCAAGGCCATCCAGGTGCGGCTGGCCAACGGCCGATGGCGCCGAATCCAGCACGGCGTCTACCTCACCACTCCTGGACGGGCGGACTGGTGGATGGAGGCCGTCGCGGCCCACCTGGCGGCCGGCCCGGACGCGGCGTGGTCGCATCGCACAGCGGCCTTCGTCTGGGGCCTTCTCCCATCACCGCCGTCGACGATCGAACTGCTCGTCCCACGCGACTTCGCGGTGCGCCAACCGCGCGGTACCACGGTGCGGCGCAGCACGTACCTCGACCGGCGGGTTGACCAGCTGTGGTGGCCCTGGGTGACGACCGCCGAGGACACCATCCTGGACCTTGCCGAGACCGTCGACACCGACGAGGTGTTCGCCCTCCTGGGCCGGGCCTTCCAGCGTCAACGCACGTCCGAAGCGGTCCTGCTGTCACGCCTCGCGGAGCGTGTCCGACATCCGCGCCGCCGGCTTCTGGGGGATGTGCTCGGCGACGTGGCGTCCGGGGCCGAGAGTGCCATGGAGGTGCGCTACCTCCGGGACGTCGAGCGTGCCCACGGCCTTCCACGGGGCCAGCGACAAGCGGGCGTGACCCCAACCTCGGCAGCCCGTCACGACGTCGGCTATCGCGAACAGAAGGTGCTGGTTGAGCTGGATGGTGACCTGGGCCACGAGGGACGGGCAGCCCGCATCAGCGACGGCCGGCGGGACCGTCGTGGAGCCGTCAGCGGGTGGCTGACCTTGCGTGCATTCTGGCCCGATGTCGCGGTGACGCCGTGCCACCTGGCCGTGGAGGTCGGCGAGGTACTGAGGACGCGGGGTTGGCGCGACCGCGAACACCCCTGCCGCCGTCGAGCGTGTGTGGTGAGCACTGGGCGGTGAGAAGTACCCCTCAGAGGGGGCATTTCTCACCGCCGAGCCAGCCGTGCTCAGCCGTGTTCGGGGGTCAGGTCAGCCACGTCGATCGTGTCGCGCAGGAACCCGCGGAGCTTCAGGAAGTCTCCGAGCGACCCCTCGTGCTCGTCGCACGCCAGCCACACCTTCCGACGGGCCTCGTCGTGGAGCTTCGGGTTGTTCCACAACAACGCGCGCGTGGCCTCGCGACGGCAGCCTTTCGCGCTGCAGACCAGGTCCGGCACGGCGGCTCAGCTGTCGACGACGCGACCGTGGATGGTGCGGTCGTCCGCATCCGCCGGCGCCTCCGGCAGCGCAGCCGGTGGCTGGTGGTCGACCGGAGCGATCGACTGCCCGGACCGCGGACCGACCGCGTTCGCCATGACCACGGCGATATAGGGAAGCACCACCGCGAGCGCCACGAACGTCCACCGCAGCCACCCCTCGGTGAACAGGGCCAAGGCGCCGCAGACCACGCGAATCCCCATGGTCAACAGGTACCGCCGGACCCGGTGGCTCTGGTCGTCGGCCGCCGACACGGGGGCGCTGGTGACCGACTGGACCACCCGTTCCCGATCGTCGTCGTGCCTCACCACCTCACTCTACGTCGCACCCCAACGCCACGCCTCAGCGCGCGTCACGCCATCTCGGCCCGCTCGCCGACGCGGAGAACGAGAGCCCGGTCGGCGATCCCGCGTTGGTCCATCGCCGCCTCGAAGTGCCCGATCGGACGACTCATCCACTCCAGCGGCCCGACGTTCATGCCAAAGGCGTGGAACGTCCCCCAGTGCACCGGGACCACCCGTCGCGCGCCGCTGAGAAGTGCCGCCTCAGCGGCCTGCTCGGCGTCCATGTGCCCGGCCGACAGTCGTGGTCCCCACCCGTGGATCGGCAGCAACGCCAATGAGATCGAGGCGCTGGCCAGCACGGCCATCTCGGGGTACAGAGCCGTGTCGCCTGCGAACCACACGACCTCCTCGCCGGCTCGGACAAGGAACCCGTATGCCTCGCGCGACCGCCCGGGCCACGGCCGGGAGTGATGGTCGGCCCGGACCAGCCGGACCTGCACGGCACCCACGATCGGCGTCCAGTCCTCCGACAGCGCAACCCCGGTCAACCTCTGACGACGAGCCCAGACAGCGACCGCCGGCCCGCCGAGCACCGGTACCCCGAGCCGCCGCAGCGACGGCCGGTCGGCGTGGTCGAGATGCAGGTGAGAGACCAGCGCCGCATCGGTCCCGGCCCACCACGACGGGTCCGGGGTCGGCCCGACTCGGCGCAGCGCTCCGACATGGTGACGCAGCAGCGGGTCGGTCACCAGCCGGACCCCGGCGACGTCGATGACCGTTGTCGCGTGACCGAGCCACCGGACGCCGATCACGACGGTCTCAGACGTCCGCCGCGTCGGCCGGTCCGGCGCCGATCAGCCGCCGCCACCGGAGCAGCTGCCGGTGCACGGAAACCGGGCCCACCGGCATACGAACGCCGTCGATCTCTTCGAGGAGGTCGTCGTCCAGCGACCAGGCTCGAGGGTGGATGAGGATCGCGTGGTTCTGCGGGCCGCCGATGCCGCCGTGCGAGCCCACCTGCTCCTCGAAGGCGTGGATGCGCCCGGACTCGTCCACCGTCGAGATCAGGACGAGGTCGCCGCAGTGACCCAGCCGCCCCAGACGCCAGAGGTCGGCGGCGGTCCGCGACGGGTAGCCCACGAGCGGGTCGTCGCCCTCCAGCACCCCGCCGTCGAGGTCGCGAACGCCCTTGGGCCCGAACACCAACGGCGAACCCGAACCGCCGAGCACCATGACCAGCCCCACGCCCGGCGTCGACAGCAGGCCAGGCAGCAGGTTCGGCCACGCCTCGCTGACCCCGTCGACGTCGGGCCGCACCGGCAAGCGTGGGAACCACACCATGCCGAGGTTGCCGCCGCCAGTGACGGCCAGCTCCGGCAGCCCCGAAACCGGCGATCGCGACGTATGCCCCCGGTCCGGTCCCAGGACCACGGGCTCACGGCGCCGCGGGCTGAGCACCGACGACACGAGCGCGTTCACCGGTCCCCACTCCTCGCCGGCCGTGCTCTCGACCCGGTCGACCTCGCCGGTGTGCATGAGCTCGGCGATCCGTTCGGCGAGGGACTGCCCGGTCAGCTGCTCGAAGGTCTGCCCCAGGCTCTGGCCGTGGTCCGAGAGGACGACCAGCTCGTACACGGTCTCCACCGAACCGGCGACGTGTTGGAGGTGCCCGAGCACGGTGTCCAGACCTTCGACCGCGGCCATCGACTCCGGACGTTCCGGACCCGCGTGATGCGCGATCTCGTCGTAGTCGACGAAGTCCACGTAGATCACGGGTCGCCCACGGCTCATCTGCTCGGCGACGAGGGACAGGTTCAGCCGGCGCAGCAGCACGTTGGTCACGCCGCGCAGCAGCACGTATGCGCCGGTGCGGGAGATCCGCGGCTCCACGCCGCGCACGCGCTGGCGGCGGCCCTGGTACAGCTCCTTGACCATCTCCCCGAAGGTCAGGAGCAGGCTGCTGAGGAAGAGGATCGGGCGGGAGAAGAACGACACGTAGTCCGACCCGGACCCCAGCCGGCGCGTGCTGACCGCCTGGCTCATCGTCAGGTACGACTCAGCGGCGCCGCCCGTGTAGGTCGTGCTCACCGCGGCGCCGCCGTCCCGCAGCAGTCCCTGTCCGGGGACGAACCGGCTCTCGATGATCTCCGAGTCCGCCGGCTTGCTGGTCGCCAGCAGGCGACCCTCGCCGCGGTCCCACCACCGGAACGCCGCCACCTGGTCGGCGTCCCCGTGGAGAAACCCGGCCATGCTGGCCGGCGTCGTCGACGGGACGGTCGACCACCAGGACTGCAGGCGGTGGGTGTCGGCGAGCCAGCGGTCGAGGTTCGGTGCTTGTCCACTGACGAGGGCCCGCTCGACGACCTCGCGGGAGACGCCGTCGAGCTGCACGACGAGCAGACCTCGGGGCCGCGCCGCGGCTTCACTCACCGAGTCCGCACGCCAGCGGCGTCGGGTCACGGCCGACCCGATGATGTATGCGGTGTCGGTCGTCGTCGCCAGCCACTGGCCGAGGCTGATGACGACGGCAGCGACGACCAACACGACCAGCACGTCCACCCAACTGTCCGCCTGGATGCCCAGCGCCGCGATGACGACGGCGATCACGACGATCTGCGACACGATGCCCAGCAGCAGGGCAAGTACCACGCTGCCGCGCGCGGCCAGCCGGCGCAGCAGGGGGTTGAGCAGGGCGTCCAGCAGGAACAGGGCGACGACGAGAATGATCGCCACGAGCAGCCCGCGCTGCAGGCTCACCCCGCCGACGACCAGCAGCCCGAGGCCAACCCCGACCCCCGCGACCACCAGTGACCACAGCGCCCGTCGGGACTCGCCCCAGAACGACCGCCGCGCCACGCGGTCCTCCACGTCACGGTTCGCGGAGGCCCAGCCCGAGTCGGGGAGACCCGGTGCGCGGTCGGACATGGCGACATTCAACCAACGTCGCGGGCCGCGCACAGGGAGTCGGCGAACCCACCAGTAGTTCGCTAGCGTTCTGGGCGACAGCCCACCCGCCGCGACCCCGGATGGAGCCCCATGACGCAGTCCGACGCCACCGCCCCCGCTCCCAGGAACGTCCTCGTCACCGGCGGTAACCGCGGCATCGGCTTGGCCATCGCCCGCGCCTTCGCCGAGGGGGGCGACAACGTCGTCATCACCAACCGCAAGGGCGACGCTCCCGACGGGCTTCAGGCCGTGCAGTGCGAGGTCACCGACACGGAGTCGGTGAACGCCGCGTTCGACGAGACTGAGCAGCTCCTCGGTGGTCCAGTCGAGGTCCTGGTGGCCAACGCCGGCATCACCCGCGACACGTTGCTCATGCGGATGAGCGACGAGGAGTTCGACGACGTCATCGCGACGAACCTCGCCGGTGCGTTCAAGTGCGCACGGCGGGCGAGCAAGGGCATGATCCGGCTGCGGCGCGGCCGGATCATCCTCATCTCGAGCGTCGTCGGCCTCTACGGCGCACCGGGGCAGGCGAACTACGCCGCCAGCAAGTCCGGGCTGGTCGGCCTGGCCCGGTCGATCACCCGTGAGCTGGGCGGTCGCGGCATCACGGCCAACGTCGTCAGCCCCGGGTTCATCGACACCGAGATGACCCAGGCGCTTCCCGAGAAGGTTCGCGAGTCCTACCTCGCGGCGATCCCCGCCGGTCGGTTCGCCGAGCCCGAGGAGGTCGCGTCGGTGGTGAGGTTCGTGGCCAGTCCGGAGGCCGCATACATCAGCGGAGCCGTCATCCCGGTCGACGGCGGCGTGGGAATGGGGCACTGACATGGGCATTCTCGAAGGCAAGAAGCTCCTTATCACGGGCGTCCTCATGGACAGCTCGATCGCCTTTCACGTCGCGAAGATCGCGCAGGAGGAGGGCGCCGAGGTCGTGCTGACCTCGTTCGGGCGCACGATGAAGATCACCCAGACCATCTCCCGACGGCTGCCCACAACGCCGCAGGTGGTCGAGCTCGACGTGACCGACGAGGAGCACCTCGACACCCTGGCCGAGCGCCTGACCGAGCACGTCGACCACCTCGACGGGGTGCTGCACTCGATCGGGTTCGCTCCGCAGGGCGCCTTCGAGTTCATGACCGGCACGTGGGACGACGTCGCCACGGCGATGCGGGCGTCGGCGTACTCGCTCAAAGCCCTTGCCGTCGCCACGCTTCCGTTGATGGAGAACGGCGGCAGCCTGGTCGGGCTCACCTTTGACGCGAAGTTCGCCTGGCCGGTCTACGACTGGATGGGCGTTGCCAAGGCCGCGTTCGAGTCGACGAACCGGTACCTCGCCCGCGACCTGGGCCCGAAGAACATCCGCGCGAACCTCGTCTCGGCCGGACCGCTGCGCACCACGGCGGCCAAGTCCATCCCGGGCTTCGAGCGGTTCGAGCAGGTGTGGGGCGAGCGCGCTCCGCTCGGCTGGGACATCAACGACCCGGTTCCCGCCGCGAAGGCCTGCGCCGCGCTGCTGTCCGACTGGTTCCCCGCCACGACGGGCGAGATCCTCCACGTCGACGGCGGCGTTCACGTGATGGGTCAGTGACCACGCCGGTCGAGGTTCGTGAGGTCCGCGTCCTCGACGGTCCGAACCTCTACTTCGCCCGGCCCGCGGTCAAGATCTCGCTGAGCCTGCCGGGGTACCTGGGGCTCGAACGCCGGTATGCGGTTGAGCTCGCCGAGCGGGCGGGGTTGCGTTCGCCGAGGCCCGGGAAGCCGAACACCGCGCAACGCCAACGGTTCGTGATGCGGTTCGCCGCCTTTGTGATGCGCCGTGTGGTCGGGGGTGTGGGACCGAAGCGGATCACCGTCCGCACCCGAACCGGCGGCACCGTGGACGAGATCGTCGCGGCCATCCCCTGGCGACACCGCAACTGGGGGCGGCTGGCGGGGGAGTCGCTGGGGCCGGTGCTGAGGGAGCTGCTGGGTGACGCGGGCCGCACCGCACAAGGGATCGACCAGGTCGTCGCCGACGCCGCGGCGCGGATCCGCGCGGAGGAGCCGGGCGGTCCGTCGCCAGTCAGGGCAGCGTCGGTACCGGTCGTGTCGATCACGGGGACCAATGGCAAGACCACGACCACCCGGCTGGTTGCGCACATCGCGATGACCGCCGGCAAGAAGACCGCCTGGAGCTCGACGGCCGGAGTCGTCGTCATGGGGGAGACGGTCGACGAGGGGGACTTCTCCGGACCGGCGGGCGCCCGAGAGGTCTTGGCTACCCCCGGCCTCGAGATCGCTGTCCTCGAGACGGCTCGGGGCGGAATGTTGTTGCGCGGCATGGGAGTTGCAGCGAACGACGTCAGTGTCGTCACCAACGTCACCGCAGACCACCTGGGCATGCAGGGCATCGACACCCTCGACCAGCTGGCTGAGGTCAAGGCGATCGTCACGACGGTCACGAAGCCGGACGGCTGGGTCGTGCTCAACGGGGAAGATCCCCGCGTCTGGGCGATGCGACACCGGATCCACGCGCGCCCGTGGGCGTTCAGCGTCGACCCGGACGCCCCGGCGCTGCGCGAGTCGATCGGCGCCGGCGGTCGTGGGATCACGGTGCTGGACGGGGAGTTCGTAGTGCTCACCCTCGGTGCCGACCCCGACCGGCTGGTCAAGATCGTCGACGTCCCGGTCACCCTGTCCGGTCTCTCGCGGTACAACACGGCCAACGCGCTGGCCGCGGCTGCCGCGGCATTGGGACTTGGGTTGCCACGCACGGCTGTCGTCGACGGCCTGAAGTCCTTCGCGCCGGATCCGGTCCTCAACGAGGGACGCCTGAACACCTACACCCTGCCGCTCGACGCCGGCGGACGGGCCACGGTCATCCTCGACATGGCCCACAACGAGGCGGGGCTGGAGGCGCTGCTGGAGGTCGCCCGCGGCCTCACCTCGCCGGGCGCCCGGGTCCACCTCGCGGTCGGCGGCACCGGCGACCGCCCCGATGAGGCGATCCAGGGGATGGGGGAGATCGCCGGGAAGGGATCGGAGCACGTCGTGATCGCCCACAAGCCCAAGTACCGCCGCGGTCGCACGATCGAGGACATCGACGAGCACCTGCGGGCCGGCCTGGCCCGCGTGGGGATCGGTGAGGTCGAGTCGTACCCGTCGGAGCTCGAGGGGTTGGTCGCCGTTGTCCCGACCATGGCCGACGGCGACGTCCTCGCCTTCATGTGCCACGACTCCCGACCGGCGGTGACCGGTTGGTTGGCCGAGCACGGCGCCACCGTCGACGAGCCCAAGACGATCCGCCGCAAGGTCGTCGCCGCGCGCGGCGAGCACGAGCTCGAGGCGGAGATCGCCGAGCTGTGGGCGATGACCGACGACGCGGCCCGGATCGCCGCGGCCGACCACCTGGTGTCGCAGCACCCGGGCGACGCCCGGCTGATGTTCGAGCTGGCGGGAGCCCACGACGCCGCAGGGAACGAGGGCTGGGCCATCGGGCTCTACGAGGCGGCGCTGGCCGGTGGCCTGCGCGAGCCGTACCGGCACCGCGCACAGATCCAAGCGGCCTCGACGCTACGCAACCTCGGCGACCAGGAACGCGCGCTCCGACTGCTCGACGAGGTCGAGGTGACCCATCCCGGCAACGTCGCAGTCGCCGCCTTCCGGGCCTTGGTCCTCGTCGACGCGGGCCGCTCCGGCGAGGCCGTTGCGGACCTCGTCGACTCCATGGTCGACCGCGCGGCCGACGAGGACGCCGCGGCATACCGACGTGCCTTGCACGAGTACGCGGCGAAGCTCCGATGACGACGATGAACCGCAGCCAAAGCGTCCTCGACGAGATGGCCCGCCGGGTCATCGACCGGAACCTCTACATGGTGCTCGGCACTCTCGACCCCGACGGGCAGCCCCGGCTGTCACCGGTGTTCTACACAGCGGCCCGCTACCAGGACTTCTACTGGGTGTCGCAGCCCCACGCGCACCACTCCCGCAACGTCGCCGAGCGCCCGAACGTGCGCATCGTCGTCTTCGACTCGAGTCTGCTTCCATCCGCCACCGAGGCGGTCTACATCACGGCGACCGCCCGGGCGGTCCCGCACGACGAGCTGGCGGGCGTTGTCGACGAGGCGTTCCGGACCGACGGGGGCGCCGTGCGGTTCACGCCGGACGACCTGCGAGGGGATGCCGCGCTACGGCTGTACGTCGCCCGCGCGACGGCCTACGAGGTGCACGTCCGGGGCCGTCACCCGACTCACGGGCGCGGGTACGACTCCCGGCAGCACGCAGACCCCACCTAGGCCGGACTCACCTCGGCGGCCTCCTGGTCGGCCGCGAGCGCCTCGACCTCCGCCTCCTGGCCCTGGGCCTCGGCGTCCCGGGCCAGCTCGGCCGGGTCGAGGTCCGGGTCACCGACCAGCTCGCTGCTGTGCGACCCGGCCTGCGCACTGTGGGTGCGGTTCTCCAGCTCGGAGACGACCTGGGCGTGCTTGTCGACGCACATGACCACGAGGTCGCCGGGGTTGGTGCGCGCCATGACGTGGTTCACCGCGTCGATCTCGTTGAGGACGATCTCGACCTGCTTGCACCGGGCTCCCTCGGCCATCGCCGCCCGGACACCGTCGGCGATGAGGTCGGCCGTCTCGCCCCGCTTCCGCCCGCGGAGCCGGTCGTCCTCCCGGATGACGAGGACGTCGAAGTGCTGCGCCGCAACGGAACCCAGCTCGCGCATGTCGTCGTCGCGCCGGTCGCCGGCCGCGCCGATCATGCCGATCCGGGACGACTTGGCGAGGTCCTGACGTCCGGCGTTCTGCGCGGTGTAGGTCTCGACGAAGTCGCCGATCGCGCGCATACCCGCTGCGTTGTGGCAGTAGTCGATGAACACCTCCACGTTGCCGACGTTGACGAGGTTCATCCGGCCGGGAGAGAGGTAGTAGTTCGTCGTGAAGGTGCGCAACCCCTGCCGGATGTCGTGCAACGGGGCGCCGGCCGCGAACGCCGCACCCGTCGCGGCGAGCGCATTGGCGACGTTGAACCGCGCCGCCCCACCGAACGTCGACGGCAGCAGGTGGGTCCAGGCCAGCTGCATGGTGCGGCGGCCGTGCTTGATGACGATCATGTCGCCGCGCTCGGTCTGCTCGAGCACGACGGCCCGGCCGCCGCGGCGGCAGTGTCGCTCGATGAACTCGCGGCTGTCGGAACCGGGGTACTCCAGCGAGAACCAGACCACCTCGCCGCTGCACCGGCGCCGCATCTCGCGGACCAGCGGGTCGTCGCAGTTGAGCACCGCGAACCCGTCGCGGGGGACCGCCTCGACGATGACGGCCTTCACTGCGGCCAGCTGCTGCAGGGTGTCGATCCCGCCCAGTCCCAGGTGGTCCGGCGCGACGTTCGTCACGACGGCGACGTCGTTCCGGTCGTAGCCGAGCCCCTCGCGAAGGATGCCGCCGCGGGCCACCTCCATGACCGCGAAGTCGACGCGAGGGTTCTGCAGCACCATCCGCGCGGATTTCGGACCGGAGGCGTCGGCCTTGATGACGAGGCGTTCGTCGATGACGATCCCGTCGGTCGACGTCATCCCCACCTTGCGGCCGAGGCCCTTGAAGATGTGGGCGATCATCCGGGACGTCGTCGTCTTCCCGTTGGTCCCCGTAACGGCAACGATTGGTACCCGTGACGGCGTACCCGGCGGAAACAGCAGGTCCACAACGGGTTTCGCGATGAACTGGGGCACGCCGACCGTCGGGTGGGTGTGCATCCGGAACCCGGGAGCCGCGTTGACCTCGACGATCGCACCGCCGGTCTCGCGGACCGGCGAGGCGATGTCGGGACAGATGAAGTCGATGCCCGCGACGTCCAGCCCGACCATCCGAGCCGCCTCTTCGGCGATCTCGATGTTGTCCGGGTGCGCGTCGAAGGTGCGGTCGACGGAGATGCCGCCGGTCGACATGTTGCCGGTCAGGGCCAGCTTGACCATCTCGCCGTCGGGTGGCACCGACTCGAGCGTGTGGCCTTGCCCGGCCAGCACCTCCTCTGCCGCGGCGTCGATCTTGATCTTGGTGAGGACCTTCTCGTGACCGACGCCGCGCCGCGGATCGGCGTTGGTGATCTCGACGAGCTCCCGGACCGTATGCGAGCCGTCGCCGGTCACGTGGGCGGGCACCCGCTCGGCGATGGCCTGCATCCGGCCGCCGACGATGAGACAGCGGTAGTCCCGTCCGGTGACGAAGGATTCGACGATGACGTTGCCGCGCTTCGACTCCCCGCGTGCGATGTCGAACGCCTTCTCGACGTCGTCCCGGGACTGGAGGTCGAGGCATACCCCTCGTCCGTGGTTGCCGTCGAGTGGCTTGACCACCACCGGGAAGCCGA
>DASTNV010000231.1:0-10404 GCA_035762725.1 Lapillicoccus sp. | reverse complement strand
CCGCCCTCTCAAGGCGGTAGCGCGGGTTCGAATCCCGTCGGGGCTACTCTCCAAATAGCAGGTGGTGGGCCAGGTGGCCCGCCACCTCTCTTATTCGGTCGGTGGCCGGGAGCCACGGCCGACCGTGGGACCATGGACAGGGTGACGCCCCACGAGGCGTCCCGGACGAGGCAGCCGTACCCGGACAGCGACAAGACGGCGGGTGAAGGAACTCGTCCCATGTACGACGCTATTCAGCTGCTCGGGTCCATGCTCATCCTGACCGCCTTCGTCGCGGCCACCACCGGGCGGATGCACCAAGCCGGCTACCGGTACCTCATCCTCAACGCGGTGGGGTCGGCGATCCTCACCGTCACCGCGATCGTCAGTCACGAGTGGGGATTCGTGCTCCTCGAGGGTGTGTGGGCGCTGGTCTCGCTGTACTCCGTCCTACGCAAGGCCACCGGCCAACCCACCGCGGCTGCGCACTAACGCCTCGAGCGCCGGCGGCGCGACGGCTAGCCTCGCCGGTATGTCTGCGCTCGCCGACGACGAGCGGGAGGTCACCGTCGTCCTGTGCGACGAGTCGGGAGCTGTCCTGGGTGCGTTAGGGCCCGTCGTGGTGACGCCGCAGTGGTGGCCGGAGGTCGGCTCGGTGGTCGAGTCACTGCGGGACCGGTTCGGACTCTCCGTGACCGTGTTGCGGCTGTTGACCACCGAGTCCGCCGTGCCCGGAGGAGCGGTGAGCTACCTGGCCCAGCTGAGAGCCGGTCCGCCGACGCCACATCATCCGCCGAGCGGACCCGTCGTTGCGGCCCTGGCCGACGACCCCACCAACCGCCTGTGGTGGGCCGAGCCCGGCGGGCTGGACCATCTGCCGGCCTGGGTCGACTCGGCGTTGGCGGCCCACGGCCGGAGCCGGACCGGGCCCCTTCGGCAGCGCAAGACGTGGAACCTGTCGGTCGTCGTCACCGCGCCGACCGACCGGGGTGAGGTGTGGTTCAAGGCGACACCGCCGTTCCTCGCCGACGAGGGCGGGGTGATCCGTCGCGTCGCCGCCGTCGACCCGGCGCTCGCGCCCACGGTGCTCGCGCACGACCCGGGCCGTCGGGCGATCCTCATGGACCACGTCGACGGCGCGGACCAGTTCGGGCTGAGCGACGAGGCGGTGGCGGCGGCGATGGTCCGCCGCTGGGTCCAGGTCCAGGCCGGTCTGCTGGGCGACGTCGAGCACATGCTGGCGCTCGGTGCAAGGGATCTGCGGTCGTCCGCGCTAGTCGTGGAGGTCGAGGCGCTGGTCCGCCGCCCCGAGGTGCGGGCAGACCTCGATGACGCGGACCTGGCGGCCCTCGACGAGCTCGTGGCGGGCCTGCCCGCTCGCCTGGCCGAGATCGACGCCTGCGGGCTGCCGGACACGGTGCTGCACGGGGACATGCACCCGGGCAACTGGCGCCGGGACGGCGACCGGCTGACCCTGCTCGACTGGGGCGACGTCGGCGTCGGCAACCCGATGGTCGACCAGCGCGCCTTCGGGGAGCGGCTCGTCGACCCCGGTCTCCGCCAGCGGATCAGCGAGCTGTGGGCCTCGTTGTGGCGCGAGCTCGCGCCGGGCAGCGAACCGGAGCGAGCCGCATACCTGCTCGGCCCGGTGACCGAGCTGGCGGCGGCGGCGACGTACCAGCGGTTCCTCGACCACATCGAGGAGACCGAGCGGGTCTACCACGCGCACGACCCGGCCGACCGGCTCCGGGCGGCGGTGCGCGGATGAGCGAGTCGTGGGACCTGCGGTCATGGACCGACGCCGCCGTCGACGTGCTGACGCTCGCGCGGGCAGGGCGAGCGGGGTCGGAGCGGACGGGACCGTTGGTCGTGGCGGTCGACGGCCGCAGCGCGGGCGGGAAGTCGACGGTGGCGGGGTCGTTGGCGACTGCGGTCGAGGACGCGACGGTCGTCCACACGGACGACGTCGCCTGGAACCACGGGTTCTTCGACTGGGTCGGGCTGCTCGTCGGCGGAGTGCTCGAGCCGCTGGCTCGCGGCGAGGTGGTGGCCTACCGGCCGCCGGTGTGGGTCGAGAACCAGCGCGAGGGGGCGATCGAGGTACCGGCCGGGGTCGGGGTCGTTGTCATCGAGGGCGTCGGGGCGTCGCGTCGGGAGCTGGAGCCCTGGCTGGACGCGGCGATCTGGGTGCAGTCGGACGCCGACGCAGCGCGGCGGCGCGGGATCGAACGCGACATCACGTTGGGGCGCGATCGACCGGAAGCGGTGGCGTTCTGGGACGAGTGGATGGCCCAGGAGGTGCCGTTCCTGGCGGCTGACCGGCCGTGGGAGCGCGCCGACCTGGTCGTCTGCGGCACCCCGACCCAACCGGTCGACGGGGTCCTCATCAGCCGAGGGCGCGCAACCCCGGGACGACCCGCTCCGCAAACGTCGTGAGGAACCGCGACTGGTCGCCGCCCGGTCCGTGGAACACCAGGTGGTTGAAACCCCAGTCCACGTACGGCTTGACCTCGGCGATGACCTCGTCGGGGTCGTCGGAGACGATCCACCGCGAGGTGACCTGCTCGTCGGAGAGCTCGTCGCCGAGGCGCTGCATCTCGAGCGGGTCGCTGGTGCCGTGCTTCTGCTCGGCGGTGAGGGCGAGGGCCGCCCAGAACCGGCAGTTGTCGACCGCCGTCTTGTGGTGGGGGTCCCATGAGCACTTGATCTCGATCATCCGGTCGATGTCGTCGCGGATGCGGCCGGACTTCTCCAGACCCTCGTCGACCGCGGGCAGCAGCTTGTCGACGTAGAGCTCCTCGCCCTTGCCCGAGGTGCAGATGAACCCGTCGCCGGAGCGACCGGCATACCGCGCGACGAGCGGTCCGCCGGCGGCGACGTATACCGGAATCGGGGTGTCCGGCTTGTCGTAGACCGTGGCGTCCTTGGTCTCGTAGTAGTCGCCCTCGAAGGTGACGCGGTCCTCGGTCCAGAGCTTTCGCATGAGGCTGACCGACTCGCGCAGCCGCGCGAACCGCTCCTTGAACTCCGGCCACTCGCGGGTCTCGCCGTGCGCGCCGACCGAGCCGACGACGACCTCGTTGAGGGCCTCGCCGGTGCCGACCCCGAGCATCACCCGCCCGGGGTAGAGCGAGCCGAGGGTGCCGAACGCCTGCGCGACGACCGCCGGGTTGTACCGGAACGTCGGCGTCATCACCGAGGTGCCCAGCTGGACGCGTCCGGTGCGCTCGCCGACCGCGGCGAGCCAGGCGAGCGAGAACGGCGCGTGGCCGCCGTCATGGCGCCACGGTTGGAAGTGGTCGCTGATCATCACCGAGTCGAGGCCGACCTCCTCGGCCAGCACGGCGTAGTCGAGCAGCTCGCGTGGGCCGAACTGCTCGGCGGAGGCCTTGTACCCGATCTTGAGCGCCATAGCCGGAGCGTATGCCCGGGCCTCACCACCCGCTCGGGCGGCCTCCGACGCTCGCGATACGGTCCGAGCCATGGGATCGCTGTGGCACCCCTTCTCGGACATGGCCGTCGTCGAGCGCGACGGCGAGCTCGTCATCACGCGGGGCGAGGGCGCGGTGATCTGGGACGCTGCCGGGAACCGGTACCTCGACGCGACCGCCGGACTCTGGTTCGCCAACATCGGCCACGGGCGCGCGGAGCTGGCCGACGCGGCGGCCGCGCAGATGCGGGAGATCGCCGCATACTCGACGTTCGGCGACTACGTCACGGCGCCCACGATCGAGCTGGCCGAGCGGCTCGCGGGGATCGCGCCGGTGCCGGACAGCAAGGTGTTCCTGACGTCCGGCGGTTCCGACTCGATCGACACGGCGGCCAAGCTGGCGCGGCGCTACTGGGTCGAGACCGGACATCCCGAGAAGACGGTGATCATCGGGCGGCAGAAGGCGTACCACGGAATGCACTACGCCGGAACGGCGCTCGGCGGGATCCCGGGGAACGTCGAGGGGTACGGCGTGCTGGTGCCGGACACCGCGTCGGTCGCGTGGGACTCGGTCGACGACCTGCGGGCGACGTTCGAGCGGATCGGGCCGGAGCGGGTCGCGGCGTTCTTCTGCGAGCCGGTCGTGGGTGCCGGTGGTGTGTATCCGCCGCCGCCGGACTACTTGGCCGGGGTTCGGAAGCTGTGCCTCGAGAACGACGTGCTGTTCGTGGCTGACGAGGTGATCACCGGGTTCGGGCGGATCGGCGGGGCGTGGTTCGCGTCGTCCAAGTACGGGCTGGAACCGGACCTGGTGACCTGTGCCAAGGGACTGACCTCGGGGTATGCGCCGATGGGCGCCGTGCTCGTGGCGCCGCGGGTGTGGGAGCCGTTCTTCGGGCCGGAGCCGGGGGTGTGGTTGCGGCACGGGTACACCTACTCCGGGCACGCGGCGGGGTCGGCGGTGGCGCTGGCCAACCTCGACGTCATCGAGCGGGAGGGCCTGCTCGACGAGGCGCTGCGGCTGGAGTCGTCCTTGGCGAAGGCGTTGGCTCCGCTGGCCGACCTGGAGCCGGTCGTGGAGGTTCGGTCGGGTACCGGCGCGTTGGCGGCGGTCCAGCTGGCCGACCCGCCGACGGCGATGGCGGCAGCGAAGCGACTGCGCTCGCTCGGCGTGGCCACGCGAGCGGTCGGCGCGGGCGGGCTCCAGGTGTCTCCTCCCTTCGTCATGACCGACGACCAAGTGTCCGAGCTGGCGGCGGCGATGACGGCGGCGCTCACCTGACGCTCGGCGCCTAGGAGCTGTCGCCGAAGCGGCGGTTGCTCTCCTGCTCCTGGGCCATCCGGCGCAACGCCACCAGTACCCCATCCGTGACGACGGTCCCCACCGCGACGTGCCGCAGCGCCCCGCTCGGAGTCTCGACCGCCGGGTCCGCCATCAGCGCGTCCAGGTCGTACCGCGCCACCTCCTGCAGCGCGCCGGCGTAGGCCAGCAACCGTTCCCGGGTCACCGGATATCCCGCCCGCGCAGCGGTGTCCATCGCCGACTGCAGGAACAGCAGCGCCGGTTCGCAGTCGAACCAGCCCAGCTCCTCGACCGCCGAACGCGTCAACGCGGCGACCGACGTCGCGGCCGGCGTCCCGTTGATCGCCTCCTGCGCCACTCCGAAGAACTCGTGCCGCGACGCGGGCGGGTCGTCGATCGCCTCGACGATCCGCCGAACCCCGTCGATGCTGACGTCTGCCCCCTCGACCAGCGCGCGGATCAGCCGCAGCCGTTCAACGTGCGCCGGGCCGTACTCCGCGCGCGTCGCCGACACCCGTTCGCCCGCGGGGAGCAGCCCCTCGCGCAGGTAGTACTTCACGGTCGCCGGCGCCACGCCGGTCTCCGCGCACAGCTCCGCAAGCCGCATACCCACTCCTCCTTGACATTGGACAGTAACACTATCCATTATTGGAGAGTCGAACTATCCAAGGAGACGCGATGATCCAGAACGGACGGATGACCCACGAGCACGATGGTCCGATCGGAGTGTTCCTCATCGGAATGCGGTTCAACCGGCTGCACCGGCCCGACCAATGGGTCCCGGTGTTCATGGCGATGCCCAGGATGCTGGCCGAGCTCTACCGCAACAAAGCGGCCGCCGCGCGCGGCGAGGCCGACGATCTCGGCTTCCTCGGCGCGCGAACTCTCCTGGGCGGCAAGGGAGTCACGGTGATCCAGTACTGGCGAAGCGTCGAGGACATCTACCGGTATGCGTCGGCACCTGCCCACGAGCACCGCCCGGCGTGGACCGCGTTCAACGCCCGCGCCCGCAAGGCCCAGGGCGTCGTCGGCATCTGGCACGAGACCTACGCCGTCCCTGCCGGCGCGCACGAGAGCGTCTACGTCGGTATGCCGGTCATGGGCATCGCCGAGGCGACCAGCTCAGTGCCGGTGCCCGCCCGCAAGCGCTACGCCCGCCTCCGCGAGGCGGCGGAGAGCACCGCTCAGTAGACGACGACCTTGTCGCCGAGGTTGACCTGGCTGAACAGCGACGCGATCCCGCCGAGGTCACGCACGTTGACACACCCGTGCGAGGCACCGGCATACCCGCGGGCCGCGAAGTCCGAGGAGTAGTGCACCGCCTGGCCGCCGCTGAAGAACATCGAGTACGGCATCTTCGATCCGTAGAGCGTCGAGGTCCAGTCCTTGTACTTCGCGAAGACGCTGAAGGTGCCCTCGCGCGTCGGCGTGTACTCGGAGCCGAACCGGACCGCCAGCTTCATCTGGGCCTGCCCGTCGATGACCCAGGTCAGCGTGCGGGTGGCCTTGCTGATGCACATGACTCGACCGGTCATGCACCGCGGGTCGAGGCCGGCCGCCGAGACCTGAGCGGGCGCCGGCTTGACGTTGTTGAGCTCGTCCGAGGTCGGGGTGCGCGTCATCCCGGTGAGCTTGTCGAGGGTCCGCTGGTCGACCTCGCCGGTGACGGGGATCTGCCGCTTGCCCTGGAACTGCTTCACCGCGGCCGCCGTCGACGGGCCGTAGTTGTCGGAGACGTCGCCGCTCCACCAGCCGATCTGCTTGAGACGGGCCTGCAGGTCGCGGACCTTCGCCCCGGTCGAACCCTGCTTGAGCAGCGCGGGTCCCGCCGTGAGCGTGTTGGTCAGCTCGTCCTTGGTGGGCTGCCGGGTCATCGAGACGAGCGACGCCCAGGTGGCGTCGTCGACGGAACCGGTCTCCGGCATACCCCGCTTGTCCTGGAAGCCGCGGACACCGGCCGTCGTCGGGTCGTCGTAGGTGCCGCTGATCGCGCCGTCGTACCAGTCGAGCTGCTTGAGGCGCGCCTGCAGCTCTCGCACCTGGTCGCCTTTCGCGCCACCGGTGAGGAGGTATGCGGGTGCCGCCGTCGTCGGCGCGGGCGCCGGAGCGGTGGTGGTCGGGGTCGGCTCGGGCGTCGTAGTGGTCGTCGTCGACGGGGCGGACGTCGTCGTGGTGGCGGTCGCCGTCGGCGTGTCGATCGCCCCAGCGCCACCGACCATCGGTCCGCAGGCGCTCAGCAGCAGCGCCCCCGCTGCGAGTGCCGTGACCAGGCCCGCGCGTGCCCTCATCCCTGTCCCCTGTCCTGCGCGTGATTCGTTGCTGTACGGGTATGTACGAGCTGTCGACTGCCTGGGGTTGCCCCGGGCGGCCCGCACACGCGTGCGTGAGGGCTCCTCACCGTACGCTGCGGCCGGTCACGCCGGTATGCGATGACTCGCGGCCTTGAACAAATCGTGACCAACGGCGTCCGGAGGACCCTGCCTGACAACTTCTCTGAAGGTGAGCCGCGTTGCGAGGAAACCGGCCGAAACCCGGAACTTTCCCGGACATGTTCGAGAAGTTGCCGGGGAAGCCGGCCGCGGCACTCAGGCGTGGTGGGTGTTCTGGGCTCGGCGAAGCACTTCGGTGAGCTTGTTGGCTCCGGCCACGACGGTCGCGGCGTGCAGTCGGCCGGGCTGGCGGGAGAGCCGCTCGATGGGTCCCGAGATCGAGACCGCGGCGACGACGCGGCCGGACGGCCCGCGTACCGGTGCCGAGACCGAGGCGACCCCCGGCTCACGCTCGCCGACGCTCTGCGCCCAGCCGCGACGCCGAACCGCGGACAGCGCGGTCGCGTTGAACTTCGCGCCCTGGAGACCGCGGTGCAGGCGGTCCGGCTCCTCCCACGCGAGGAGGATCTGGGCGGCCGACCCGGCCAGCATGGTCAGGCTGGAGCCGACCGGGATCGAGTCACGCAGCCCGACCGGACGCTCCGCCGCGGCCACGCAGATGCGCTGGTCGCCCTGCCGGCGGAACAGCTGCGCGCTCTCGTTCGTGTGGTCGCGCAGGGCACCGAGGACGGGGCCGGCGGCGGCCAGCAACCGGTCCTCGCCGGCCGCGGACGCCAGCTCGGCCAGACGCGGGCCGAGGACGAACCGGCCCTGCATGTCGCGGGTGACAAGGCGGTGGTGCTCGAGCGCGACCGCGAGGCGGTGGGCCGTCGGTCGGGCCAGCCCCGTCGAGCCGACGAGCTGCGCGAGCGTCGCCGGTCCGGCCTCGAGGGCGCTGAGAACCGTGGCAGCCTTGTCGAGTACCCCGACGCCACTGGAGTTGTCCATGACCTGATACTGCCGTCTCAGAGCCTGAGACGCAAGTTCCACCGGGTCAGGAGTGGTCCACGCTGAGGAGGACGGGAACATTCTGGAGGTTTCGACAATGGCGGGGACGCTGGCCGAGAAGGTGTGGGACGCGCACGTCGTGCGCCGGGCCGAGGGCGAGCCGGACCTGCTCTACATCGACCTGCACCTGCTCCACGAGGTCACCAGCCCGCAGGCCTTCGACGGGCTCCGGCTCGCGGGTCGGACGGTCCGTCGGACCGACCTCACCCTCGCCACCGAGGACCACAATGTCCCGACCACTCCGGGCCCGATCCTTGACCCGGTGAGCCGTACCCAGGTCGAGACGCTGCGCCGCAACTGCGAGGAGTTCGGCGTCACGCTGCACCCGATGGGTGACGTCGAGCAGGGCATCGTTCACATCGTCGGCCCGCAGCTCGGCCTCACCCAGCCCGGCATGACGATCGTCTGCGGAGACAGCCACACGTCGACCCACGGCGCGTTCGGCGCGCTGGCCTTCGGCATCGGCACCTCTGAGGTCGAGCACGTCCTCGCGACACAGACCTTGCCGCTCAAGCCGTTCCGCACGATGGCGGTCGTCGTCGACGGCGAGCTGTCCCCCGGCGTCACCGCCAAGGACATCGTCCTGGCCGTTATCGCCAAGATCGGCACCGGCGGGGGAGCCGGCCACGTCATCGAGTACCGCGGCGCCGCCATCGAGGCGCTCTCCATGGAAGGGCGGATGACGGTGTGCAACATGTCGATCGAGGCCGGCGCGCGTGCCGGCATGATCGCGCCCGACGAGACGACGTTCGCCTACGTCAAGGGCCGCTCGCACGCCCCGCAGGGCGCGGAGTGGGACGCCGCGGTCGAGGCGTGGCGCGAGCTGCGCAGCGACGACGACGCCGAGTTCGACACCGTGATCACCATCGACGGATCCGCCCTCACGCCGTTCGTCACGTGGGGAACCAACCCCGGCCAGGGCCTGCCGCTCTCCGAGAGCGTCCCGGACCCCGAGTCGTTCGCCGACGAGGGAGACCGGCACGCCGCTCAGCGCGCGCTGACCTACATGGGTCTCGAGCCCGGCGTGAAGCTGCGCGACATCCACGTCGACACCGTCTTCCTCGGCTCCTGTACGAACGGGCGGATCGAGGACCTGCGCGCCGCGGCCGACGTCATCAAGGGTCGGCAGGTGGCCGACGGCGTCCGCATGCTCGTCGTCCCCGGTTCCGCGCGCGTCCGGCTGCAGGCCGAGGCCGAGGGCCTGGACACCGTCTTCACCGACGCCGGCGCCGAGTGGCGGCTGGCCGGCTGTTCGATGTGCCTGGGGATGAACCCGGACCAGCTCGCTCCGGGAGAGCGCAGCGCCTCGACGTCCAACCGCAACTTCGAGGGTCGGCAGGGCAAGGGCGGGCGCACCCATCTGGTCAGCCCGCTCGTCGCGGCGGCGACCGCGGTCCGCGGCACCCTCTCGTCACCGGCCGACCTGGTGGAGGTCTGAGATGGAGCAGTTCACGCGGCACTCCGGCGTCGGCGTCCCGATGCGGCACACCAACGTCGACACCGACCAGATCATCCCGGCCGTCTACCTCAAGCGTGTCACGCGAACCGGATTCGAGGACGGCCTCTTCGCGGCCTGGCGCAGCGACCCGGAGTTCGTCCTCAACCACCCCTCGTATGCGGACGGCTCAGTCCTCGTCGCGGGACCGGACTTCGGCACGGGGTCGAGTCGCGAGCACGCCGTGTGGGCGTTGATGAACTACGGCTTCCGCGTGGTGATCTCGTCGCGGTTCGCCGATATCTTCCACGGCAACAGCGGCAAGGCCGGGCTGCTCACCGCCACCGTCGCGCAGGACGACGTCGAGCTGATCTGGAAGTACCTCGAGAACGAACCGGGCGCCCACGTACACGTGGATCTCGAGGCCCGAACGGTCATCGCGGGCGAGATCGTCGCGACGTTCTGGGTCGACGACTACACGCGCTGGCGGCTGCTCGAGGGCCTCGACGACATCGGCCTGACCCTGCGTCATGAGGCCGAGATCGAGCGGTTCGAGCAGACCCGCCCGGCGTGGAAGCCGATCACGCAGCCCGCCGACACGCCGAATGGGCGT
The DNA here is from genome assembly GCA_035762725.1 of Lapillicoccus sp. Lineage (GTDB taxonomy): Bacteria > Actinomycetota > Actinomycetes > Actinomycetales > Dermatophilaceae > Lapillicoccus. The sequence continues at coordinate 267 of DASTNV010000231.1, read as the reverse complement.
GTCGCAGCGGAATCCAGCGCTGCCTCGTCTTGACCGCATCGGCCAATCGGGCCGATTCGGCAGGAAATCCGGGGATCAGCCCTGTCGTCGCTCGGCGACACTCATCGTTGAAACCGAATATTGTTGTGCCTGAACGCTTTTCGGCCGCCAAGGCCTCTCGTTCATCGCCTCGAGCGAGTTCGCCGTCACCCCCGGCCTGTGACGGGTGAGGCTGGTGTGACCCGCCAAGACCTGTTGTTGAACTCCGAATCTGTTGCGAGACAACGG
>DASTNV010000230.1:0-15843 GCA_035762725.1 Lapillicoccus sp. | reverse complement strand
CGGTGCGGCCCGAGTCGCCGCTCCAGCCCGAAACGCCGGTCCAGACCATGAAGATCATCCAGCCCGAGACCACGGCTCAACCGGTCAAGGCCGCGGTGACTCAGCCCGTCTCGCCTACCACCCAACCGACGAGCCAGCCGGCGCCCGTCCGCCAGCAGCCGGCGCCCACCTACCAACAGCAGCCGACACAGCAGCAACCGGCGACGCAGCAGCAACCGCCGACCTACCAGCAGCCGCAGCAACCGGCATACCCCTCCCAGCCGGGCACACCGCCGCCGCGCTACGTCAACCCGCCGCCCACAAAGCGGCGGTGGGGACTCATCATCACGATCGTGTTGGCCGTGATCGCCATCGGCTTCGGGGCACTCGCCTGGTACGGCTCGACGCTCCCGGAAAAGATCGACACCACCACCAACAACAAGGGTGGCGGAGGCGGACAGGGCAGCACCCTTACTGGACCGAAGATCTCCGCCGCACGCCTGTCGACCGGGCTCACCATCAACGGCAACTCCTCGGACTGGCCGGACGACATACCGACCTTCGACAGCAACGCGCTCGTTGCCGGCAACGTGTCAGGGCTGCGCGGACGCTGGGCACTCGCCTATGACGACGCGAACCTCTACTTCATCGTCTCCGTCACCGACCCGAAGATCGTCCAGACCCACGGAAACGACACGTCGCAGCTGTTCAACGGCGACGGGGTGAGCTTCGAATTCGGAACGGCGGTGCCCAAGAACGGCAACAGGACCCTCGAGGCCGGCGACAAGCATGTCCTGCTCGGTCCGGCAGGCGCCAGCGGTGATGACGTCATCAGCGGCATCAACGTGCCGAAAGGTGCGGTGTTCACCCGTGGTACCAACTCGATCCAGGGGTTGAAAGCGGCGGTCGCCATGTCCAACGGCAGCTACGTCATAGAAGCAGCGATCCCCTGGTCGACCTTGGGCGTCGACACCGTCGGGTCCGGCGCGGAGTTCGGAATGAACCTCAACGTCAGCGACTCGGTCACCAGCGGCGCCAGGGCCGGCGAGCTCAACGCGATGGTGAGCAACAACCCCCAGCGAAGGGGCAACGACGCCCAGTTCCGCAGCATCTGGGGAACGCTCACCCTCCAGTGATGTCCGCGCGCACGTACGAGAACTTCGACCTCCTCGTCGAGTCCACGGCGGACGGCCGGTTCCGTTCGCTCGTCGCCGCCGCGCCGGTGGGCGCCGGCGCGGAGGCGACGTTCGGGATGCCGTTCGACCCGACCGAGCTGGAGAACCTGCTGCTCAAGCTCGACCCCGGACGCTCGCAGATGCGCCGTGCCGCCGCTGACCCCCGCCCCAAGGCGTCAGCCGAGCTCGGCGGCGGTCTGTTCGACGCGGTGTTCGGCGAGGAGGTGTTGCTCGCCTGGTCGCGCAGCCAGGACGCGACCCGTGAGGCCGGCGCCGGACTGCGGCTGCGGCTGCAGCTCACCGACGCGCCCGAGATCGCCGGACTGCCGTGGGAGCTGCTCTACGACCGGCGCTCGGCGTCGTACCCCGCGCAGTCGGAACGCACTCCGGTGGTCCGGTTCCTCGAGGTGCCGCAGCCCCCTCGCCCGCTCATCGTCGACGGACCAATCCGCGTGCTCGTCGTGCTCAGCTCGCCGACCGACCTGCCCGAGCTCGACGTCGAGGCGGAGTGGCGGCGGATGCAGGACATGCTCGCCGACCGCGTCGCGGCGGGAGCGGTGGTCCTCGACCGGCTGCCGTCGCCGACTACGGGCGAGCTGGCAGCGTGGCTGCGGTCGCACGCGGTCCACGTCCTTCACGTCATCGGCCACGGGGACTACGACGAGAACCAGCAGGAGGGCGTCCTCTACTTCTGCGACCAGTACGGCCGCAGCGTCGCCGTCCCACCAGGCGTGCTCGGTCCGTACCTGCACGACCACGACCCGCTGCGACTGGTCTTCCTCAACGCCTGCCAGTCCGGCCGGCTCGGAGCCGCCGACCCGTTCAGCGGCATGGCCCAGCGTCTGGTCCAGCAGGACTGCACGGCCGTCGTCGCCATGCAGTTCCCCATCAGTGACGGTGCGGCGACTGCATTCACCGGTGAGTTCTACGCGGCGCTGGCCGACGGTATGCCGGTCGACCAGGCCGTGACCAGCGCGCGCAAGGGTTTGCTGGCCGGGTTCGCCGCCGAGTGGGCGACACCGGTGCTCTACCTCAACGCACCGGACGGTCAGGTCTTCGAGGGGGTCAAGCCTGCGCCGGCGGTGATCCCCACAGTCGTGCCGGTGCCACCAAGTCCGCCGAGTACACCGCCGGCGCCGGCGCCGCATACCGGACCCTCCCGAAACCGGACGATCGGCATCGCGGCCGCCGTCGCTGCGATCGTCGTGGCGGCGGTGATCTTCGCGATCTCCCGAGCGTCCTCGGGATCGACACCCGAGGCAGCGCCGCCCGGGGTCTCGAGCCCGGCCGTCACCTCACCGGTGGCATCGAGTGCGCCCGTCGTGCCGCCCGCGATACCGGTCGCCACGGTCTCGCTCCGCCCGGTCGAGGGCCCGCAGATCAGCGCCCGGCGGCTTGCGGCGCCGCCGAGCATCGACGGCCGGACCGACGACTGGCCCGCGATGGGTCCCCTGGTAGCCGAGCACCTCATCGCCGGGACCGCCGCGACGGTCAAAGGACTCTGGTGGCTCGGCTGGGACGACACAAACCTTTACCTGCTCGTCCAGGTCGTCGACCCCGAGCTGACGACGACCAACGCGCAGAATCCGACTCGGTTGTTCCAAGGCGATGCGGTCACTCTCCAGTTCGGGTCGTCGGGAGCCAACGCGGATGGCATCAACCTCAGTCCCGGCGACGTCTCCCTGTCGATCGGGCCGAACGGGTCCGGTGGGGCCGTGTCCGCGGTGACCGTCGGCTCCGGCCGGAGTTTCGATGTCGACGCAGGCCGGGCCGCGCCGAGCATCACGGCGGTCGCGGTTCCGTCCACGGTCGGGTACACCGTCGAGGCCGCCGTGCCGTGGGGCGTCATCCGGCTGCCGGAGGCCGGCGGGCTGTCGACGTCGTATGCCGGGGCACAGTTCGGGGCGAACCTCATCGTCGACGACGCCGACCCCGCTGCGAGCAGCGAGACCGGCATCCGCTCGCGGGTGGCCCACAACCGCAACGTCTCCGACCACACGTCGAGCGACGGCGGCTACCGGCGGTACTGGGAGCTGCTGACTCTCGGTACCTGAGCGCTTCCAGGCCGGTCGGCGGCACTGGCTAAAGTCCCGGGCGTGGAGCGGCGATGAGACGGGAGATCCTGCGCCTCGCCATCCCCGCCTTCCTCACGCTGGTCGCGGAGCCGCTGTTCCTGCTCGCCGACTCCGCGATCGTCGGGCACCTCGGGACCGAACCGCTGGCCGGTCTCGGCGTCGCGTCGTCGATCCTCCTCACCGCGGTCGGGGTCTTCGTCTTCCTCGCGTACGGGACGACGAGCGTGGTGGCCCGGCGGCTGGGTGCCGGCGACGAGCGGGGCGCCGTCGCGGCCGGCGTCGACGGTCTCTGGCTGTCGTTGGGCCTCGGCGCGCTCACCGCGGTCGGCATGGCCGTCGCGGCTCCGGCGCTCTGCGCGGCAATTGGTGGTTCGCCCGCAGTGCAGGAGCAAGCGACGATCTATCTGCGGCTCTCGGCGTTCGGAATCCCGGCGATGCTCGTCGTCCTCGGAGCGACCGGCCTGCTGCGGGGGCTGCAGGACACGAGGACACCGCTCGTCGTGGCGGTGGCCGGGTTCGGCGCCAACATCGTGCTCAACCTCGCGCTGGTCTACGGCGCCGGGCTCGGCATCGCTGGATCGGCCATTGGCACCGTCCTGGCTCAGATCGGAATGGCCATCGCCCTCGTGGCGACGGTGCTGCGCAAGGCGATCCGGCTCGGCGCGCCGCTGTCGCCGCATACCGCGGGCATCCTCTCCGCTGCTCGCGGCGGAGTCCCGCTCCTCGTGCGGACGCTGGCTCTGCGCGGCGTGATCATCGCGACGACGGTCGTGGCGGCGCGGTACGGCGACACGGTGCTCGCCGCGCAGCAGATCGTCTCCACCGTCTGGAACGGCTTGGCGTTCGCCCTTGACGCGCTGGCGATCGCGGCCCAGGCGATCACCGGCAAGGCGCTCGGGGCCAGCGACGTCGGCCAGGCCCGTTCCGCTTCGTCCACGATGGCGCGGTGGGGCGTCGGGGCCGGCATCCTGTCGGGGATCGTTCTTCTCCCCCTGGCGCCGTTCATCGGCCGAGCGTTCAGCCCCGACCCGGCCGTCGTGTCGGCGGCCGCGTGGGCGTTCGTCGTCGTGGCGCTGGCTCAGTGGCTCGCCGGGTTTGTCTTCGTCATCGACGGGGTCCTTATGGGCGCCGGGGACACGGTCTGGCTGGCCGTGGCCATGGTCCTGGCCGGGGTGATCTGGGTACCGATCACGTTGTGGGCCAGCGCCGACGGCCAGGTGCTGCCGGGCGGGTTCGGCCAGCCTCTCGCGGGCCTGTGGGTCTGGTTCGGGTTCGGGTTCATGGCCCTGCGGGGCATCGGCCTGTGGTGGCGGTTCCGCGCCGACGCCTGGCTGGTGACCGGCGCGACCCGCTGACCCTGTGGATAACGGCGCGGGCGGTTGGCCGGCGCGCGTGACAGTGTCGTCATGCAGCTGGGCGGGCCACCATTGGTCGGGTCACTCGACACCTGGGAGATCGCCCGCCACGAGCAACGAGGGCTTGTCACGCGAGCGCAATGCCTCGCGGCGGGGCTGAGCCCCAAGGCGATCGAGTGGCGACTGACCACCGGCCGGTGGAGACGGGTCATGCCCGGCGTCTACCAGACCAGCCCTGGTCGGGACGACTGGTGGACCGGGGCCGTCGCCGCGTTGCTGGCCGTCGACACCTCCGCGTGGTCACACCGGAGGGCGGCGTATGCCTGGGGTCTGGTTCGAGACCCGCCTAGTGCCATCGACCTCGTCATCCCTGAGGCGCGTCGGGTCAGCCCGCCGCCAGGAGTGATCACCCACCGGGTGAACGATGTCGACGACCGGGTCGACCCGTTGCACTGGCCGTGGCGCACCACCGTCGAGGAGACGATTCTTGATGTTGCCACCGCAGCCCCGCCGGATGAGGTCTTCGCCCTGCTCGGGCGAGCTTTCCAGAGGCACCTCACGGATGAGGAAACGGTGCTGCGCCGCCTCAAGGCTCGGCTGCGCCATCCGCAGCGACAGCTCCTCACCACGGTGCTGGCGGCGACAGCAGAAGGTGTGGAAAGTGCGATCGAGGGTCGCTATCTGCAGCACGTGGAGCGCGCCCACCGGCTACCCCATGGCGTGCGGCAGCTGCGCCGGGAAGACGGGGCCCGGCAACGGCATGACGTCGGGTACCCCGAGCAACGTGTCCTCGTCGAGCTGGACGGGCGGCTCGCTCACGAGGGGTTCGCGGCCCAGATCCGTGACGGTCGGCGCGATCGGCGCGGGGCCGGTTCGGGTTGGCTGACCGTTCGTGCGTTCTGGCCGGATGTGGCCGTGACGCCGTGCGAGCTCGCCGTCGACGTCACCGCCGTGCTGGTCGACCGCGGTTGGACCGAGCGTCCCCAGCCGTGCCGGCGCTCGAGCTGCGTCATCCGCCGTCCATGAACCTTCCAGCGGAGGATTGCACCCGTCCCAACGGGACGAAAGCTCCGCTGGGGCAGTGGTAGGGACGACCCGCATACCCTGTCCGCCGTGGCGCTCGACATCCTCGTCCCCTACTGGGGCGACCCCGACCTCATGCGCGAGACGGTCGAGAGCGTGTTCGCGCAGGAGCGGGACGACTGGCGGCTGACCGTCGTCGACGACGCCTATCCGGACCGGCAGATCAGCCAGTGGCTCTCCGACATGGACGACCCGCGCGTCTCGGTCGTCCGGCACGACGCCAACGTCGGCATCACGGCCAACTACCGCGAATGCCTCGCGCGGGCAACCCAGGACCATCTGATGTTCCTCGGCAGCGACGACGTGCTGCTGCCCACCTACGTCGGCGTCGTCCTTGACGCGTTCGCCGCGGTACCCGAGGCGGTCATGGTCCAGCCCGGCGTGCGGGTGGTCGACGAGACCGGTACGCCGTCGGCCGGCCTCGCCGACACCGTGAAGCAACGGCTGCTCCGACCACGCGGAACGAGCCGGACCGTCCTCTCCGGGGAGTCGCTGGCCGCGTCGCTGCTGACCGGGAACTGGCTCTACTGGCCGTCGATCGCGTTCCGTCGCAGTGCCGTTCAGGAGATCGGGTTCCGCGTCGAGCTGCCCATCATCCAGGACTTCGCACTCGAGATCGACCTCGTTGCAGGTGGCGGCACCCTGGTCGTCGACCCGACGGAGTGCTTCCTCTACCGGCGGCACGCCGGCAGTGCGTCCTCGACGACCCTCGTCGACGGCACCCGGTTCGCCGACGAGCGCGCCTACTACGCGATGGCCGTCGACCAGATGCGGGCGCTGGGCTGGAAGCGGGCGGAACGCGCCGCCCGGGCCCGGCTCACCTCACGGGCTCACGCCCTGAGTCTGCTTCCCGCCGTACTGGTACGCCGGCAGTGGAGTGCGGCGCGTCAGCTCGGCCGTCACGCCGTCGCGCCCACCGCAGCGCCGGGCGCTCCACCAGCCGCCAGCTGAGTACGGCCACCGCCGCTGTCGCGAGCGCCGCCAGCACGTCGTAGGCCGCCAGCCCGAGCCGGTGCGCACCGGCATACACGAGCAGTTGCTGGATCGGGAACGCGTAGATGTACACGCCGTACGAGATGTCGTGCCGCCGCGAGACCGCCGGCGACGGCAGGACCGTCGATAGCCAGAGCAGCGCGTACGTGATGAGCGGAGCGGCCAGCTGCGCGCCCCAGTGGTCGACCGCCGCGACGAGGAGGGCTGCACCGGCAATCGCGGCCAAAGCCAAGGGTGTTCGGAGCGGGACCCGTCCGATCAGGACGTGGACGACGGCGCCCCCGAGGAAGGCGGGGAGCAACCGCGAGAGCAGGACGAGATCGGAGTATGCGCCAGGTCCCCACCCGTCGACGGTCGCCCAGGCGAGGACGGACAGCGCAAAGCCAACGACGATCAGCCACCGGTTCCGGCGCACTACTGGCAGGCAGATCAGGAGGCCGATCAGCAGGTAGCAGAGGAACTCGAAATAGAGGGTCCAGAGCGACCCGTTCCACGCGCCGGGATACGGCACTGCCGCCGGCGTTCCCGCCACGTCGTAGGCGTTGATCCTCAGGGCGGCGTTCTCCAGGACGTATGCCGGTGGGGTCGTCGGGGTGCTCAGGAACCCGCTCCAGTCCCGCCCCTCCGCCGCCCAGGCGATCGGCGCGAAGACGCCGGCCGTCACGACAAGACAGACGAGGAACCCCGGGTAGATCCGAGCGACCCGCAGTACGAGGTAGCGGCCCAGCGGGTTGGCGAAGCGGCTGGCGGTGATGAGGTACCCGCTGATCGTGAAGAAGCCGAACACTGCCCAGCCACCGAGGTTCTCGCCCTGGATCGACGGTCCGGTCCCCGCGCCCGAGAGGTAATACCCGTGGGCGACGAGGACCAAGAGGGCGAGGAGGAGCCGGATCAGGTTGAGCGAGTTGTTCCGGACGTCGAGCTCGACGGTCCGACCGCCGGACCGCCCTGCGGGGGAACGGAGCTCAGCGGTGATGGGCGTCCCATCGGGTGAAGCCGGCCTTCGTCGCGGCCTCCTCATCGGCGAACCACACGTCGGCGGCGGCACGCCTGAAGCCGGGGGCGTCGTCGGTGTAGAAGAGCATCGAGTCGGCGTTGCCCTTGACCGTCCAGCCCTTCGGTCCGGCGCCGCCCGCACCCGGCGCGGCGGAGCCGGGGCCGTACTCGGATGGCGTCACGTCCGAGGGTTCGGCGGCGGTTTCGGGCTCTTCGTCGGGCTCAGGCTCCGCCGCGGCTTTGGGCTCTGGCTCGGGCTCAGGCTCCGCCGCGGCTTTCGGCTCGGGTTCCGGGGCTGGTGCGGGCTCCGCCTCTGCTGCGGCTTCCGGCTCGGGCTTCGCCGTCGACGCTGGATCGTCGAGGGTCTCGACGTAGCCCTCGTCGTGACGCAGCTCAGCGTCCTCGGCCAGCTCCTCCTCTCGCTCCTCCTCCTTGGCTTCGTCGCGGGTCTCTTCGCGAGGCTCGTCCAGCGTTCGCCGGGGCGCCCACCGGTCCTCCTCCTCGGTCGCGACGGAAGCCGCGGCGGGTGCAGCGAGCCCAGCAGTGGCAGCGGGACCGAACCCGGTCTCGGCATCGACCCGGCCCGCGCCGTCCTCGAGCGGAGGCGCATACTCGGCCGTCGGTGCCCGGTGCCGACCGCTGCCACCCCGGCCGCGCAACAGCAGGTAGATGACGAAGGCGAGCACCACGGCCAGAACGACCCACAACCATCCGGGCATGAACAATCCTCTCTGCGGCGGGTCTGGCCCATCACGCTAGCGCCCGCGCGCCGGATGCGCTGGCCCCGGACGCCGCGGCGCGGCAGAGTGGAACCTCACGAACACCGGGCGGAGCCCGAAAAGCGCGGAGGCGGCCATGGCGGAGCACGACGTACCCGACCTGCACGATGTCGAGGAGAAGATCCACGCGGCGCACGACGCCGAAGACCGCCTGATGCACACGATGCCGAACGCGATCCATCCGGACGACAGCGCCTTCCCCGGAATGGTGCCGCCCTCCGCCCCACCGTCGGCCGACGCGGAGAATGCGGCGAAGCAGCCCGAGCCCGACGCCGAGAGCCCGGCACCGCAGCAGGACGACAAGGACGAGGCCACCGACGCCGATTGATTCGTGCGGTTTGGAGCCGGATTTCGGTGCGGTTCAGAGCACGACCGGGGGTTAAGCGCGGCGTTTGCGGGCCTGTTCGGCCTTGCGGCGCAGCTGGTTGTAGGTGCCGGTGATCCCCATGGCGCGCTTCACCTCGGCGACGACGACCTTGACCTCTGCCCGAGTGCGCTCGGTGCCGTCGACGATGATCTCGTCGACGAACCCGGGCCGGCTCTCGTAGAACGCCCGCCGCTCCCGCATCGGCTCGAGGAACGCGTTGATCGCGGCGGCGAGCTTCTCCTTGACCTCCACGTCGCCGACGCGGCCGGCGCGGTACCGCTCCTCGAGGTCGGCCACCTCGTCGCGGTCGGCGTTGAAGGCGTGGTGGTAGAGGAACACCGGGTTGCCCTCGACGGTGCCGGGGATGTCGGCGCGGATCCGGTTGGGGTCGGTGTACATCCCCCGGACCTTCCGGCGCACCGTCTCGGCGTCATCGGACAGCAGGATGGTGTTGCCCAGCGACTTGCTCATCTTCGCCTGCCCGTCGGTGCCGACCAGGGTGGTGATCTCGCTCTCGACCAGCTCGGGTACCGGGAAGACGTCGCCGTAGAGGTAGTTGAACCGGCGGGCGATCTCGCGGGTCACCTCGACGTGGGCGTGGTTGTCCTTGCCGACCGGCACGACGTCGCCCTTGACGCAGAGAATGTCGGCCGCCTGGAGGACGGGGTACCCCAGCAGGCCGTAGGGCATCTCGTCCTTGCCGGCGGCGCGGGCCATGTCCTTGAGGCTGGGGACCCGCTCGAGCCGCGGCACGGTGACGAGGTTCTGGAACAGCGTGTTGAGCTCGCTGACCTCGGGGATGGCCGACTGGAGGTAGAAGGTCCCCTTCTCCGGGTCGATCCCCGCCGAGAGCTGGTCGAGCACCATGTCGCGGGCGTTGCGACTGACCTCGTCGATGTCCGCGCGGGTGTTCTTGGTGGTCAGCATGTGCAGGTCCGCGATGATGAAGAACGCCTCGTACTCGTCCTGCAGGCGGATCCGGTTCTCGACGCTGCCGACGAAGTGTCCGAGGTGCAGCTTCCCGGTCGGCCGGTCGCCGGTGAGCATGCGCTTGCGCCGGGTCGGCGTCGTCGACGCGACCTCGGGCTGGTCGGTGGTGGTGGTCATCGGGTGCTCCTCGTGGGGTCGTGCCCCTCCGGTCGGGAGACCGCGCCCGCACACGCGAAAGCCGCCCGTCCTCGGGGCGGCTTGTCGTGGTGTGTCAGCGTCCGCCCGGTCAGGGCAGCCACCAGCTCGCGCACCCGCATACCGGCGCGCGGTGGAAGCTGGTGTTGGTCACGGTTGGAGTCTAGCGGGCCCCCACTACTGCGGCCCTAGGGTTACCCCGTGGGCGCGCACCACTCGAAGTGGCCGGCCAAACGGATGGAGATGACCACCGGGCGGCGGATCGGCAATGCCCTCATGCAACGCCTGGTCTCGTGGAACCTCGTCCCTCGCGCGGTCATGCTGACCACCGTCGGGCGCCGGACCGGGGAGACCCGCCGCACCCCGGTCACGCTGATCCACCGGAGCAAGCACCTCTACCTTGTCGCACCGTACGGTCCGGTCGGCTGGGTCTGGAACGCCCGAGCGGCCGGCACGGTCCGGATCACCGGGAAGGTGGACGGGGCCACCACCGACACGGAGTATGCGGCGCGCGAGGTCTCCGAGCTCGAGGCCGGTCCGGTGCTCAAGGACTACTGGGAGACGGCACCCACCGTCCGGTCCTACTTCAGTGTGCCGAAGGGGGCGCCCGTCGAGGCCTTCGTCCGAGAGGCGCACTGCCACCCCGTCTTCGAGCTGACCCCGGTCACGCCCGGCTGACGTACGCCTCGATCCCGTCGAGCACCCGCTCGAGGCCGAACTCGAACCCGTTACGGGCCTCCTGCTCGAGGTACTGGTCCGGCTCGTGCTCGAACTCGAACGCGCCGTCGGCCTCGGCGGCGGTCAGGCGCGGATAGCGGACGCCGACGTCGGGCACCAGCTCGGCCATCAGCTGCGACTGGGTTGTCCACCACTCCAGCTCGGACTGGTCGAGGTTACGGGTCGCAGCCTGGAGCTCGGCGATCTGCCGGGTCATCCCGAGCACGAACCCGGACACCGTTCCGACGAGCTTGAGGACGTCGGCAGGGCCGACTCCAGCTGACGCGAAGATCTCCGCAGGTCGCTCCATGGTGGCGTAGGACCCCGGTCCCAGGACCGGACGGGCCGCCGAGACCTGGTGGACCCACGGGTGGCGCAGGTAGAAGTCCCAGGTGTCGAGCGCCCAGCGCCGGGCCGCGGCGCGCCAGCCGTCGGTGAGGTCGTAGCTGACGTCGAGCTCGAGTAGGACGCGGTCGAACATGAGGTCGATGAGCTCGGCCTTGCCCGGGACGTAGGTGTAGATCGCCATCGCCGTGCGGCCCAGCCGCTCACCCACCGCGCGCATCGAGACCGCGTCGAACCCCTCGGTGTCAGCGATGTCGGTGGCGGCGGCGACGATGTCGGACACGGTGAAGGCGGGCTTGGGGCCGCGCGGCGTGGTCTCTGATCCGGGGGTGAGGTTCCAGAGCAGCTCCATGGTGCGGCGGGGGTCGCCCTGTCCGGTGTAGGTGACCATGGCCATTGTCTCTCTTTACGGAATAAAGTATTGTTCCTCCTTCTTCACTTTACAGCGTAAGGAGAGGAGAGCGGTATGGGTACGACGATCAGCGCGGACGGGCTGGTCAAGCGGTACGGCGAGCAGCGGGCGCTCGACGGCTTCGATCTGGAGGTGGAGCGGGGGACGGTATTCGGGCTGCTCGGCCCGAACGGTGCCGGCAAGACGACAGCGGTGCGCTCGTTCGCGACGCTGCTGCGCTACGACGCGGGTGACGCGCGGGTAGCCGGGCGGGATCCCGCGATCGAGCCGCACGAGGTGCGGCGGCGAATCGGTCTCAGCGGGCAGACCCCGGCGGTCGACGAGATCCTCGGCGGACGCCAGAACCTCGTGCTGTTCGGCCGGCTGAACCGGATGTCCCGCCGCGAGGCGCAGCGCCGGGCCGACGAGCTGCTCGGGCAGTTCGGCCTCGCCGACGCAGCAGACAAGCAGGTGAAGAACTACTCGGGGGGTATGCGGCGACGACTCGACCTCGCGGTCACCCTGCTGCTCCGACCCGAAGTGCTGTTCCTCGACGAGCCGACCACGGGTCTGGACCCGCGGAACCGGACCGAGGTCTGGGAGGCGGTCCGATCGCTGGCCGCGGACGGGACGACGGTCCTCCTCACCACGCAGTACCTTGACGAGGCCGACCAGCTGGCCGGACGGGTCGCCGTCATGGAGGCCGGCAAGGTCATCGCCGAGGGCACGCCCGACGACCTCAAGCGCGAGGTGGGCGGCGACCAGCTCGAGGTGGTTGTCGAGGAGTCGCCCCACCACGCGTCCGATCTCGAACGGGTTCGCGAGGCGGTAGCGCGCCACAGCGCCGGTCCACCCCACGTCGAGCGGGCAGAGCGGCGCGTCTCCGCGCCGGTCGACGACCGGGTCGCCGCGATGTCCGGCGTCCTGAGCGACCTGCAGGAGCACCGGGTGGCCATCGCCGACATCGCGCTGCGCAAGCCGACGCTCGACGACGTGTTCCTCCGGCTCACCGGACACGCGGCCGAGGACGAGACCAGGACCGACGGCGCCGACAGCGCCGACACCACGAAGGAGGGCCGATGACCACCGCCACGACGACGACGGCCCGCGAGCAGCTGGCATACGGGCCCCTCGACCGACTTCGTTGGGCGGCCCGCGACGGGTTGCTCGTCGCCGGCCGCGACGTCGCGCACTGGGTTCGGGAGCCGCAGCTCATCGCCTGGACCCTGGTCTTCCCGATCATCTTCGTGGTGCTGTTCGCCTACGTGCTGGGCAGCGCCATGCAGGTGCCGGGCGGGCTGAGCTACCAGGAGTACGTCCTGCCGGGCATGTTCGTGCAGACCATGGCGTTCGGCCTCGGCGAGACCCTGGCGGCGGTCCAGGCCGACAACGCCAAGGGGGTCATGGACCGGTTCCGGTCGATGCCGATCGCGCCGTCCGCGGTCGTGGTCGGGCGCTCGTTGGCCGGCCTGCTCTACTCGCTGGTCAGCCTGATCATCCTCATCGGCGCCGGGCTGCTCGTCGGCTGGCGCTGGCACGGCACGCCGTGGGAGACGCTCGGCGCGATCGGGCTGCTGCTCCTCGCCCGGATGGCGTTCCTCTGGCTCGGCATCTACCTCGGGCTGCGGGCCAAGAGCCCGGAGATGGCCAACGGGATCTACGGGCTGCTGTACCCGTTCACCATGGTGTCCAACGCCTTCGCGGCGCCGGAGCTCATGCCGACCTGGCTCGGGGTCATCGCGACGCTGAACCCGCTGTCGTGGACAACCACTGCCGTGCGCAACCTGTTCGGCAACCCCGGCGGCAACCCGGCCGGGTGGATCGGCGAGCACTCCATCGGCCTGGCCATCCTCTGGCCGATCGTCGTCACCCTGCTCACCCTTCCGCTCGCCGTCAAGGCCTACCGGGGGCTCGGCCGGTGACGGGTCCGCACGACATCATCGCCGTCCGGGGCGCCCGGGAGAACAACCTCAAGGACATCTCGGTCGACATCCCGAAGCGCCAGCTCGTCGTCTTCACCGGGGTCTCCGGTTCGGGGAAGTCGTCGCTGGTCTTCGGGACCGTCGCGGCCGAGAGCCAGCGGCTGATCAACGAGACTTACACGGCGTTCCTGCAGAACTTCATGCCGGCGCAGGCTCGGCCGGACGTCGACACGTTGAGCGGTCTGACCGCGGCGATCATCGTCGACCAGGAACGGATGGGCTCGAACTCCCGGTCGACGGTGGGCACCGCAACCGACGCCTACGCGATGCTGCGCATGCTGTTCAGCCGGCTCGGTGAGCCGCACGCGGGCAGCTCGGGGGCCTTCTCGTTCAACCTCCCCGAGGGCATGTGCCCGACCTGCGAGGGCACCGGGCGAGAGTCGGCCATCGACGTCGAGGCGCTCGTCGACCGCGACCTGTCGCTGAACGAAGGCGCCATCACGGTGCCGAACTTCACGACGAACACCTGGTACTGGCGGCTGTTCGCCGACTCGGGGTTCCTCGACCCGGACAAGAAGCTCCGCGACTACACCGAGCAGGAGTGGGAGGACTTCCTCCACAAGCCGGCCACCAAGGTGGCCCACGCGGGTTTCAACGCCACCTACGAGGGCCTGGTCGTCAAGGTGAAGCGAATCTTCATCGACCGGGCCGGCGAGATCAAACAGCCGCACATCAAAGCCTTCGTCGAGCGGGCGGTGACGTTCGCGGCCTGCTCGGAGTGCGGCGGAACGCGGCTCGCCGCAGCCGGCCGGGCGGCGCGGATCAACGGGACCTCGATCGCCGAGTGCACGGCGATGCAGGTGAGCGACCTGCTGGAGTGGCTGGACGGGGTGACCGCTCCCGGGGGCACCTCCCGCGCGTACGGTGGCGTCAGCCACGCGCGGGGGACCGTGGCCCCGCTCGTCGCCAACCTCCGGCATACCCTCGCGTCGTTCGTCGAGATCGGGCTGGGGTACCTCTCGCTCGACCGCGAGCCCGGCACGCTCTCGGGCGGGGAGGCACAGCGGACCAAGATGGTCCGGCACCTCGGGTCGCCGCTCGCCGACGTGACCTACGTTTTCGACGAGCCCACGGTCGGCCTCCACCCGCACGACATCCAGCGGATGAACGGGTTGCTGATGTCGTTGCGCGACAAGGGAAACACGGTGCTCGTCGTCGAGCACAAGCCGGAGGTCATCACCGTCGCCGACCACGTCGTCGACCTCGGGCCCGGCGCCGGGACAGCGGGCGGAAGCCTCGAGTATGCGGGTGATGTCGCCGGCCTGCGGACGTCCGGAACGCTCACCGGCAAGCACCTGGACCGGCGGCCGTCGCTGCGACCGTCGGTGCGGTCGGCGACCGGGTCACTGCCGATCCGGCGGGCGACCCTGCACAACCTGCGCGACGTGTCGGTCGAGGTACCCACTGGGGTGCTGTGCGTCGTCACCGGCGTCGCGGGGTCCGGCAAGTCGTCGCTGATCCACGGGTACCTGCCGCGTCACTCCGGGGTGACCGTGGTGGACCAGACCGCGATCAAGGGGTCGCGGCGATCCAACCCGGCGACGTACACCGGACTGGCCGACGGGATCCGGACCGCGTTCGCCAGGGCCAACGGCGTGAAGGCGGCACTGTTCTCGGCCAACTCCGAGGGTGCCTGCCCGACCTGCCGCGGGTTGGGGGTGGTCTACCTCGACCTCGGCTTCATCGTCGGCATCCCGACGACGTGCGAGGACTGCGAGGGGCGCCGGTTCACCGACGAGGTCCTGGAGTACGAGCTGCGGGGCAAGAACATCAGCGAGGTCCTGGCCATGCAGGCCGAGGAGGCGCGGTCGTTCCTTCCGGGCAAGCATCCGGTGCTCGACCGGCTGCTCGACGTCGGGCTCGGGTACCTCACCCTGGGGCAGCCGCTGACCACGCTGTCGGGCGGCGAGCGGCAACGGCTCAAGCTGGCTATCTACATGGCCGAGCCCTCGTCGGTTTACGTCCTCGACGAGCCCACGTCCGGACTGCACATGGCCGACGTCGACATGCTCCTCGGGCTCCTGGACCGGCTCGTCGACAGCGGCAACTCGGTGGTCGTCATCGAGCACCACCTGGCGGTCGTGGCCCACGCCGACTGGGTCATCGACATGGGACCGGGGGCCGGACACGACGGCGGGACGGTGGTGTTCGAGGGGACGCCGGCCGAGCTGTGCCGGAGCGGGACGCTGACCGGCGACCACCTGGCCGCCTACGTCGACTGACCTCAGCGGTTCGAGGTGAGGAGCTGGTCCACGGGGGCGAGGTCGTCGGTGAGGACGAGCGGGTCGGCGCCGAGGAAGGCGCGCATCGCGGGTTCGGGAACCAGGGTCATCGCGCCCTGGTCCTGGAGGGCGGTGGTCAGGTCGGCGGCATCGATCGGCGCGTGCGACGCGAGGATGACGAGGTTGCCGCCCACGAGGTCGCCGTTCGCGGTCAGCAGGGCGACATGCTCGAAGACCGATGCGACGGTCGCCAGCTCGG
>DASTNV010000229.1:0-4537 GCA_035762725.1 Lapillicoccus sp. | reverse complement strand
TGGCGTCGAACGGCTGGCGCCGGTTGCCCAGCAGGAAACCGCCGGGGAAGGTCACCGGTGCCGGCCGCGCGTCGACCGGCAGCACGAGGCCCCCACCGGGGTGCGTCCTCGTGTTGTTGTCGACGTAGGCGTAGTCGACGTAGCTGACCAGCAGGCCGTTCTGGTACGGGAAGCGCCCCACCCAGTCCGGCTTGGTGCTTGCCCACCCGAAGTTGTACGGGCCGGTGCGCAGCGTGTCGTCGTAGCCGGCGTACGTCCGGTTCTCCGCGATGTAGTACCGCGGGGTGACCTTGGTCTCCGTGCCGTTGATGATCGAGAAGCCGTTGGCCGTCCAGGCCCCGGCACCCGCCTCGACGTTGTCCACCGCACCGGCGACGCCGTCCTTGGCGACCGCGATGTCGTCGATGAACGCGCCCTTCAGCGAAACGCCGCCGTCCGTCGCATACCGGAACCGGAACTGGACCGTCTGCCCCTTGTAGGCGCTGAGGTCCCAGCTACGAGCGGTCCACCCGGAGGTGCCGGTCAGCGCGTCGCCGACCTGCTTCCACGTGGTGCCGTTGTCGGTCGACACCTCGCCGTAGAGGTAGTCGAAGTTCTTCTCGATGTCGGCCTGGACCCACGCGTTCACCGCCGCCGAGGTGGTGGCCCCGGTGAGGTCGACGCTACGGGCGAGCGTCGCCCGACGGTTGTCGGACGAGCCGCTCCACCACTCCGCCGAACCGGAGTGCGGCGTGTTGTAGTTCGTGGTCGTCGACTTGTCCGGCAGCGTCACGACGACGGCCTGCGAGTTGGTCTGGACGTCCTGCCCGGCCGGGCCGAGCTTGACCGTCGACTCCTGCCCGAACGGCACGACCTTGTAGTCGAGCCAGCCGAGCTGGAGCTTCTCCCACGCACCCATGTAGCCGGGCGTGGTGCCGATCGAGTCCGTGCCGTGGTTGAGCCATGAACCGGCGGACATCAGGGTCCAGAAGCCGGTGCCGTTGTCACCACCGGCCGTGTCGTAGAGGTCCGGCAGACCAAGGTCGTGACCGAACTCGTGCGAGAAGACGCCGAGGCCGCCGTTCTCCGGCTCGGTGGTGTAGTCACCGATCCAGATCCCGGAGTCGCCGAGCGGCACGCCGCCGAGCTTGTTGAACGATGGGCCGGTCTTGCCCTCGTCGGTGCTGAAGGCGTACCAGCGGTGCGACCAGATCGCGTCGGCACCCTCCTTGCCACCGCCGGCCTCTTCGCCCTCACCGGCGTGGATCGCCTGGAAGTGGTCGATGTAGCCGTCCGGCTCGTTGAAGTTGCCGTCGCGGTCGTAGTCGTAGCGGTCGACCTTGTCGAACTGCTTGAGGTACGTGGCGATCTCGGCGTTGGTCTTGCCGGCGGCCTTCTGGGCGTTGTACCAGGCGGTGGCCGTGTCCTTGATGTAGTTCCAGTAGCCGTCGTTCTCCTCGACGGTGTTGGAGCCGTACCGCGCCTCGTTGTACGGCACGGTCACCCAGTCGGAGACGTCACCCTTGGCGAGGAACCGGCCGCCGGACTGCTTGATATAGAAGTCCTTGAAGGACTCGCCGCTGCCGAACATCAGGTCCTGGTAGTGAGCCCGGTTGAAGTCGGACACCCAGTAGGTCGAGTTGTCGTCCGCGCTGTTGTTGTCCCAGTTGCGGTCGGGCGCGGGGATGTTGTTGCGCACCGGGCCGGGGTTCTGGTTCTGGCCGGCCTTCGTCTGGCTGCCGAAGTCCGTGAGGATCGTGAAGATGTCCTCCTCACGGTTCACGTCGTAGAGGACGAACTTGTCCTTGGACGCCGGGTCGGCCGGGTTCTTCGCGACCTTGATGACGCGCTTGCCGCCACGCGTCTCGAGGGTCGCCTGACCCTTGAGCAGCTTGTCGACGGCATCGGCACGCTGGGCCGCGGCGGCCTCGGCGAGCGGGTTGGGCAGGTTGTCAGGCCGGCTCGCCGTCGCCTTGTCGGCGTCGTTGCTGGGCGGGGCGGCCTGTGCGGTCGTGCCGAGCGTGCCGAGGGCGAGGGCGGAGACCGCCACGCCGGAGGCCACTCTCCAGGACCATCGTTTCATCGAATTCCTCCAGGAACGGCGCGGATTGGGTTGGGCGCGCCAGCGGGCGACCCTAGGCAACGCCTCGACGCGGATCGGCGATCGTTGCCAGGACTTTTTCAACCTTTACGAAGGTTTTACGTAACAACCTTCCGGCGAGGTAGGCCGCGGCGGCGCCGGGTCGAGCACGGCGGAGGCCCCAACTAGGCTCGAACCATGGCGCAGCTGCGACTGGCGATGGCCCAGGTCAACCCGGTCGTGGGCGACCTCGCCGGCAATTCCCGGATCATCCGCGAGCGCGTCGCCGAGGCGGTCGAGGCCGGCGCGCACCTGGTGTCGTTCCCGGAGATGGTGCTCACCGCATACCCGGTCGAGGACCTGGCCCTCCGCGAGTCGTTCGTCGAGGCGAGCCGCCGGGCCCTGGTGCGGCTGGCGCGCGACCTGGCCACGGACGGTTTCGGCGACGTCCCGGTCGTCGTCGGCTACCTGGACCGGGCCGACGAAGGGGCGCTGGACGCCGACCCGGGCCGGACCCTTCCGCAGAACTGCGCCGCCGTCATCCACGACGGCCGCGTCGTGGGCCGCTACGCGAAACACCACCTGCCCAACTACGGCGTCTTCGACGAGTACCGGATCTTCGCGCCCGGCGACTCGCTGACCGTGGTCCGCGTGCGGGGCGTCGACGTCGCGATCGCGATCTGCGAGGACCTTTGGCAGGAGGGCGGCCCGGTCGCCCAGACCCGCGACGCGGGCGCCGAGCTGCTGCTCGTCATCAACGGCTCCCCCTACGAGCGCGAGAAGGACGACACCCGCCTCGAGCTGGTCCGCCGCCGCTCTGCACAGGCCGGCTGCACCCTCGCCTACCTCAACATGGTCGGCGGGCAGGACGAGCTGGTCTTCGACGGCGACTCGATGGTCGTCGGCGCCAACGGGGTGGTGCTGGCCCGCGGTCCCCAGTTCGTCGAGTCGCTCGTCATCGTGGACCTCGACCTCGCCGAGTCAACGGTCGACGACTCCGCTCTACCGGACGGGGTCGTCCACGTGGTCGTCTCGGCCGACCCCGTCGAGGGGTATGCGCCGGTAGACCCCCCGATGTACCCGCGCCTCGACCCGGTCGAGGAGGTCTGGCGGGCCGTCGGACTCGGACTGCAGGACTACGTCCGCAAGAACGGGTTCCGCAAGGTCCTCCTCGGCGTCTCCGGCGGGATCGACTCGACGGTCGTCGCGACCCTGGCGGCGGACGTCCTCGGCGGGGAGAACGTCGTGGCGATCAGCAACCCCTCGAAGTACTCCTCCGAGGGGTCGAAGGACGACGCCGCAGAGCTGGCCAAGAACCTGGGGCTCGACTACCGGGTCGTCCCGATCCAGCCGATGGTCGAGCCGTTCCTGTCCTCACTCGGGCTGACCGGCATCGCCGAGGAGAACCTCCAGGCGCGGGTCCGCGGCGTGATCTGGATGGGCGTGTCCAACCAGGAGGGTCCGCTCGTCCTCGCCAACTCCAACAAGAGCGAGGTGTCGGTCGGGTACTCGACGATCTACGGCGACAGCGTGGGCGGGTTCGCCCCGATCAAGGACGTGCCGAAGACCCTGGTCTGGGAGCTCGCCAAGTGGCGGAACCGGTATGCGGCGGCGCGGGGCGAGAATCCGCCGATCCCCGAGGCGACCATCACCAAGCCGCCATCGGCCGAGCTGCGACCCGGCCAGACCGACCAGGACTCCCTGCCGCCCTACGAGATCCTCGACGCGATCCTCGCCGGCTACGTCGGCGTCGCCCACGGCCGGGAACGGTTGATCGCCGACGGGTTCGACGCGACCACCGTGGACAAGGTGATCCAGCTCGTCGACCGCGCGGAGTGGAAACGCCGCCAGTTCGCGCCCGGCCCGAAGATCTCGCCACTGGCCTTCGGCAAGGACCGCCGCCTGCCGATCACCAGCCGCTGGCGCGAGGAGGACGACGCGACATCGTGACGACCGTCGAGCTCCGGCCGTGGACGGCCGACGACTTGCCCCTCCTCGAGCGCAACAACACCCCGGAGATGACGGTCCACCTCGGCGGCCCCGAGTCGCCGGAGAAGGTCGTGGACCGCAACGCCCGCTACGTGCGCGGCTGGCGCGAGGGCACGTCGTGCATGTTCTCCGCGTGGGTCGACGGCGGGCCGGTCGGCCTGGTCGGGTACTGGCCGGTCACGCATCAGGGCCACGACGTGTACGAGTGCGCCTACGGGATCTTCCCCGAGTTCCAGGGCCGCGGGCTCGCGGCAGCGGCGATGACCGCCTGTCTGGAGCACGCCGCTCGTTTCGGAGACCGCGACGACGTCTACGCCTACCCGAACGTCACCAACGCGCCGTCCAACGCGCTGTGCGAGCGACTCGGCTTCGAGCTGGAGGGCGAGCAGGACTTCGAGTACCCCAAGGGCCATCCCATCCGCGCCAACGCCTGGCGCTACCGGCTGGCCTCGCTCCGCACTACCACCTCCTGAGTCGACGCAGCGTCGA
>DASTNV010000228.1:0-7930 GCA_035762725.1 Lapillicoccus sp. | reverse complement strand
CCACGGCGGAGGATTCTGGTGAGGTGGCCGAGACCGCGACGCGTCAGAAGAGCATGTCTGTCCCGTTGATCGCCTTCGTCCTCGGAGCCGTCGTGGCGGTTCTCGTGGGCGTGTTCGGCAAGGTGCACGAACCGACGACCGCTGGCCTGGCAACCCTGGGCTTCCGGACCGTCATCGATATGAAGGTCGTCCTGTCGACAGTGGTGGGCGTCCTCGTCCTACTGCAGCTCCTCGGCGGGCTGTGGATCTTCGGGCGGTTCGGTCGTCCCGCGCCGTCGTGGGTGGGGCCCGCGCACCGGGCCTGTGGCGCGATCGCCGTCATCCTCGCGGTGTTCGTGGCCTACAACTGCCTGTGGGCGCTCGGCCTCGAAAGCGGCACGTTGAAAAACGGTGAGGTGGTCGGAACCCGCACCGTTGTCCACGGTCTCCTGGGGTGCGCCGTGATGGGCGCGTTCGTCGTCAAGGCGGCCGCAGTCCGGTCCAAGCGGGCGCCCGGATGGTTCCTACCGGTCGCGGGCGGGCTGCTTTTCGCGCTGCTGATGGCGGCGGTGCTGACCTCTGCCGGGTGGTACCTCAGCACCCGCGGCTGGCCGACCCCGACCTAGAACGGCATTGAGACGAAGGGGGACGCATACTCCCCGTCTGTCGCCAGCTCCGCCTCCGCGTCAGCCGGGTCGATCCGGTTCCGCTCGGCCTCGAGGAGCAGTGGCAACAGCGACACGTCGCCGGCCGTCGGTATGCCAGTGACCTCCGGGTGCGCCAGCACCCAGGAAACGGCAGCGGTGATCCGCCGCTGCTCGTCGTAGGGCTCGTACCAGGTTGTATGCGTGTGGTCGGCGCCCTCGGGCCAGTTGCGGCGCGAGGCGGTCTTGATCGTCATCAGGCCAGCGTCCTGTCGGCGGACCTCATCGACGAGGGCTTCGTATGCCGCGCGGTAGGCCTCGTGTCGCCATAACACCGGGTTCAGCGGGGTGAGCACGGTGGCGAACGGGTACCGCCGCAACCCCTCGAGGTGGGTCGCGGGCGCGTCCCACCCGTGGCCGGTGATGCCCACGGCGCCGACCAGCCCCTCGTCGGCGGCTCGTACAGCGGCCTCCAGCGCCCCGTCCTTGCCGGTCGCCAGGTCGAGCTCGCCGAGGTCGCCGACGGAGTGCAGCTGGAGCAGGTCGACCCGGTCGGTCTGGAGCCGCTCGAGCGACGCGTTGATCTGGGCCCAGGCTGACTCGCGGTCGCGGAGGCCGGTCTTGGTAGCGAGGAACACCCGGTCGCGGATCTGCGGGATCCACGGTCCCAACCGGAGCTCGGCGTCGCCGTAGCTCGCCGCGACGTCCAGGTGGTTGATCCCGCCGTCCAGGGCCTGCTGGATCGACCGGTCGGCGACGTCCTGCGTGACGTCACTCAGCGCCGCGGCGCCGTAGATGAGGACCGAGCTCTGGTGACCGAGGCGTCCGAGTCTGCGCGTTTCCACGACGTCCACCCTCGCGCGCCCTTCCGCTCGGGGCAACCCATCGGGGTCAGCGCATCCGGTGGCTGGACCGCCAGGCGCCCGGCGGCTCGCCGTAGGCGCGACGGAAGGCCCGGCTGAACGCCTCCTCCGCGTCGTACCCCACTCGGCGGGCAACCGCGGCCACGCTGAGATCCGTCGTGGCCAGCAGCTCCTGGGCGAGGTGGAGCCGCCACTCGGTGAGGTATCTGATCGGCGACCGGCCGAGGACCTCGCGGAACCGCGAGTCCAGTCGTGATCGTGACGTGGCGGCCGCCCGGGCGAGCTGGTCGATGCTCCACCGACGCGCGGGGTCTCCGTGCAGCGCGGCCAGGGCCGGTCGCAGCACCGGGTCGCGCAGCGCGGCGACCCAGCCTTCGTCGACCGCCGGCGCGGTCCGAAGGTGCTCGCGCAACACCTCGACGAGGAGTAACTCCGGGAGGCGGGACGGCACCGCATCCGGCCCGAGCGGCGACGACTCGGCTTGGTCGAGCGCATACCGGATGTTGGCCTGCACCCATCCCGCGGCCGCCGTCGTGGCCGGGCGCACGACGAAAACCCTTGGGAACACTCGCAGCCCGGGATCGAACAACGAGTCCTCGCTGTGGATGAAGCCACAGATGACGTCGGTTCGGCTCCCGCCGTCGGCGCCGTGCTTGATCACCGGGAGGGTCTGCCACGGCGGCGCCGGCATCAGCGTCATGAGCGGGACGGTCCGCGAGTCCTCGACGCCGCCCATTGTGTGCTGGTCGCCGTACGGCAGGACGATGACGTCACCCTGGGTTGCCCAGTGCTTCTCGCCGTCGTCGACCGAGACCCAGCAGGTTCCCGACGCGACGACGTGGAAGAGGACGACCCGATCGGTCCCCGGTCGGAGGATCTGCGCGGTGGCCGGGCCGGACAGCGACTCGTAGGCCCACGCCTCGCGGTACTCGGCCCGAAGGAAGATTGCGCCGGCGACGTGCAGGCCCTGCACTGCGGCGGCCAGGGGATCGACCGTGGTCACGCGGTCAACCGCCCGAGTGACGCGGTCATGGTCTGTGCGGACCACCGGCACGAGCCTGATGGTGGCACAGCGACCTTCGCTGACCCTGAGAGAAAGAGAAGGGCACCGTCATGGCTCTGTTCATGGACATTCACACCCTCGGCGGCGCGGTCGGCATGGCCGATGTCGAGCACGCCCACGCCGCCGACCTGCAGACCCAGGACCGGTACGGCGTCAGCTACCTGCGCTACTGGGTCGACCCGGACGCCGGGAAGATCTTCTGTCTCGTGGAGGCCCCCGACGCCGAGGCAGCGGTCAGCGTCCACCGCGAGGCTCACGGGCTCGTCGCCGACGAGATCTACGCCGTGGCCGAAGGCTAGACATATTCCGATATAGGCATATGATGGTCGCATGGCACGAGCGGCGACCACCTCGGACGCGTTCAACGCCATCGCCGAACCGCAGCGGCGAGCGATTCTCGTGCTGCTGCGGGACGGCGAGCGGCCGGTGACCGAGCTGGCGCGGGACCTGGGGATGCACCAGCCGCAGGCGTCCAAGCACCTCCGGGTGCTTCGCGACGTCGGGCTGGTGCAGGTCCGCGAGGCGGGCCGGCAGCGGCTCTACGGCCTCGACGCCGGCGGCCTCCGACCGGTCCACGAGTGGGTGGGCGGATTCGAGCGGTTCTGGAACGAGACCTTCGACCGGCTGGACAGCTACGTCCAGGACTTGGCGCAAGAACGGCAGGAGGAGTCACCGAATGACGACGACCAGTAGCGGGGGCACCGCCACCGCGGACCGCGAGATCGTGATCAGCCGGGTCATCGGCGCCCCGCGCGAGGTCGTGTTCGAGGCCTTCACGGAGGTCCGGCACCTCTCGAAGTGGTGG
Source organism: Lapillicoccus sp. (assembly GCA_035762725.1). Lineage (GTDB taxonomy): Bacteria > Actinomycetota > Actinomycetes > Actinomycetales > Dermatophilaceae > Lapillicoccus. The sequence continues at coordinate 4,576 of DASTNV010000228.1, read as the reverse complement.
GGGCCGGACGGCTTCACGACGACGACGCGGTCGTTCGACTTCCGGCCCGGCGGCACCTGGGACTTCGTCATGCACGGGCCGGGCGGTGCCGACTACCAGGAGTGGATCACCTGGACCTCGATCGATCCACCGCAGCGGATCGCGCTGCGGCACGGCGCATTCCGGGACGACCCCGAGGCCTTCGACTCGGTCCTCACCTTCGAGCCGACCGAGGAGGGGACCCGCATCGTCATGCGAACATTGTTCCCCACCAGGGAGATCCACGACGAGGCGGTGGAGAAGTACCACGCCATCGAGGGCGGCCAGCAGACCCTGAGCAACCTGGCGGCCTACGTCACCCGGACGGACGTGGAGGACTGATGGCCGGCACGGTCTTCTTCAGCGTGACGATGTCCCTCGACGGGTTCATGGCGCCCGACGGCGTGACCGTCGACGACGTCTTCGCGCCCGGAGGTCAGGACGACCCGAGGGTCCAGCGCTGGCTGGCGAAGTGGGGTGAGCTGCAGTCCTGGATCTTCCCGCAGCGCTTCTTCCAAGAGAACCTCAAGCTCGGCGAGGGCGGCGAGGAAGGTCTCGACAATGACATCGCTCGGGCGACGTACGAACGCACGGGTGTCAGCATCATGGGCAAGCGGATGTTCGACGGCGGCGAGCGCGCCTGGCCCGACGAAGCGCCTTTTCACACACCGGTGTTCGTCGTCACCCACGCCACCCGCGAGCCGTGGGAGCGGCCCGGCGGCACCACGTTCCACTTCGTCAACGACGGCATCGCCAGTGCCCTCGCGCAGGCCCGCGAGGTCGCCGGCGACCGGGACATCCGCATCGCCGGCGGCGCCGAGACGATCCAGGAGTACCTCAATGCCGGCCTGGTCGACGAGTTCTCGATCACCCTCGCGCCGGTGCTGTTCGTGACCGGCATCCGGCTGTTCGACCGTGTGGACGAAGACCGCCTCGTCCTCGAGCAGGTGCGCTCGGACGGGTCGCCTCGGGTGACGCACCTGACCTACGCGGTCGGCAAGCGCTAGGCATCGAGGAACTCGAGGACTCGCCGGGATGCCTCCGGGCGGCACTCCTCGAAGTAGGCGTGCCGCGCGCCACCGAACAGATAGAGCTCGGAGCCTGGCACCCGGCCGGCGATGAGCTGCGCGTTGACCATGGGGGCGAACTCGTCGTCGGTGCCGTGCAGCACCAGGGTGGGTGCGGAGATCCGCGAAAGCACCTCGTATGCGTCGTGCCGGGCGCTCGCCCGCAGGTGCCGGCGCGCGCTCGGCGCCTGGATGCCCGGATCGCCGAGCGTCGCGTACGGCCCGGGATGCTCGGCCCGCCAGGCCGGCGTGTACATGAGGTCGGCCACCGCTTCCCGCGCCGCCGCCGGGTCGGCGACGGCGAGCCGGCGACGCACCTCCTGGCTGCGCTCGACCGCGTGCCGGCCGCCGGGCGTCGTACACCCGAGGACCAGGCGTCCGATCCGTGAAGCGGCGTCGACGGCGAGCCACTGCGCGACGCGCCCGCCCATTGACGTGCCGTAGACGTCGACGGTGGTCAGGCCCAGGGCATCGAGGACGTCGACCACGTCGGCGGCGAGACTCCGCGTGGTGAAGTCCGATGGTCCCGCCTCGCTCTCGCCGGTACCCCGCCAGTCGAGGGTCACCGTGGTCCGGTCTGCGAAGTCCGGCCGCGCTGCGTCCCACCACCCGTGGTGGTTGGCCTGACCGGCGAGCAGCAGGAGCGGCGGACCGGCGCCCTCGACCTGCACGGCGAGGGACGTGCCATCGGCCGTCCGCGCGGTGGTGCGGGTCCGCATACCGCAGAACAGTAGGGCCGGAAGAGGGCGGGCCGCGGCGGTGTTACCGCTGCATGGCCAGTTCACGAGGCGGGTGGAACGACAAAGTCATCGACGAGTTCCGCAACAACGCGGGAAAGGTCGGCGGCTACTTCGAGGGCGCTCCGATGGTCCTCATCCACCATCGTGGTGCCCGGACGCGAACCGAGCGGGTCACCCCGCTGGTCTACCTCCCAGACGGTGACGACATGGTGATTGCGGCGACGAAGGGCGGCCATCCACACCACCCGCACTGGTACCACAACCTGCGCGCCCACCCACGCATCACCGTCGAGGTCGGGACGGACACGTTCCCGGTCGACGCCATCGAGACGAAGGGCGCCGAGCGGGACGAGCTGTGGCGCCGCCTGGTCGAGCTGCGCCCCGGCTTCGGCGACTACGAGACGAAGACGACGCGGGTGTTCCCGATGTTCCGGCTCCGCCGGGTGACCTGAGCCGCGCGGACATCCGCCGAAACGCCACGGCCGGCCGGGGTTTCCGGTGATATGGACTCGTGGCCGCCGACGCGATCCGCATCGAGCTGCTGCCGGCGCGGCTGGGCGACTGCATCATCGTCGAGTGCCTGCGGGGGCGGCGCGATCCCTGGCGGCTGCTCGTCGACGGGGGGCCGCCGGACACCTGGCCGTTGCTCCAGCAGCGGCTTGCCGCACTGGCCGCCGCCGGCCAGGTCGTCGATGTCGCGGTCGTCACCCACATCGACAGCGACCACATCGGCGGGATGGTGCCGCTCCTGAGTGACCCGGCGGCGCGCGCGATGCTCGGCGACGTCTGGTTCAACGGCGCGCCGCACCTGCCGGAACGACCGCGCAGCGTCGGGCAGGGTGAGGAGGTAGGAGCGGGTATCGCAGGGACGGACGCGCGCCTGCCGCTGCCGTGGAACGCGGCCTTCGGCGGTCGCGCCGTCGACGTCGGTGAACCTGGAGGGTTCCTCGAGCTGGACGTACCGAACGGGCCCCACATCACCGTGCTCTCGCCGACGACGGAGCGGCTGACCGCGCTGGCCCGCCGGTGGGAGCAGGCGCTCGAGGAGGCCAACACCCCTCATCACCGGGACCGAGAGTTGGACACGCCGGCACCGCTGCCCGACCTCGCCCCGCTGTCGACCCATCCCTCGACGAACGACGGCTCCACTCCCAACGGCAGCAGCATCGCGCTGCTCCTCGAGCACCGGGGCGCGAGCGTGCTACTCGGTGCCGATGCGTTCGGCGCGGTCCTCACTGCAGGGGTCACCGCGCTCGCCCGGCACCGGGGTCTCGACGTACTCACCGTCGACGCTGTCAAGGTGCCGCACCACGGCAGCCGGGCAAACGTCAGCCGGGCGCTGGTCAAAGCCGTGCCGGCCCGGCACTACCTCGTCTCGACGAACGGCGACACGTTCCGCCACCCGGACGACGAGGCGATCGCGCGGATCGTCCTCGGGGCGCCCGCCGGCTCGACGCTGTGGTTCAACTACCGCACCCCGCGCACCGCGCGGTGGGACGACGCCGCGCTGCGTGCGGAGCACGACTACGCGGTGCGGTACCCCGAGGACGACACGAGTGGCGTCGTCCTCACCCTTCCGGCTCGCGCCGGCTCGCGTCGATCAGCTGAGTGAGCCCGTCGCGGAGCGTCTCGAGGTCGCCCAGGCTCATCCCGAGGCGAGCGAGGATCGCCGGCGGTATGCGTTCGGCCCGAGCCCGGAGGCGCCGCCCCTTCGTGGTCAGCGAGACTGCCAGCGCACGGACGTCGCGGGGGTCGCGTTCGCGAGTGACCAGGCCGCCCACCTCGAGCCGCCTGACCAGCGGCGACAGGGTCGCCGGCTCCAGGCTGAGCCGCCGCCCCAGCTCGGTCACCGTGAGGGGGCTCTCCTCCCAGAGCGCGAGCATGACGAGGTACTGCGGGTGGGTGAGCCCCATCGGCTCGAGCAGTGGGCGGTAGAGGCCGATGACATTACGGGAGGCGACCGCCAGGGCGAAGCAGACCTGACGGTCGAGGGCCAGCAAGTCCTGGGTCAACGGCGCCGGGTTCACGGCTGCGACAGGGGTCACGTCGTGATGGTAGCCGTTTCGCGCTATCATTAGTGCACTAATCATCAGGGCACTAAGGATGTGGGTTGTGGCCAGGTCGGACAACGAGGGGCTCTCCCTCGGCTACCGGATCTTTTACCGGATCAGGTACATCGGGCTGCACCTGTTCGGCCCGGCGCAGCTCGGCGACGCCGAGGACCCGCGCGTCCGGCTGCGCCGCGAGCGGGAACGCAAGGTCGCGGCGGCGCGGGCCCGTCGGGCCGGCACCGTCTGAGCGAGAAGCGCCTCAGGAGCACAGCACCCAGCGCGAAATGAACCGCGACATGACTTGCTGCGTCAGAGTGCGCATCAGAGTGCACTAGGTGCTGTCCTCACGACACCAGGCACACTCTGACCTGCACTCTGAGCACGACCCCGCACTGCTCAACCTGCCATCGACTGTCCGCGCCGTTGACGCCGGGCAGGCTGGACAAGAGCCCGCTGCCGATCCGGGTGGGCTGGGGCTGCCGCCCACCTGGTGTCGTCGCGGGCATACCAATTGACAGGCACAAGCGCCGGAAACGGCACATCCACGACTGATTTTGGGTTTGGTGCCTGCCGATCGGGAACGCAAGGTCGCGGCGACGCGGGCCCGGCGGGCCAACACCGTCTGAGCCGGACGCTCAAGCAGCGAGCCGCGCGGGGCGGGCCTCATGTCGCAGTTCATGTCGCACGCGCTGTCGTCAGC
>DASTNV010000227.1:0-8463 GCA_035762725.1 Lapillicoccus sp. | reverse complement strand
GGCCGTTCGGCACCCTCAACGACCTCGCCAACGCGCTCATCGGCATCCTCAGTGCGGTGCTGGCGGTGCAGACGGCACGCCTCGGCGTTCCTGCGCCCGCGGTCGCGGCCGCCGGCCTGGGCGGCGCGGTCATGGTGGTGGGGTCGTGGCTGGTCATCACCGGCCAGACCGGCTGGGTCCTGGCGGGGCTGGTCTCCGCGGTCGGCGCGGCGGCGATCGGCGGATGGCTGGTCGTCCTCAACCTGGTCGCCCGGCGCGCAGGAACGTTGCCCACCCGGATCACCCGACTCGGGCTGGTCTCCGGCGCCGTGATGACGCTCGGTGTCCTGACGGTGCCGGACATCGTCGCGCGCGCCGACTCCTGGGAGGACCTGCACTGGTACGGCGTCGTCGGGTTCCTCGGCTGGATCGGGCTCTACGTCGGCTACCCGGTGTGGTCGGCGTTACTGGCTCGCGCTGCCGGTCAGCGGCGGACAGGGTAGACCAGGTGCAGGACCCGGTCGCCCTGGATGACCGTGGTCGGGTCCTCGAGGAGCACCGGGTCGACATTGAGCGACCCGAAGTAGGGCTTGCCCCGACCCATCACCACCGGCGCGATGTCGACGGAGATCTCGTCGAGCAGACCCAGCTCCAGGGCCTGCCGGGCCATCGTCCCGGCGGCGACGTCGACGTTCTTGTCGCCGGCGATCTCCTGGGCCTTGGCGATCGCCTCGGCGACGCCTTCGGTGACGAACGTGAACGGTGCGTCGGGGAAGCGCTCCACCCACTCGGTCGGCACGGAGTGGGTGACCACGACCACCGGCAGGTCGATCGGGTGCCGACCGCCCCACCCGTCGGTCACGTCGAAGAGGGCCCGGCCCACGACCAGCGCCCCTGAGCCCCGGATCGCCTGGTGCCAGTAGTCGGCGCTCTGTTGCGTCACGTGGAAGGTGAGGTCGGGGCGGGCCGTGGTGATCTCGACGTCGCCCGCGTCGTACCAGTCGAAGAGCGCCCCGACGGTGTCGTCGTCGAAGGCGATGTAGCCGTCCAGCGACATCGTCGCCGAGGATCCGACCTTGCCCATCTCCGTGCTCCTCTCGATGGTGCTCGACGTGTCGGTCGAGCATCTGCCCTGGTTGACCGGTGGGACAAGGGAAACTCATCGGTGTGAGCGACCGCCCCGCCACCACGCCCCCGCCGACCGCCGTGGCCGCCTATGCGACCGGGCTGCCCGAGGGTGCCGATCCGCCGAAGGACCAGCAGCCGTATGCGACGTGGGGCGAAGAGGGAACCCTCCTCGTCGTGACCTGGGGCAGCAGCCGCTGTCCGCAGCTACCGGTGTCCGTGGAGCTCGAGGGGCCGCATACTCTCGCGGTCCGCACCAACCTGTACCTCCCCGGCGGACCCTGTACCCGGGACTTCGTGCCGACCACCGCGGTGGTCGCGACACCGGAGGGGCTCGACGGCACCGCCGCGGTGACGGTGCGCGTCGACGAGGTCGAGACAAAGCTCGCTCCCCGATGAGGCTCGGGAGGACGGCGCCGATCCTCTTGCTCGCCGTCGCGGCTGGGTGTGGCACCGCTTCGACCCCGTCGGCACCCGCCACGACGGCCGGCTCGGCGACCGGCTCGACGCCGACGGTGAGCCACACGAAGGGTCTTCCGCCGTCGATCACTATCACCGACACGTCGGGTCAGAGCGTGGTGGGCTGGCTGGGAGCCGGCCAGATGTACCTCGTGACCCACGGCAGCAGCACCTGCCCCAGGTTGCCGACCAGCGTGACCGCGGCGGCCGGGAACCGGCTGACGATCACCACGGCGCCGACCAGTGATGGCCCGTGCACGATGGACTTCGGCCCCACGACGAGTGTCGTCGACGTCCCCCAGGGCATCTCCGACACCCAGCCGGTGCAGGTGACCGTCGACGGGGTGGCGTCGACCGTGCCGCCGCGCTGATCGGTCGGCGTCGTGGTTCAGGCGTGCGTACCGGCGGGGCTGACGTGGATGACGGCTGAGGTGAGTCGCGGAAGCCGTTGCAGGAGATGGTCTTCGGCGTGATGGGCGATGTCGTGTCCGGCCTTGACCGGCAGGTCGGGTGGGACGGTGACGTCGGCCTCGGCGCGCAGGGTGTGGCCGATCCACCGCAGCCTTAGGTCGCGGACCTCGAGGACACCATCGACGCTCTCGACGGCGTCGCGGGCGGTCTGGACTAGGTCGGGGCTGACCGCGTCCATGAGCCGGGCGCCGACCTGGGTGACCGCGGAGCGGAGAACGCCCAGGATCGCGATGGCGATGACCAGCCCGATGACCGGGTCGGCCCAGGGCAGCCCGATGGCCACGCCGAGGGCGCCGAGGACGACGGCCAGTGACGTGAACCCGTCGGTGCGAGCGTGCAGCCCGTCGGCGACCAGGGCCGCCGAGCCGATCTGCCGGCCCACGCGGATCCGGTACCGGGCGACGATCTCGTTGCCGGCGAAGCCGATGACGCCGGCAGCGGCGACGGCCCAGAGATGGCTCACCGGTTCCGGGCTGAACAGGCGACGAATGGCTTCGTAGCCGGCGAGGACGCTGGAGAGCGCGATCATCGCGACGACGAACAGGCCGGCGAGGTCCTCGGCCCGCCCGTACCCGTAGGTGTACCGGTCGTTGGCGGGCTTGCGGACGAGCCAGAACGCCACCAGCAGCGGGACCGCCGTCAGGGCGTCGGCCACGTTGTGCAGGGTGTCGCCGAGGAGGGCGACGGACCCGGTGAATGCGACCACCGTCCCCTGCAGGACGGCGGTGCCCGCGAGGACGGCCAGGCTGATCCACAACGCCCGCCGTCCGCGCGCGTCGGCCTCCAGCGCCCGGTCGACCTGGTCGGCGGCATCGTGCGAATGGCCTCCGAACAGCTCGGACAACCCATGACGCAGCCGGCCCCGGCCACCGTGGGAGTGCTCGTGGTCATGCTCGTCGTGCTGATGATCAGCGCTGAGTCGATGCGTCATCAGGCGTCCTGGGTGGTGCCGCGGTGATGAGCAGGCACCTCGTCGAGCAGGTGCTCGACGTGCCCGATGGTGTCGATGACCAGCTGTCGGACGTGGCCGTTCTCCACTCGGTAGAGCACCGACTGACCGTCGCGCCGGGTCGTGACCAGCCGCGCCATCCGCAGCTTCGCCAGGTGCTGCGACACGGCGGGCACCGGCTTGTCCAGCAACGCCGCCAGCTGAGAGACCGACTGCTCCTGGTCCAGCAGGAGTCCGGCCAGGCGCAGCCGCGTGGGGTCGGCCAGGACCCGGAGGACCTCGACCGCCAGGGTGACCACGTCCTCGCCCCACACGGGTGGTTGCGTACTTGCGTGCATACGCAAATCTTATGCCCACGGCCCGTCGGCGGCGACCGCCAGAATGGCGGTGTGGACCTGCCCGTGATGCCGCCGGTCAAGCCGATGCTGGCCAAGGTGGGCACCGGCATACCGCCTGGCCGGCTCTACGAGCCGAAGTGGGACGGTTTCCGGTCCGTCGTGTTCCGCGACGGTGACGAGGTCGAGAGCGGCAGCCGCAACGAGCGCCCGATGACGCGATACTTCCCGGAGATCGTCGATGCCGTGCGGGCGAACCTCCCCGAGCGGTGCGTGGTGGACGGCGAGATCGTCCTCGTCGACCCGGAACGCGGAGCGCTCGACTTCGAGGCGCTCCAGCTGCGGCTGCATCCCGCGGCCAGCCGGGTCCGGCTGCTCGCCGAGCAGACTCCCGCCAGCTTCGTGGTCTTCGACGTGCTCGCGGTTGGTGACGACGACCTCACCAGCCGACCGTTCGCGGAACGCCGGCACCGCTTGGAGGACCTGCTGGCAGGCGCCGAGCCGCCGGTCCACCTCACCCCGATCACCGACGACGAGGCGCTGGCCGAGCGGTGGTTCGAGGATCTCGAGGGAGCCGGGCTGGACGGGCTGATCGCGAAGTCCCCCGACCTGCTCTATCAGCAGGACAAGCGCGTCATGACCAAGGTCAAGCACGTCCGCACGGCTGACTGCGTCGTCGCGGGGTACCGGCTGCACACCACCTCGCGGGACGCGGTCGGCTCTCTGATGCTCGGCGTCTACGGCGACGACGGGAAGCTCGCGTCGATCGGGGTGATCGGCGCGTTCCCGATGGCTCGCCGCCGCGCCCTGCTCACCGAGCTCCAGCCGTACGTCACCGACTTCGACGGCCACCCGTGGAACTGGGCCGAGTACGTCACCGAGATGACGCCGGCCCAGCGCCGTGGGTTCGGGAGCCGGTGGAACGCCGGGAAGGACCTCTCCTTCGTCCCGCTGCGGCCCGAGCTGGTCGTCGAGGCGAAGTACGACTACCTCGAAGGTGGCCGGTTCCGGCATACCGCGCAGTTCGTCCGCTGGCGCCCCGACCGCGAGCCGCGGTCGTGCACCTGGGAGCAGTTCGACCGCCCGGTCACCTACGACCTCGCCGATCTTTTCGGGCCTACGGGCTGAGTCAGTTCCACTCGCCGCGCGCGCCCTCGGACACCTCGTTGGTGCAGCTGAGGGTGATGACGAGGTCCCGGCTGCTGAAGGGGTCCCAGTTGGTGGCGGACGAGATCGAGTACAGACGGTCCGGGTCCGTGCCCGTGTGCATGTTGTAGGTGGTGCCCTCGTAGTACACGTCCGTCTTGGTGACCTCGTTGATGGTCACGCCGATGGAGCCGGGCTCGCTCACCTCGAGGCCCTTCGGGACGATCCGGCCGGGCGCCAGGTGCCGGTTCTCCAGATAGGTGCCCGGCGGGCAGCTGAGCTGCGGGATCTGGACGGTCTCCCACGGCTTGATCGTGGCCCGGAACACCTCGTGCTTGGTGATGCTGCCGTCGTGCGCGGCGGCCGTGCCGACACCGAGGCCGACGACGGCCCCCGTGACCACAGCAGCGATCGCCACGGTCCGGACGGTTCGATTGAGGCGGGACATGATGAGTCTCCTTGGTATGTGGGGTGATTCGCGTACCCCACAAGGGTCGCAACGACCCCGGCCACCGGCTGTCGTCCGCTCGGGCGAGACGAGGGGTGAAGAGACACGACCCTCCGGGTGACGGCGAGGTGGGGCTGTGTCCACCCGGTATGCCTGCGGACCGGTCTTCGGTCGGTCCGGCGGTATCCGCTAGCGTCGGCCCATGTCGATGAGCCTGCCCGCTCCCCGCGTTCTCGGTGACGTCATTCCCGGCGGCGCCGTCCGCGACACCGTCCTCGTCGTCGGTGGTGCCGCCCTCACGGCGCTCGCGGCGCAGGTGTCGATCCCCCTGCCGTTCACGCCGGTCCCGTTGACGCTGCAGACCTTCGCGGTACTGCTCGTCGGTGCCTCGCTCGGGACGGTTCGTGGGGTCCTGTCGATGCTGCTGTACCTCGTGGCCGGCGTCCTCGGCGCGCCGGTGTTCTCCAACCACTCCTCCGGGTGGGGCGGGGCGTCGTTCGGCTACGTGATCGGGTTCGTCGTGGCCGCCGGTGTCGTCGGCTACCTCGCGGAGCGTGGCGCGACGCGTGGCATCGCCCGTACCGCGGGGGTGATGGTCATCGGCAACCTCGTCATCTACGCCATCGGCGTGCCGTGGCTGATGGTGGTCGCGAATCTCTCGTTCCCCCGGGCGCTCGCCCTCGGCGTGCTCCCGTTCCTCATCGGCGACGCGATCAAGGTCGCGATCGCCGCCGGTCTCTTCCCCGCAGCGTGGCGGCTCGCCGGTCATCGCCCCTCGTGATGCGCTGACCGGTTCGTCCCTGTCCCGGCCTACGTCACAAGGGCGTTCGGATGCACCTCTCCCCGTCGGACACCGAGAAGCTCCTCCTTTCCGTCGCCGGCATGGTCGCCCGTGACCGCCTCGACCGGGGCGTGCTCCTCAACTACCCGGAAGCCGTGGCGCTGCTCAGCACCTGGGTCATTGAGCGGGCCCGCGAGGGCGCCGGAGTGGCTGAGCTGATGCAGTCGGGCCGCACTGTCCTGACCCGCGACCAGGTCATGCCCGACGTGGCCGACATGCTCGTCGAGGTCCAGGTCGAGGCGACCTTCCCCGACGGCCGCAAGCTCGTCACCCTCCACCAGCCGATCGCCTGAGGGGCCTCGATGTCCGCACCGTCGAAGGGTCCCGGGGCAGTCCGCGTCGCGCCTGGGAGGGTCCACCTCAACCAGCGCAGCGATGACGAGCGGATCGAGCTGGTCATCGTCAACGCCGGCGACCGGCCCGTCCAGGTGGGCTCACACCTGCACCTTCCGGACGCCAACGCGGCGCTCGAGTTCGACCGGGCGGCGGCGCACGGGTTCCGCCTCGACATCCCCTCCGGGACGTCGCAGCGGTTCGAGCCGGGAGCCTCCCGCCGGGTCGCCGCGGTCACCCTGCGGGGCGAACGCCGCGTCCCGGGCATCCAGGTCAAGTCGGAGCGCGAGGGGTGGCTCGATGGTTGACCTCGATCGAGAACGGTATGCGGCGCTGTACGGCCCAACGGTCGGAGACCAGGTGCGCCTCGGCGACACCGATCTCTGGATCCAGGTCGAGGAGGACCGCACCATCGGCGGCGACGAGGGCGTCTTCGGGGGCGGCAAGTCGATCCGCGAGTCGATGCTCCAGTCGCGGCACAGCCGCTCGGAGGGCGCCCTCGACACCGTCATCACCAACGCCCTGGTCCTCGACTACTGGGGCGTCCTCAAGACCGACGTCGGCATCCGCGGCGGACGGATCGTCGCGCTCGGCCGGGCCGGCAACCCCGAGATCGTCGACGACGTCACGCCCGGCCTCGTCATCGGTGCCTCCACGGACGTCGTCGCCGGAGAGGGCCGGATCCTCACCGCCGGCGGCGTCGACAGCCACGTCCACATCCTCTCCGCGTCGCAGATCGTCGAGGCGGTCGCGACAGGGATCACGACGATCGGCGGCGGGGGTACCGGACCCTCGGAGGGCAGCAAGGCGACCACGGTGACGCCCGGCGCGTGGCACCTCGGGGCGGTCCATCGCGGCCTGGATGCGTTGCCGGTCAACGTCTTCCTCATGGGCAAGGGCAACACGGTGAGTCGCGGGTCACTGCGCGACCAGGCCATCGCCGGCGCGGCCGCCTACAAGCTCCACGAGGACTGGGGGTCGACACCGGCCGCGATCGACACGGCGCTACGGGCAGCCGAGGAGATGGGCGTCCAGGTGACGCTGCACTCCGACAGCCTCAACGAGGCCGGCTACCTCGAGTCGACGCTCCGGGCCATCGACGGCCGGTCGATCCACGCGTTCCACGCGGAGGGCGCGGGCGGTGGCCACGCCCCGGACATCATGCGGATCTGCGGCGAGCCACACGTGATCCCCGGGTCCACGAACCCGACGTTGCCGCACACCGTCAACACCGTCGCCGAGCACCTCGACATGCTCATCGTCTGCCACCACCTCAACCCGACCGTCCCCGAGGACCTCGCCTTCGCGGAGTCGCGGATCCGCGAGACGACGATCGCCGCCGAAGACGTCCTCCACGACATGGGCGCGATCTCCATCACGTCGTCGGACGCGCAGGCGATGGGCCGGATCGGCGAGGTCATCACCCGCACCTGGCAGGTCGCCCACGTCATGAAGGCGCGTCGTGGGTCGCTCGGCGAGACCCTGCCGGCGGACAACGAGCGGGCCCGTCGCTACATCGCGAAGTACACGATCAACCCGGCGATCGCCCACGGCATCGACGACGAGATCGGCTCGGTCGAGCCGGGGAAGCTCGCCGACCTCGTGCTGTGGGACCCCCGGTTCTTCGGTGTCCGGCCGGACGTCGTCATCAAGGGCGGCGCGCTCGTCTGGGGCGCGCTCGGCGACCCGAACGCGTCGATCCCGACGCCGCAGCCGGTCCTCATGCGGCCGACGCTGTGGGAGGGCCGCGGCGCCGACCACTCGGTGACCTTCGTCGCGCCGGCCGCGCTCGACGACGGGCTCGGCAACCGGCTCGGCCTGCGACGCCGGCTGTTGCCGGTCAAGCCCACTCGCGGGGTCGGCAAGGCGCAGATGGTCAACAACGACGTGTGTCCCGACATCCGGATCGACCCGGAGACCTTCCGGATCGAGGTCGACGGCGAGGTCGTGCTGCCCTCCCCTGCCGACCGGCTTCCCCTGGCCCAGCTCTACTCGCTGTTCTGATGCCTGCCTCCGTCGTGCACCCAGAGCTCCTGCTCATGCTGCTCGCCGATGCCCGGCTCCCGACGTCCGGTCACACCCAGTCGGGTGGTCTCGAGCCGGCGCTGCTGGGCGGCCTCGACCCCGGCGATCTCGAGGCGTACTGCACGACTCGCCTGGAGACGGTGACCCTCACCGAGGCCGCCACGGCGGTCGTATGCCGGTCGTGGGCCCTCGACGGCCGGGTCACCGACGAGGTCGAGTTCGCCTGGGCGTCAAGGACTCCCAGCTCGGCGCTGCGGGAGGCGTCCCGCGCTTTGGGACGTGCATACCGCAGAGTGGCCCTGCGATTGTGGCCAGGCGCGTCTGAGCTGGCCGAGCTGATCGCCGTCTCGAC
>DASTNV010000226.1:0-8157 GCA_035762725.1 Lapillicoccus sp. | reverse complement strand
GCACCGCCATCGTCCCCGTTCGACCCCCGCGTCGTGGGGCAGACGCCGTGAGCTCCGCCGCCCGCACTCCTCGCCTCGTGCTGTACGGCCACTCCTGGGTGGCGGGCGAAGCGGCCAGTCGACCGGAGCGCCGCCTCAGCGACCTGGTTGCGGCTCACCTCGGGATGACGCCGGTCAACGCCGCGATCGGAGGATCGTCGGCCAGCCAGACGGCGGCTCTCGTGCGCCGAGATGGCGTCGTCCACGGCGAGGCCTATCTCATCCTCGCCGGGCTCAACGACGCCCGGCTCCACGGCACGGATCCCACTGCCCTGGACGCATACTCGTCGGCACTGGAGACCGTGGTGACGGCCTGTGAGACGGCCGCGCCGGACGCCCTGGTCCTTCTTGTCGAACAGCCGCCATTGCTGGACTACAGCCGCTACCCACCACACGACAAGGGGTCGGCGGCTGCCCTCGCCGCGTACAACCGACGGATGGGCCTCACCGCAGAGCGGCACCGACGGGTGGTCCTGGTCCACGTGGACGGCTGGGACCCGACGACCATGCTCGACGACGACACGGTGCACCCCAACGACCTCGGTCACGCGACGCTGGCCGGTGCAGCCACCCGCGCCTACCTCGGGGCGGTCACCATCGGCAGCACGAGCCCGGTCCACGACTGAGGGCGGGCACCGCGACCCGCGCCGGTCTCCGCGTCCCAGTACTCCGACCAGCCGCTCGTCCGCGCCCCCGCCCACGTCAGCTCCGCCAGCATCTGCGCGGGCGCGGCCCGGTCCCAGCGGCGCAGGGCCAGCCACAAGAGGTAGTTGACGTTCGGCCAGGCGGCTCCCCGCCAGTACATCCCGGGGTCGTAGGCCGGGTGTGAACGGGCCACGTTGGCCGGACCGAACGGCGCCGCGAAGCGGTCGGTCTCCTCGAGCTGATCCAGGGCCGACCCAGCCTTGTCGCGATCCCGCGTCACGAGGGCCGCCATGATCCCGTCGCTGATCGGCGTCCGCACCGACGGGCCGCCGCCGACGACGGGGGCGTCGACCCACAGCCGCTCGTCGGGTGCCCAGAGCTGGGCGTCGATCGCGTCGGCCAGCTGGCGGGCCCAGCCTCGCAGCTCGTCGTCGTCGAGCGCGTCGCCCAGCTCGGACAGGTTGAAGGCGGCGTACGCGTTGAACCCCGCCGGGCAGGCGACGAACCGCGACGACCAGGCGGCCGCACCGTCGTCGCCGAACGTGACATCGTGCATGACCTCCTTGTTCCAGGCCGTTCGCGCGGCACGGTCGTAGTCGGCCGGGGTCCGCCCCGGAGCTCCCCAGTCGTCCCACCGCGGCGAGTGGTCGTTGCCCGCCTCCCACGGATGGACGACGAACAGGAGCCCGTCGTCGGTGCGTCGGTTCTCCCACAGCCACTCCAGCCCTCGACGGGCCTGCTCGAGTGTGCGATGCGGCACTCGCATACCGCACTGCTGCACGACCCGGATCGCGTGGCCGAACATCGGTGGTTGGGTCAACGACGACGTTTCGCGCAGGGGCCCGAGGAACGTGTCCGGTGGCTCGCCGCCGTAGCGCATGTGGGGCACGAGACCGCCGGGTATCTGTCCGGCGAGGGTCGCCTCCAGCTCGGTGACCGCGCGTTGGTCTCCCAGATGGGCCCAGACGATCGCGTGGAAGCACGAGTCCCAGAGCCACAGGTGCGGATACGTCGTCGGGTTCGGGACGCAGTACCCTCGCTCCTCGTCCCAGTGCGCCTCGAGCAGTGCCCGGACCTCCGCCCGCACCACGTCGTCAGCAGACCGGGAAATCTCAGGTCCGAAGTGCCGCGCTGACGACGTCCTTGGCCTCGGTCTGAACCTCGGCCAGGTGCTCCTTGCCCTTGAACGACTCGGCGTAGATCTTGTAGACGTCCTCGGTGCCCGACGGGCGAGCCGCGAACCAGGCGTCCTCGGTCACCACCTTGAGCCCGCCGATGGACGCGCCGTTGCCCGGTGCCGTCGTCAGCTTGTCGGTGATCGGCTCACCGGCCAGCGTCTCGGCGGTCACGGCCTCGGGGGAGAGCGCCGCGAGGGCGGCCTTCTCCTCGCGGTTCGCCGCGGCGTCGATCCGCGCGTATGCCGGGTCGCCGTGCCGCTCGACCAGGCCGGCGTAATGCTGGCTGGGGGTGCGTCCGGTCTTCGCGAGGATCTCCGAGGCGAGCAGGGCGAGGATCATCCCGTCCTTGTCGGTGGTCCACACCGTGCCGTCGAACCGCAGGAACGACGCTCCCGCCGACTCCTCCCCGCCGAACCCGACCGACCCGTCGAGCAGCCCGGGCACGAACCACTTGAAGCCCACCGGGACCTCGAGCAGCCGCCGTCCGAGGTCGGATGCGACGCGGTCGATCATCGACGACGACACCAGGGTCTTGCCGATCGCCGTCGACCCGGGCCAGTCCGGCCGGGCGCCGCCGTAGAGGTACTGGATCGCGACGGCAAGGAAGTGGTTGGGGTTCATCAGCCCCGCGTCCGGCGTGACGATGCCGTGACGGTCGGAGTCGGCGTCGTTGCCGGTGGCGATGTCGTAATCGTCCTTGCGCCCGATCAGCGAGGCCATCGCTGACGGCGACGAGCAGTCCATCCGGATCTTGCCGTCCCAGTCGAGCGTCATGAACCGCCACGTCGGGTCGACGTCGGGGTTGACCACGGTGAGGTCGAGGCCGTGCCGCTTGCCGATCTCGGCCCAGTAGGCGACCGACGCGCCGCCCAGCGGGTCGGCCCCGATCCGCACCCCGGCCTCCCGGATCGCTGCGACGTCAACGACATTGGGCAGGTCGTCGACGTAACGCCCCATGAAGTCGTAGGTCCCGACCTCGCCGAGCGCCTGGTCCAGGGTGACCCGGCGGACGTCGCGGAGCCCGTCGCGGATCAGCGCGTTGGCCCGCGCGGCGATCACCGAGGTGGCGTCCGTGTCGGCCGGCCCGCCGTGGGTCGGGTTGTACTTGAACCCGCCGTCGGCCGGCGGGTTGTGCGACGGCGTGACGACGATGCCATCGGCGAGACCGCCGCCCGTACCGGTCCCCGCCTTGCCCCGGTTCAGGGTGAGGATCGCGTGCGACACCGCGGGCGTGGGGGTGTACCCGTCCAGCGAGTCCACGAGCACGGTGACGCCGTTGGCGACGAGCACCTCGAGGGCCGACTTCCAGGCGGGCTCGGAGAGGCCGTGGGTGTCCCGCCCGATGAGCAGCGGTCCGTCGACGCCGATGGATGCGCGGTACTCGCAGATCGCCTGCGTCGTGGCGAGGATGTGGGCCTCGTTGAAGGCGGTCTTGAGGCTCGAACCACGATGGCCCGACGTCCCGAATACGACCATCTGGTCCGGGTTCGACGCGTCCGGGACCCGCTCGTAGTACGCGTCGACCAGCTCGGTGACGTCGATGAGGTCCTCGGGCTGTGCGGGCTGTCCGGCGCGGGGGTGGTTCACGGCGCGGTCACGCTCCTTTGGTGCTGTTGTCCGGGACCAGCCAGACCGTCGACAGGGCCGGCACGGTGACGTTGATGGCGTACGGCTGGTTGTCCCAGGACTGCGACTCGGCGGGGATGACGACGCCGGCCGAGCTGGGGGAGTCGGGGCGGTACCCCGCCGTGTCGAGGATGACCCGCCAGCCGCCCGACCGAGGGACACCGACGCGGTACGGCTCATGCGTCATGCCGCTGAAGTTCGTCACCACGGCCATCACCGGGGCGTCCGCGGCGCGGTCGCCGGAGCCGTAGCGCAGGAACGCGAAGGTGTTGTGGCTCGCGTCGTCGGCGTTGAGCCACCGGAACCCCGAGGCGTCGTTGTCGTACTCCCACATCTCCCGGTGGCTCTTGTAGATCGCGTTCATGTCCTTGACCTGGTTGTGGACCCGGTAGTGCGCCGGCTGGTCCAGCAGCCACCAGTCGAGGCTGCGACCCTCGGCCCACTCCGACTCCTGGGCGAACTCCGAGCCCATGAAGATCAGCTGCTTGCCGGGGTGCGCCCACATGTAGGCGAGGAACGCGCGGAGCGTGGCCAGCTGCTCGTCGCGGGTCCCGCGGGACTTACGCAGCAGCGAGCCCTTGCCGTGCACCACTTCGTCGTGGCTGATCGGCAGGACGAAGTTCTCGCTGAACGCATACATGAGGGCGAAGGTCAGCGAGTTGTGGTGGTACTGGCGGAAGATCGGGTCCTGGCCGAGGTAGCGCAGGGCGTCGTTCATCCAGCCCATGTTCCACTTGAAGCCGAAGCCCAGGCCGCCCTTGTCGGTGGTCGCCGTGACGCCGGACCACGAGGTCGACTCCTCGGCCACGGTGACGATGCCGGGGTACTCCCGGTATGCGGTGCCGTTCACCTCCTGCAGCAGCTGCACCGCCTCGAGGTTCTCGCGGCCGCCGTAGGAGTTCGGGATCCACTCGCCGGGCTGGCGCGAGTAGTCGAGGTAGAGCATCGACGCGACCCCGTCGACGCGGAGACCGTCGGCGTGGAACTCCTCGAACCAGTAGAGCGCGTTGGCGACGAGGAAGTTGCGGACCTCCGGCCGGCCGAGGTCGAAGATGTACGACCCCCACTCCGGGTGCCACCCCTTGCGGGGGTCGGGGTGCTCGTAGAGCGGCTTGCCGTCGAACCGGGCCAGCGCCCACTCGTCGGTGGCGAAGTGGCCGGGCACCCAGTCGAGGATCACGCCGATCCCGTTCTGGTGCAAGCGATCTACCAGATAGCGGAAGTCGTCCGGGGTGCCGAACCGCGACGTCGGCGCGTAGTAGTTCGTCACGTGGTAGCCCCACGACGGGACGTACGGGTGCTCCATGACCGGAAGCAGCTCGATGTGGGTGAATCCCAGGTCGCGGACATAGTTGACCAGGTGCTCGGCGAGCTCGACGTAGCTCTGGCCCTGGCGCCACGACCCGAGGTGCACCTCGTAGATGCTCATCGGGCCGTTGTGTGGGTTGTGGTCGGCGCGGTTCTGCATCCAGTCGCCGTCGTTCCACTGGTAACCGGACTCGAAGACGACCGCGGCCTGCTTCGGCGCGACCTCGGTGCGCTGCGCCATCGGGTCGGTGTGGACGACGGTGCGGCCCTTCTTGCCGCGGATGAGGTACTGGTAGTTCATCCCCGGGTCGGCGCCGGGGATGAACAGCTCCCAGACACCGCTCTCTCCGAGGCTGCGCATCGGGTGCGAGATCCGGTCCCAGCCGTTGAAGTCCCCGATGACGTGAACTGCCTTGGCGCGCGGCGCCCAGACCGCGAACGAGACGCCACTCACCTCGCCGAGCGGCCCGGGATAGCGGCGCACGTGCGCCCCCAGCACGGTCCAGAGCCGCTCGTGGCGGCCCTCGTTGAACAGGTGGAGGTCCACGTCGCCGAGCGTCGGGGCGAACCGGTACGGGTCGTCCTGCTCGTGCTCGATGCCGTCGTCGTAGGCGACGAGTAGCCGGTAGTCGTCGGTGGACGTGATGTCCGGTGCGGTCCCGGACCACACGCCGTGGCTCACGTGGCCGAGGTCCATGAAGGTCCCGTCGCCGAGCCGCGCCCGCACGCTCTTGGCCAGTGGCCGGTATGCGGTGATGGTCAGCCCACCGGGGCCGAGGTGGTGGCCGAGGAAGTCGTGCGGCCGGCCGTTACGACCCTCGATGAAGGCCTGGAGCGGGCCGAGGTCGCCGACCTTGGACGTCGTGGGGACGGTGGTCATGAGGCACCCTTCCGGGCGGTATCGCCCTGCGGGACGGAGGTGTCGGAGACGAGCCGCTCGACTGCGGCGGTCGGGATCCCCAGCCAGCTGGGCCGGTTGCGGACCTCGTAGATGACCTCGTAGAGAGCCTTGTCGAGCTCGAGGGCCCGGAGCACCGGGCCGACCTCGAGAGTGTCGAGGTGGGTCACCTCGGTGTACCCGTCGAGGAAGGCGGCGCGGGTCGCGGCCACCCACTCGCGGGCGGACCGGTCGGGCTGGCTCAGCTCGACCGAGCCGCCGACGTAGTCGAACGAGCGAAGCATGCCGGCGACGTCGCGCAGCGCGAGGTCGGGGCGCACCCGTTCGTGGAGAGGGCGAAGGGGCTCGCCCTCGAAGTCGACGGCCACCCAGCCGTCGGACGTCCGCAGCACCTGGCCGAGGTGGTAGTCGCCGTGAACGCGTTGAAGGTCGGGCCAGTCGCGGGCGGCCAGATCCGCGAGGTATGCGGCGACCTCCGGTTCGTGGACCGCCAGCGACGGCACCTCGGCCGCGGCCGCGTCGTAGCGGGACCGGATGATCCGGAGCAGCTCGTTCTTGACGTCGGTGTCGGCCGGAGCGGTGCCGAGAGTATCGGCCAGGCTGAGGTGGATCCGCGCCGTGGCCGCGCCGAGCTCGCGAGCCGACTCGGCGAAGTCCTCGCCCGCCGTGGCCGCCCGGAGCGCGACTCGCCAGGCGTCCTCCACGTCGGGGAGGAACCGTTGCGCGAATGCAAAATGTCCCCGAACCCGTTCTCCCGAAACGGGATCCGTCCACTCGCCGGCGACCGAGCCGACGGTGTGCGGCACTTGGGTCGACC
Organism: Lapillicoccus sp.; assembly: GCA_035762725.1. Taxonomy (GTDB): domain Bacteria; phylum Actinomycetota; class Actinomycetes; order Actinomycetales; family Dermatophilaceae; genus Lapillicoccus. The sequence goes on along the minus strand of DASTNV010000226.1, from coordinate 1,646 downwards.
CCGCCTCGGTGAGCGCCGACTGGACCACGACGTCGGGGTTCTCGCCGGGATGCAGTGACCGGAACACCTTGACGATGACGGGTTCGGCTGGCGCTCCGGTCGCGTCGACGACCTGGCAGACGATCGAGGTGTTGGACTGCTCGCCGCGGAGCACCGCCGACGAGGCCAGCGTGACGACGTCGGCGTCGACCGCGTGACCGACGACGGTCGGGTCGGGGGTGTCACTCTCCGACTGCGCCTGCGGTTCGGCCTGCCCCTGGATCAGCGCCAGCAGCTGCGCCACGAAGATCTCGTCGTGAGGTGCGTCGTAGACCCACCGCTTTCCGAGGACGCCGTGCTCGGTGGTGCCGATGAGGGCGTGGTCGGCCCCCGCCAAAGGCGAGCCGCGGTAGGTCATCGGCACTTGGTAGACCACGGGCGTCGGGCCCGAGTCGTCGGCGACGACCATGACCTCGATGCCCACCTCGCCCGCCGGGTCGTCGAGGCGGAACCCGCCGAGCTTGCGCAGCGCCGGCGTCCGGCCCTTCGCCGCATACCAGCGTTGATCGGGAAGCCAGGCGGCGAGCAGCTCGAGCTTGCCAGGCTCCAGCGTCGTCCGGTGGATCTCAGCCATGGACCTGGTCTCCTCGCACTTGGAACCAGAAGAAGTCCCGCGAACCCAGTGTCACCAACACCTTTCCGTCGTCACCGATCTTGGGGAAGCCCGTGCCGCCGAACAGGTCGACGAGCTGGGCACCCGCATACTCGATGGGCAGCTGAATCGTCGAGGCCTGCGGCCGCGACGAGAGGTTGAAGACGCACAGCGCCGTCTCGTCGTGGTGGCGCACGAAGGACAGGATGGCCTCGTTCTCGGTGGGGCACACCTGGAAGTCGCCGAGCCCGAAGACCGGGTGCCGACTGCGGACCTGCAGCATGGCGCGAACCCAGTGGAGCAACGACGACGACGTGGCCATCTGGGCCTCGACGTTCACCGTGTTGTAGTGGTAGACGAGGCTGGAAATGACTGGGAGATAAAGCTTTCCGGGGTCGACGGCGGAGAAGCCGGCGTTCCGGTCGGGCGTCCACTGCATCGGGGTGCGCACCGCGTCACGGTCGTTGAGCCAGATGTTGTCTCCCATGCCGATCTCGTCGCCGTAGTACAGGCAGGGGGACCCGGGCAGGGACAGCAACAGCGAGTGGATGAGCTCGATCTCAGGGCGCGAGTTGTCGAGCAACGGCGCGAGCCGGCGACGGATACCGAGGTTCGCCCGCATCCGGGGGTCGGGTGCGTACCAGCTGTACATGACGGCCCGGACCTCGGGCGACACCATCTCGAGGGAGAGCTCGTCGTGGTTGCGCAGGAACGTGCCCCACTGGGCGCCGTCGGGAATGGCGGGCGTGTTTCCGAACACGTCGACGATGGGCGCCGCGCGCTCTTCCCGTAGCGCGTAGTACAGCCGCGGCATCACCGGGAAGTGGAAGCACATCTGGCACTCCGGCCGTGCCGCACTGCCGAAGTAGTCGACGACCTCGAAGGGCGGCTGGTTCGCCTCGGCGAGCAGCACGCGGCCCGGATACTCCGTGTCGACCATCGCGCGCAGGTCGGCCAGGAACCCGTGGGTCTTGGGGAGGTTCTCGCAGTTGGTCCCCTCCTCCTCGTAGAGGTA
>DASTNV010000225.1:0-3162 GCA_035762725.1 Lapillicoccus sp. | reverse complement strand
GCTGACCGACAACCCCGACGACCACGAAGTACGCTTCACCTACGGAGTGCCTTCCCGCTCGAGAAACTTGGACTGTCGCAAGAACAAGAATCCCAAGCAGGACAGGCACTTCCGTGCGTTCAGGACACCGACGCGCCGATCCACCGTGAACGATCCGGGTTAGGCAGCAACATGCGGGAGCCGCGTCAGTCGATCGTGCGGCCCGGCCGGAACTGCGGGAGGGTGAACGCCAGCCCGATGCTCAACGCGACCATCACCGCATACCCCGCGACCAGGCTGCCGGTGAGGTCGTGCAGGTAGCCGAGAACCACCGGACCGAGGGCGCCCACCAGGAACGCCACCATCAGCGTCATCGCGCCCAGCCGAGCCGCCTGCTGCTGCGTCGACGTGTAGTCGGACACGAGCACGAGCACCAGTGCCGAACCGCCGCCCACACCGAACCCGAACAGCCCGATAGCCAGCAACGCCAACGGCATCGGTGCCAGCACCATCATCAGCACACCGGCACACGTGGCGACGACCGTGACCGCAAGCAGCGGTCGCCGGTCGCGGGTGAAGTCGGTGATCGTCGGCAACGTGAGCATCGCCGCCAGCTGGATGATCTGGAAGAAGGCGAACAGCCGCGCGGCGTCGGTGACCGGCATCCCGAGCGACGCGTAGTACGGCGTGAGCCAGGCCAGTCCGCTGAACCCGACGATCATCTGGATCGCGGAGAACGACGTCACCCACCAGGCGGTGGCCGAGCGCCACGGGAGCCGGTGACTCGCTTCCGCCTCGTCGGGTTCTGTGTGGATGACGTGCTGGCGCAGCCGGGGCACGAGGATCAGCCAGGCCAGCATGGTGATCGCCGCGACGGCGCCCCACACGGCCAGCGACGGCCGCCAGCCGTGCAGCATCTCGGCGGTCGGGACGGCCACCCACGCGGCGATCGCCACGCCGAGGGCCAGCCCGGTCGAGTAGATGCCGGTGGCGAGGCCCTTGATCCGGGGCAGGTGGTGGGCCACCAGCCCGGGAACCAGCGCCGAGATCGCGCCCATCGCGGCGCCGGAGATCGCCGCGGACAGCAGCAGCACGCCGGTGGTCAGGGCCGCCAGCCGGAGCAGCCCGCCGACCGCAAGGACGCCGAGGAAGAACGCCGTGGTCGCCTCGGACCCGAACCGCGCCGCCACCCGCTGCCCGACCGGCGCGCACAGTCCCATGAACACGACGCCGAGCGACGTGAGCAGCCCCTGCGTCGACCCGGGAATGCCCAGCTCGTCGGAGATCGGCCCGAGCAGCGGCGGAATCGAGCCGAGGGCGGCGCGCAGGTTCAGCCCGATCAGGCCGACCATGACGACGAGCAGCCACCCCGGAACCCGCCGTGGCGGCTCGGATTCGGGACCCGCGGATCTCGGGGTCGCGCGGGCCTCGGTCACAACGGTCAGCGTGCCGTCGCGAGGGTGGTGGTCGGCCGCTCGTCCGCGATCCGGGCGCGGTAGGTCAGCAGCTCGCGGGCGAGGCCGATCAGCACGACTCCCACGAGTCGGCCGGTCGAGTCGTGGTACCCCACGGCGCACTCGCCGTCCAGCTCGCCGGACAGGACCCGCACGTCGCCGACCCCCAGGTGCGGCATCCCGATCGACTGGAACCGCACCCCCCACTGGTCGGTCCAGAACATCGGCATCGGCACGAACGGCGCCTCGGGTTCCGGCTCACCGGCGATCCCGGCCAGCAGGCTGCGGGCCGCGTGGGCGGCGATCTCGGTGGGCCAGTTCCAGTGCTCGATCCGGACCGTCCCGAATCCCGGCACAGGGAACCGCGCCACGTCGCCCAGCGCCACGACGTCGATGACCGGTCGGCCGTCGTGCAACGGATGCAGCGCCGCGTCGCAGGCGACCCCGTCGGCGAGGTCGAGCCCGGTGCCGGCCAGCCACTCCACGTGCGGCACCGAGCCCACCGCCTCGACGACGACATCGGCCGACAGGACGGTCCCGTCGTCGAGCACGACGCGCTCCACCGTGTCCGAACCCTCGAGCCGCACCACCGACCGACCCAAGTGGAAGCGCACCCCGTGCTCCTCGTGTCGGCGCTGGGCCTCGGCCCCGACCACCGGTCCGAGCGCGCGGACCAGCGGCAGCGGGAGCGGGTCGACCACGTGGACCTTGCAGCCCAGCTGCGTCGCGGTCGCCGCCACCTCGGTGCCGACGAACCCCGCCCCGAGGACGACGATCCGCCGACCCGGCTGCAACGCTGAATGCAGGGCCGCCGCGTCGTCGACGGTGCGGATCCCGTGTCGCCACTCCACGGGTGCGTCCAGCGGCAGCCGTCGCGTTCCCACTCCGGTCGCGATGACGAGCCCTCGGTATGCCAGCACATCCCCGGACCCGAGGGTCACCGTCCGCGCGTCGAGGTCGGCGGCGTCGACCGACTCGCCGAGCCGCCAGACGACGTCAGCGGTGTTGGGCCGTTGCCGATAGTGGAGGACCGTCACGTCGACGCCGTTCTTGAGCGCGTCCTTGGTCAATGGCGGCCGGTTGTACGGCGGGTGGGTCTCCCGGCCCACGACCACGATCGGACCGGTGTCACCTGCGGCGCGCAGCTGCTCGGCGGCGCGCAGCCCGGCCAGGCCGGCGCCGACGACGATGATCGGGAGGTCGGTCATGAGTAGGCGCCTTCCCGGGCGCGGGTGTGGACAGGGCCCTGCCCAGTGGCCGCGGCTGCGGCCCGTCCGGCGCGGTACCCGAAGACCAGGGCCGGCCCCAGCGTTCCGCCGGCACCGCCATAGACCATCCCGGTCGGCGCGGCCATGGCATTGCCGGCCGCATAGAGGCCGCGAATGACCTCGCCGTCGACGTCGAGCACCTCGCCGTCGACGGTCGTGAGTGGACCGCCCTTGGTGCCGAGCGCCGAGCCGACCAGCTCGACGGCGTAGAACGGCCCACGGTCGATCGGGCCGAGCGTGGCGAAGACACCCGGATACTGCGTTCGATCTCCGCACCAGCCGTCGTAGGCGCTGTCGCCACGACCGAAGTCGTCGTCGTGGCCGTTGGCCACGAATCCGTTCCAGCGCTCGACCGTCGCCTCTAGCTCCTCGATGACGATCCCGAGCTGTCCGGCCAGGTCGGCGACGCTGTCCGCGGCCATTAGCCACTCAGGCGCCGGGCCGCCCGGCGCGGTACCGCA
>DASTNV010000224.1:0-34451 GCA_035762725.1 Lapillicoccus sp. | reverse complement strand
AGCCGAACGCACCCTTGGGAGCGAGGATGACACCGTCGAGGATGCCGTCGTCGAGCTTGGCATCCGGCATCAGCTCGACGTTCCCCTGCAGACTCCCGCAGTTGCCGACGATGACGCTGCGGGCGTGCTGGACCTGCGGGTCACCGCCACCGGAGGAGACCTTGACCATGAAGCCGCGGGTGAACAGCCGGCCGATCCCGGCCAGCACGTAGGCCGGCCAGCCGAGGACGCCCTTGACCTTCTCGTTGGTCTTGGCCATCACCTCAGCGTCGATCCCGATGCCGGTCATCACGAGGAAGACCTCCTCGTCCTCGCGACGCGGGTCGTCCTCGGTGGGCGGGTCGTCACCCTTGAGCGGCTCGGCCGACTCCGAGTCGGGGAACAACCGAACCAGGCCGACGTCGATGCGCCGGTCGGTCCCGGTCAGGACGACCTCGAGCGCCTCCTCGATCTCCTCGATCGGCAGCTCGAGGTTGCGGGCCAAGAGGTTGCCGGTTCCCCCCGGCAGAAGGCCGATCGGCGTGTCGGACCCCACCAGCGCGGTGGCCACCGCACGAACCGTCCCGTCCCCGCCGAGGGGGCAGACGATGTCGACGCCCTGGTCGATCGCCTCCTGGGCCTGGCCAACGCCCGGGTCCTCCTCGGTCGTCTCGATGAACAGCGGTTCGCCCCAGCCATGGTCGGCGCACACCTTGCTGACCCGGTCGCGCACGTCGTCGAGGTCGTCGAACTTCGTCGGGTTCACGACGACGCCGATACGTCGGGAGGGGGCCACGCGGTGACCCTACCCAGGTAGCGGCCTTCCCACCCCTCGAGAGCGCTACCGGCCCAGGTGCCGCTGAGCGCCCACGTCGTATGCGTCCGCAAGCCAGCCGGCGAACTCGTCGTCCACCTCATCAGGACCGCTCAGGCGGAAGGCATGCAGGACGTTCCGCGGGGAGAACACCTCTACCCGGCGCCACCGAGGCGAGGCCACCTCGCGATCCAGGACCAGATGCCCGTCGAGCCAGGTCACGCGCGGCTGAAACGCGGCGAAGCTCATCCGGACGTGCCACGCGATCCGGGTCTTCTCGGCGAGCACCTCGACCGGGCCGAGCGTGCGGACCACGGCGAACGCGGCCTCGTAGGCCGCCCGAACCGGCGGCTGGGACCGGGCGAAGTGGCTCTCCAGATCGCCCAGGGGCGCGCAGGTATGCGTCTGGTTCCGCGCCGCGAACGTCCGCCCGCATCGCGGGCAGGTCCACATCAGGCCGAGGTCGTGTACCGGTCCGCCACGGTGAGCGCCTGGTCGAGGATGGCCATCCCCTGGTGCACCTCGTCCGCGGTGATGACGCAGGGCGGACAGACGTGCGTCCGGTTCATGTGGATGAACGGCCACAACCCCGCCGACTTGCAGGCCTTGCCGAACTCAGCCATCGGCGCCGCGGAGGGGCCACTCGCGTTGAACGGGACCAACGGCTCCCGGGTCGCGCGGTCCTTCACCAGCTCCACCGCCCAGAAGACGCCGAGCCCCCGCACCTCGCCGACCGACGGGTGGCGGTCCGCGAGCTCCCGCAGGGCCGGTCCGATCACCGTCTCGCCGAGCTCGCGAACGTGGTCGAGGATCCCCTCCTCCTGGAAGATCCGGATCGAGGCGACCGCCGCGGCGCAGGCCAGTGGGTGCCCCGAGTAGGTCAGCCCGCCGGGGAACGCCATGTCCTCGAAGGTCGCGGCGATCGCCGGTGAAAGGACGACGCCGCCGAGCGGCACGTAGCCGGAGTTCACGCCTTTGGCGAAGCAGACGAGGTCGGGGGCGACACCCCACCGGTCGACCGCGAACCACTCGCCGCACCGGCCGAACCCGGCCATCACCTCGTCGGCGATGTAGAGGATCCCGAACTCGTCGCACAGCGAGCGGACCCCTGCGAGGTACCCGTCCGGAGGCACGAGGATCCCGTTGGTGCCCACCACCGTCTCGAGGATGACGGCAGCGACGGTATGCGAGCCCTCCGCCACGATCGTGTCGCGCAGGTGCTGCAGAGCCCGCTCGCACTCCTCGGCCTCGGTGGTGGCGTGGAACGGTGACCGGTAGAGGTTCGGCCCCCAGAACCGGGCGACCCCTGGCATACCGGGCTCCGTCGCCCACCGGCGTGGCTCACCGGTGAGCGCCGACGCGCCGGCGGTCGAGCCGTGGTAGCTGCGGTAGGCCGCGAGGATCTTGTGCCGGCCGCTGTGCACGCGGGCCATCCGGATGGCCATCTCGTTGGCCTCGGCGCCGCCGCTGGTGAAGAAGACCATGTCGAGATCGCCCGGCGCGAGCTCGGCGATCATCCGGGCGGCCTCGGAGCGCGCGTCGTTGGCGAACGCCGGCGAGACGCTGACCATCCGACCGGCTTGCTCCTGCACGGCGGCGACCAGCCGCGGATGCTGGTACCCGATGTTGACGTTGACCAGCTGGCTGGAGAAGTCGAGGTAGCGACGGCCGTTCGGGTCCCAGAACCAGGCCCCCTCGCCGCCGGCGATCGGCACGGCGTCGATGTGCCCCTGGGCCGCCCAGGAGTGCAGCACGTGCGCCATGTCGTTCTTGCGCACCGTCTCCTCGTCGGTGGGGAACGACAGCAGGCCGGTCTCGTCAAGCATCGACATGCACAGACCCTAGGCGCTCCTCGCGGCCGACTGCATACCCTTTGGGGGTACCGGCTTCCGCTTCGCACCGAGGTCACCCAAGCCGAGATCACCTAATAGGAGTGCAGCGGTCGGAATTCCGAGCGCTACGCACCTATAGGTGTGGGCCGGTCGGAATTCCGACCGCTGCGCTCCCATTAACTGGTGGGCCGGTCGGACGTCCGAGCGCTTCGCACCTAAAGGTGTGGGCCGGTGGGAATTCCGACCGCTGCACTCCTATTGGGTGAAAAGCGGAGGGTCAGGTGGCCGGGACGGACGAGGTCGGAGCGGCGCCGGCCCGGATGGCCGACGTCAGCGCGGCGGCGGGAGCGGCCGGCGCCTGTGGGTTGGTGAGGAGGACCAGGTCGAGGTTGGGCAGCTTCGGCAGCTTCGCCGTGGGCGGCACCTCGACGAGGTCGCCGGGCATCAGCGTCTTGGCCATCACGGCGATCCCGATCCCCGCCCGTACCGCCGCCAGCACCCCGTTGACCCCACGAACCGTGCAGGTGATCCGAACCGGTCGGGCCGCGTCCTGGAGTGCCTGCGCCGCCACCGACCGGCTCAGGCTGGGCGCCTGGTACACGACGAGCGGTACCGGCTCGTCCGCCTCCACCCGGGTCCCCTCGGCCGCCACCCAGACCAGCCGGTCGCGCCGGACCAGCTGACCGATCGAGAGCGTCGGGGTCTCGGGGCTCTTCTTGACGAAGGCGACGTCGAGGTGGCCGGACTCGATGCGCCGCAATAGCCCCTCGTTCTGGAGGACGGTCAGCTCGAGGTCGACCCGCGGGTTGAGCTGCCGGAACGTCCGCAGAATCCGCGGCAGAGCCGTCAAGGCCAGGTCGTCGGTCACACCGAACCGCAACCGCCCCGCCACCACCGATCCGCTGAAGTGGCTCTCGGCCCGTTGGTGCGCGGAGAGGATCTCGACCGCGTACCCCGCCAACGCCTCGCCGTCGGCGGTGAGCGCGACGGTCCGGGTGTCCCGGACGAAGAGCTGTCGCCCGACGGCGTCCTCGAGCCGCCGGATGTGCTGGCTCACCGTGGACTGGCGCAGGTCCAGGGTCGCCGCTGCCCGCGTAAAGCTCAGCGACTGCGCCACCGCGAGGAACGTGCGCAGCAGGTCCGGGTCGTACACCGCATCTCCCAAGAAAAGCACTCATCACGAAACACGATCAGACTAATAGTGTCCATCAAGTTGGGCGATGAGCGGGTGGAGGTCGAGACTGGACCAGACCCGACTCATACCGAACGAGCCCGACGCCAGGAACGCACCTTGACCGCGCAGGACACCGAACCCGACCGCACTACTCCTCAGGACCGACCCGCCTCAACGACCTTCTCGTCGTTGCAGAACCGGAACTTCCGCCTCTTCCTCGCCGGGCACTTCGTCACGAGTACCGGCCTCTGGGTGCAGCGGATCGCCCAGGACTGGCTGGTTCTCACCCTGACCGACAGCCCGGCCGCGGTCGGCCTCACCACGGCGCTGCAGTTCCTGCCGACCCTCCTCTTCGGCCTGCACGCCGGCGTTCTCGCCGACCGCTTCCCGAAGCGTCGCATCCTCCAGGTCACCCAGAGCACGATGGCGCTGATGGCCCTCGTCCTGGCCTTCCTCACCCTGTCGGGTGCCGTCCAGGCTTGGCACGTCTATCTGTTCGCGTTGGCACTGGGCGCCGTCGCGACGGTCGACAACCCGGTGCGTCAGTCGTTCATCACCGAGATCGTCGGGGTAGCCCACGTCAAGAGCGGGATCAGCCTGGTCTCTTCGACGTTCCAGTTCGGAGCGATGGCGGGGCCGGTACTCAGCGGGATCCTCGTGGGTGTGGTCGGTCCGGGATGGGCTTTCCTCATCAACGCCGTGAGCTACCTCGGCCCGCTCACCGCCCTCGCCCTGATGCGGCTGCCGCAGGCGCCGGCCCGGGACGACCAGCCGGTGACCGGGCTGCGCGACGGACTTCGGTATGCGGTGTCCCACCCGACGGTGCTGTGGCCCACGGTGATGGTGGGCACGTTCGGGTTCTTCACCGTGAGCCTGCCGGTCACGCTCGCGGCCTTCGCCAAGAACGAGTTCCACTCGGGCGCCGTCGGAGCCGGGGTCCTCAACGGGGCCGCCGCCGTCGGCGCGCTGGGCGGAGCCCTGTTCACCGCGCGCCGGCGGAGCCCGTTGCGGCTGCGCACCATCGCGACGGCCGGTGGCTTCCTCGCGGCCGCTCAGGTCCTGGCTTCGTTCGGTGCGAACCAGGTCACCTTGACCGTGTTCATGGTCCTCGTCGGAGCGGCGAACCTCGCGTTCCTCACGTCGGCCCAGTCGATGGTGCAGCTGACCGTGCCCGAACATCTCCGCGGCCGGGTCGTGGCGATCTACCTGCTGGTCTTCATGGGCAGCGGCGCCATCGGCGGTCCGGTGGTCGGGTTCATCGACGAGATCCTCGGGGCGCGGTTCGGTCTCCTTCTGGCCGGGCTGGTGCCGGCCGTGGTGATGGTGGTCGTCGCCCGTCACCTCGCGAACCGCGCGTCCGTCCGAATCGGACTGACCCGCACAACCGTGCAGCTCGCCCGGCCGGCGCTCGTTGCGCGGGACCGCTGAGCGGACTCAGCCCTCGGGGAATCCTGAGTCGATGCAGAGGATGTTGCCCTCGCTGTCCTTGAACCAGGCGGCCTTGCCCATGCCGCCCATGTCGGCGATCCCGTCGTCCCACGTCACGCCAGGCATGTCGTAGGTCTCGAGCGTGACGCCTTTGCCCTGCAGGGCGCGCGCCTCGCCCTCGACGTCGTCGACGTGGAACTGGGCGATGGTGTGACCCGCCTGGCCGGCGAACTCGGTCTGGTAAACCTGGAACGTTGCACCGCCGTCCGTGCGGTAGACGAGCATCCCGGCGTCCGGCCATTCCATCGCCGGCTCGAAACCGAGCGTGTCCCGGTAGAACCCGCGGGCCCGATCGAGGTCAGCGGCAGGGATGTTGGCGGTGACGGTGCCTTTGGTGAGCATGATGACCTCCTGAGGTCGGATCGACGGTGGGCCGCCCCAGCACCGTCCAGCGTCCCACCGCGTGGACGTCGATGAAGGGCGTTTGGTCAGGGTCGGGTCGCGGCGACGACCGAGATACCGGTCCCGGGCGTCGAGGCCGCGATCGCCTCGATGAAGCCGGCGGTCGTCACCTCGTCCACGAGCTCGGCGGAGGACCGGGTCGGCACCCCCCAACGACCGTGGACGACCTGCGACAGCGCGACCCCGCGAGCCTCGGCACTGCGCGGGCCGCCCTCGTCGGAGGCGTCATGCGCCAACAGGGGAGCCACCAGCAGACCCCCTGAGCGGAGAGCAGCGTGCGCCGTCGCGAGGGCACCGGCCCGACTCGCCTGCGGAAAGAAGAACTGGCTCCAGGCGACGACGTCGAACTCGCCGTCGAGATGGACCGACTCGGCCTCGCCGACGACGACAACCAACCGTTCCGCGACGCCGAGGACCTCAGCACGCCGCCTCGCTTCACTGGCCAGATCGGCCTCGCGCTCGACGGCCACCGCCGTGACCCCGGGAAACGCCTGCAGGGTGCATAGGAGCTGTCCGGCGACCCCGCAGCCGAGCTCGAGGATCCGGTCGTCGTCGCGGAACCGGTCGCGCAGCTCGGGCGGCGTGGCCACACGTGACCTCACCAGAGCGACGATGTCGTCCGAGAACGGGTTCGGTGACACCGACGCGGCGTATGCCAGCCGCTCCGGCGCCGCGAGGTTGCCCCATCCCCCGGAACGGGTCAGGTCGCTGAGGTCATGCGCACTCGCCTCCGCCGCGACCAGCGCCGACGCGAGCGGGCTGAACGCCGATGGGCCGGTCAGCACGTCCCACGCGGGCGTGAGGCGGACGCCGTCACCGTTCGGTGCTAGCACGTCGTTGGCGACCAGCGCGGCGCACACTTCTCGGACCCGCTGCACGGGCAGACCAGTCTCTTTCGCCAGTCCCTCGAACGTCGACGTCGTGCGCACGGCCCGGAACAGGCCGACCGCCTCCGCACCCTGCAGGAGCGCGACCAGGGTTCGAGCGGTCAGCAGCGGGTCGAGGACGCGTTCCGACGCCTCGAACCACGACGGCTCCGGCGCTGAGGCGCTTTCCGAGTCCATGGCTCATGATGGCCCTCGCAGCGCCCGATCGGCGCCGACCGCACCACCCGAAGGAGCCCGCATGGTCGACCTCGCCCTCAGCGACGACGAGAAGGAGATCCGGTCGTGGGTCCGGACCTTCGTGACCAAGGAGCTCCTGCCGCTCGAGCCCGACGCGCTGGCCCGAGAGCGGCGCGGCGAGCGCGGCCTCCCCGCCGAGGAGCACCGGCGCCTCCAGGACGTCGCCAAACAGGCCGGGTTCTTCGGTATCCAGACACCGGAGTCCTACGGCGGGATGGGACTCTCCGCCGTCATGACGGCGCTCGTGGAGATCGAGCTCGGTCGCAGCTTCCTGCCGTTCTCGTTCGGTGGCGCCGCCGACAACATCCTCTACGAGGCCGACGAGGCCCAGCAGGACGCATACCTGCGACCGACGATCTCCGGCGAGCGGAAGTCTTGCTTCGCGATCACCGAACCCGGCGCCGGATCGGACGCCCGGGCCATCCGGACCAACGCCCGTCGCGAGGGCGACGAGTGGGTGATCAACGGCGAGAAGACGTTCATCACCGGCGGCCACGAGGCCGACTACGTCATGGTCTTTGCGGTGACCGACAAGGAGAAGGGAGCTAACGGCGGCGTCACCTGCTTCCTGGTCGACCGCGACCGGGGCTGGACGTCGACGCCGATCGACACCATGGGCGAGTGGGGGCCAGCGTCGTTGGTGTTCAAGGACGTTCGCGTCCCCCACGATCACATCCTCGGCCGGGAGGGACATGGCTTCGACCTCGCGATGAAGTGGATCGGCCGCGGCCGGTACCTCCTGCCGGCCCGCGCCCTCGGCGCCTGTGAGCGGCTGGTCGAAATGGCCATGGAGCACGCTCACAACCGGACCACCTTCGGCGAGCCGATCGCGAACCGGCAGGCGATCCAGTGGATGGTTGCCGACTCGGCGACCGAGATCGAGGCGCTGCGCTGGCTGGTCCTGACGGCGGCCTGGCAGGTGGACCAGGGCCTCGACTCCCGTCAGTCCCAGTCGATGGCCAAGCTCTACGGCGGCGTCAAGGCCAACGAGATCGTGGACCGGGTGCTGCAGATCCACGGCGGGATGGGCTACACCCGCGAGCTGCCGGTGGAGCGGTGGTACCGCGAGCTCCGGCTGCTGCGCATCTACGAGGGCACCGACGAGATCCAGCGCCGTACCATCGCCCGGAACCTGCTCAAGGGCCACGCCTCAGTCAGAGGTCACCTCGGCTGAAGCCGGCCGCCTGTTGGTAAGCCTGCCAGTCCGGAGCGATGTCGGGCGGCACACGGTCCCCCGGAGCCATGACGTGCAGGCGGTTCGCGAGGAGGACCGCGACGGAGCGGGTGGCGGGGTCGACGAGGAACCGGGCGCCGGTGAACCCCGGATGTCCGTATGCGGGTCCGCCCGCCGCCGGTTGCCACCAGAAGCCGATCGCCTGGTTGTCGGGCCCCGGCGTGAGAAAGGTGTCGAGGACGGCGCGGGACCAGACCGGGGACTCGTCCAGCAGGGCCGTCCCGAACCGGGTCAGGTCGTCCAGCGTCGAGAACAGCCCGGCGTGGCCGGAGTAGCCCTTCATGGCGTGAAAGGCGTTGCCGTCACTGACTTCTCCGCGAACCCACGCGGTGCGCGGATGGGCCGGAACGGTGCGCTCGATGGTCACCGGGTACGGCTCACCGTCCCGGATCATCGCCACCTCGATGTCGTCACCGTGGCCGTAAGCGACGGCGGTGCTCGGCTCCACCGGTCCGTACCCGGTCTCGGTCATCCCGAGCGGGCCGGTCACCAGTCGCGCGACGGCCGCGTCGAGCCGCTCCCCGGCAACCCGCTCGACGACCGCGCCGGTGAGGATCAAGCCCAGGTCCGAGTAGTGCCGACCCTCCCCGACGGCGTACCGGAGCGGGATCGAGGCGGCGACCTGGACGGCCTCCTCGCGGGTGGTCGAGGCGAGGTAGAGGGGCTGCCACTCCGCCAGCCCGGCGGTGTGGGTGAGCAGGTGCCGCAGGGTGACGTCCCGGTGCGGCGTGGGCAGGTACCGCGAGAGCAGGTCGTCCAGGCGCAGCTGCCCGGCCGTGACCAACGCCATCACCGACGCCGTCGTCGCGACCGCCTTCGTGCACGAGGCGACGTCGAATCTTGCGCTCTCCCAGAGGGGCACGCGTGGGCCGGACCGGTTGGACGCGTCGCCGAGGACCGCCCGGTGGACCACCTCACCATCGCGGACGAGCTGAGCAGCGACCCCGGCATACCGGTGCTCGTCGATACCGCGCTGGAGGACCTCGTCGGGGCTCGTCACCCGGCGAGGCTAGTCGTCGTCCCTTGTCGGGGTCCCCGCGAAGTATCGGAGCGAAGCGGAGAACTTCGTGGGGTGAACCTAGACTTCGTACTCGTGGATGGCGTCGACCTTGGCCGCCGAAGCTGACGACGTGTCGAAGGCGTAGCCCAGCCACTCGCGGACCAGCCGGCGGGCCAGCTCGATGCCGATGACCCGCTGACCCATGCAGAGAACCTGCGCGTTGTTGCTGAGGACGGATCGCTCGACCGAGAAGCTGTCGTGGGCGGTCACGGCGCGAATCCCCTTGACCTTGTTGGCACTGATCGCCACGCCGAGGCCGGTGCCGCAGACCAGCAAGGCCCGGTCGGCCTTGCCCTCGGCGACCAGCTGCGCCGCCGCCACCGCGACGTGCGGGTAGGCGGTGTTCTCGTCGCGGTCGACGCCCACGTCGGCCACGTCCGCGACCCGAACGTCCTGTTGCAGGTCCGCCTTGAGGATCTCCTTGTAGTCGAGACCCGCGTCGTCACACCCGATGACGATGCGCAGGCCGGCGTCCGCCGTCACGACGCCGGCTCGCGGTCGTCGGCGTCGGCGAGGACTCCCCCGACGACCCGGGCGCACATCGCAAGCGATGTCGCGCCCGGGTCCGGAGTGCCGACGCTCTTCTCGGCCAGCGGCCGGGCCCGTCCCAGTTTGGGCCGCAGGTCCGCGGTGGAAGCGGCGGCATCGGTCGCCACCGAAGCGGCAGCGGCCCAGGCCGATGAGGTGGGCTCACCCGACGCCACGCGCCGGTCGAGCTCATCGATGAAGGGGAGCAACGCGTCGAGCATCGTCTTGTCGCCCAGCTGCGCCTTGCCCAGCTGCTGCATCGTGTCGCCGCCGGAGCGCACGGCCGCCACCAGGTCTGCGCCACTCAGTGACTCCGCGTCGTCGCCGAGCTGCCGGCCTACGGCCGAGAGGAACTGGCCCCACAGGACGCCGGAGGTACCGCCAGCCTTTGCGCCCCACGCCTCACCGGCCGCGGTCAGCACCGTGGCCACCCCGGCGTCGGAGGACTCGGCCCGCGCCGCCTCGAGCGCTGCGGTCACGCCCTTGACCATTCCGCGGCCGTGGTCGCCGTCGCCCGCCACCGAGTCCATCCGAGCGAGCTCGGGTTCGGCGTCGCGGATCGCCTCCGCCATCGCCTCGAGCGCGGCGACCGCCGTGCGAGCGGCCCGCTGCGACGCCGCCGACCCCGGACCGTGCCGCTCCGCGACGGCGGCGAGGTCGGCCGCACTGCGGCGCTGGCCGCCGGTCGGGTCGGCCGTGCCCTTCGTGTATGCCGGTGTGCTCGCCGGGGCACGCCACAGGCGCTCGAGCTCGTCGTCGAGGTAGACCAGGGTCAGCGAGATCCCGGCCATGTCGAGGCTGGTCACCAGCTCGCCCACCTCGGGTTCGACGACGGTGTAGCCGCGCTCTCGCAGCAGGCGGGACACCGAGCCCCAGACGACGAAGAGCTCCTCGTACTTGGTGGCGCCGAGCCCGTTGAGGATGGCGCCGACGCGTTTGGACGAGTCCGCCGGCTCCTCGTCCAGGACCTTGTCCAAGAGCAGCTGCGCGACATCGGCGGCCCGGGGAAGCTGCTCGTCGGCGATCCCCGGCTCGCCGTGGATGCCGAGCCCGACCCCCATGCGGCCGCGCTCGACGGTGAACAGGGGATCCCGCTCCCCTGGCATCGTGCAGCCGGCCAGACCGAGGCCCATGGTGCGGGTCCGGTCGTTGGCCAGCCGGGCGACCCGCTCCACGCCGTCGAGGTCGTACCCTTCCTCGGCCGCCGCGCCGGCGACCTTGAAGACGACGAAGTCGCCGGCGATGCCGCGCCTTTTCTGGATCTCGTCCACCGAGGCGCTCGCGACGTCGTCGGTGACGTAGACGTTGCGGGTGTCGATCCCCTCCGCCACCAGCCGATCGCGGGCGAGGTCGAAGTTCATCACGTCGCCGGCGTAGTTCCCGGTGCTGAACAGGACGCCGCCACGTCCGTCCGCGGCCTTCCCGACGTGGTACGCGTCATCGGTCGAGGGCGAGGTGAAGATGTTTCCTACGACGGCGCCGTCGGCGAAGCCGGGACCGACGACGCCGCAGAAGGCCGGGTAGTGCCCCGAGCCTCCGCCGACGACGACCGCGACCTTGCCCGGCCGGGTCTCGGCGGCCCGGACCACGCCGCCGGGTACGCCCACCACCACGTCCCCGTAGGCGTCGAGGAAGCCGGTGAGGGCGTCCTCCATGAAGGTCGTCGGATCGTCGTAGAGGTGGGTCATCGGATGCGATCTCCCGTGTCGGCGTCGAACAGGTAGGTGCGCTCGGGCGGCGCGGCGAAGGCGATCTGGTCCCCGCGGTTCCACGACTCATCCGCCGGCGTCTGGACGACGACGACGCTGTCGACACCGGGGACCCGCACCGACGCCAGGCCGTGCTCGAGCAGGTCCTCGAAGACGACGACCTCGCCGCGCAGACCCGACCCGTCGGTGAGCCGGCCTCCGGTCACGCAGTCCGGTGGGCGCATACCGACGACGACCCGCTGGCCATCCTGGGCCGACGTCGCCGCGGGAAGCAGGGTGCCCTCGCCGACCTTCACCGTCACGCGCTCGCCGTCCTTGGTGACGACGCCGGGGAAGAGGTTGATGCTGGGCTCGCCGACGAAGTCCGCGACGAACTGGTTCGCCGGGTCGTCGAAGATCTCGTCGGGCGTCCCGAACTGCTGGATGATCCCACCGTTCATCACGGCCATCCGGTCGGAGAGGCTGAGCGCCTCCAGCTGGTCGTGGGTGACGACGATCGTCGTGTACCCGAACTCCCGCTGCAGCAGCTTCAGCTCACGCCGGACCCGTTGCCGCGCCGACGCGTCGAGGTGACCGAGCGGTTCGTCGAGCAGAAGGACCGGCGGCTTGCGGATCAGCGCCCGTGCCAACGCAACTCGCTGCTTCTGGCCCGAGGAAAGACTCGCCGGGCGCAGGTCGAGGAGCTCGGTCATCTCGAGGCGTTCAGCCAGGGCGTCGACCTGGCGGTTGGCGTCGGGGACCTTGCGAGCCTTGAGCCCGTAGGCGAGGTTCTCGCGGACGTTGAGTGGTGGGTACAGGGCGTAGCTCTCGAACCCGACCCCGACGTTGCGCTTGCCCGGCGGCAGGTCGTTGATCCGGGTGTCGCCGATCCGGATGTCGCCCGATGTCACGGGCTCGAGGCCGGCGATCATCCGCAGCGTCGTCGTCTTGCCGCATCCCGACGGCCCGAGCAGCGAGATGAGCTCGCCGGGCTGGATGTCCATGTCCATGCCCTTGACGGCCTCGAAGGTCTCCCGGCCGCGGGAGGAGTAGACCTTGCGGACGTTGTCGATGGTCAGGCCGAGCGGCTCCCCGGTGCCGGGACCGGCGGTCGCGGTGCTCACAGTCGAACCTCCTGGGCGTGCGGGGCGTCGGTCGCGTGCGAGCCGAGCGCGGAGCCGAGACGCGGCGCGTCCATCGGCTGACCGTCGTCGTCGGTGCCGCCGTCGGCGGCGAAGACGTGGACGTTGGGCAGGTGGATCTGGACGGTCACCTGGCTGCCCTCCTCGGGCGCGTGGTCGCTGTCCTCGACCACGATGAGGCGGTCGTCCTTCCCGACGGTCAGGTCGAGCTCGACGTGGCGCCCCAGCCGCTCGGCCAGGAGCACGGAACCGGTGATCCGCAGCCATTCGGCCGCGTCGCGGTGTCCGCGGTCGACCTCGACCTCACTGGGGCGCAGGCCGAGCTGAACCCGCTGACCGTTGCTGACGTCCAGTCCGCGCGGGACCGCGAACGAGGCCGCCCCGCCGAGGAAGCGGACCTCGCCGTTCTCGACGACGCCCGGGAGCAGGTTCATCTCGGGCTGACCGAGCGACCGCGCGACGAAGGTGTTCACCGGAGAGCGCCACATCTGCTCCGGCGTCCCGATCTGGACGAACCGGCCCTTCTTGAGCACCGCGATCCGGTCACCGAGGGCGAGGGCCTCCTGGTAGTCGTGCGTCACGTACACCGTCGTCGTGCTGGAGGTCTGGGCGATCGTCTTCAGCTCGGCGCGCATCGACGCGCGGAGCTTGGCGTCGAGGTGCGAGAGCGGCTCGTCGAGCAGGTAGACGTCCGCCGGACGGACCAGCACCCGCCCCAGGGCGGTGCGCTGCCGCTGGCCGTTGGACAGCTCGCGGGGCAACCGACCCAACAGGTGGTTGATGCCGAGAGTGGTCGTCACCTGGTCGATCCGCTTCTGCCGGTCCGTCTCCGAGAACGAGCCCGACCGCCCCGACTTCAGCGGCGACCCGAGGTTCTCGGCGACCGTCTTCTGCGGGTAGAGCGCGTAGCTCTCGAAGGCCATCGCGACGTTGCGGTGGTAGGGCTCCACGCCGGTCATGTCGGTTCCGGCGATCGAGACCTCCCCGGCGTCGATGTCGACGAGGCCGGCGATGCTCTTCAGCGTCGTCGTCTTGCCGGCTCCGGACGGTCCGAGGATGACGAAGAACTCGCCGTCGCTGACCTCGAGGTCGATGTCGTCGACCGCGACGACGTCACCGTAGGTCTTGCGAACTCCCTTGAGTGCCAAGGTTCCCATCAGGCCTTCACCGCCCCGAACGACAGGCCCTGCACGAGGTACCGCTGGATCGTGAGAGCGAGGATGAGTGGTGGCAGGGCGCCGATAAGCGCAGCCGCCGCCGTGAGGTTGTAGTACGCCTGCCCGCCGCCACCGAGGTACTTGGTGATCGCCACGGTGATCGTCGACGCGTTGGTGTCGGCGAGGATCAACGGGAAGATGTAGTTGTTCCAGGCGAAGATGAACGCAAGCAGTGCTGCGGCGGCAATTCCGGGGCGTACCAACGGAAGTGCGACCATGACGAAAGCCCGCTTGCGGGTGTAGCCGTCTAGCAGGGCCGCCTGCTCGAGCTCTTCCGGCATGTCCTGGAAGTAGGACCGCAGGATCCACACCACCAGCGGCATGGTGACCAGCTGGAGCACCCAGATCATCCCGACCTTCGTGTCGAAGAGGCCGACCTGGTTGTAGATGACGAACAGCGGGATGATCACCATCAGCTCCGGTGCGAACCGGAAGGACAGCATGTTGAACATGAGGTCCTCGGAGCCGCGGAACTTCCAGCGACCAGCCGCATACGCCGCCGGTATGCCGATGAGCAGCGACACGAGCACCGCGCCACCGCAGTTGATGACGCTGGTGAGGATCGCCGTCTTGAAGTCGACGCTGGTGAGGTCGGTGCCCTCCTGGCTCAGCACCGTGCCGAAGTTCGACAGGGTCGGGGTGAACACGAAGTACGTGCTGGTTTGCTCGGCGTCGTTCTTCAACGCCAGCAACAACATCCAGAGGATCGGGAACAAGGCGAAGACGAACCACGCCACGACTCCGACGTCGGCGAGCACCGACCCGGTCGTGAGGCGCTTCTGCCCCGGCATCAGCTCCTTGGCCATGTCAGTTCTCCGCTCCGGCCGCGCGACGCTGGGCCTTGCCCAGGACGCTGACGAGGTACCTGGCAGTGATGAAGACGATGATCCACAGCAAGAACATGTAGGTGGATCCACGCGAGAAGTTCTGGAAGATGATCGAGTCCTCGTAGGCGCCGATCTGGAGCGTCCGGGTGGCTAGTCCCGGACCGCCGGCGGTGAGCACGAAGACCGCGTCGAACACCTTGAGGCAGTCCATGAACCGGAAGATCACCGCGACGAGGATGTAGGGCCACATCATCGGGAGCATCAGCCGCCGGAACATGTACCACCACGACGCGCCGTCGACCGAGGACGCCTCGAACGGCTCCCGCGGCAGTGACCGGATCCCGGCGAGGACGAGGATCGCCACGAACGGCGTGAAGATCCAGATGTCCACAAGGATCGAGGACCACAGCGCCATGTCCTTGCTCAGCCAGTCGAAGGTGCCGAGCCCGAAGACATGGTTGATGACCCCGAACTGCGGGTTGAACATCAGCTTCCACACGGTCGCGGCGATGACCGGGGCGATCATCAGCGGGAGGATCAGCACCTTCTCGAAGATGCCGCCGAGTCGGCTGGATCGGTTGAGCAGCAACGCGATCCCGACCCCGAGCACCGTCTCGAGCACGGTCGCGACGATCGCGTAGACCGCCGTGACCCGGACGCTGGTCCAGAACTGCGGGTCGCGAAGCACGCTGGCGAAGTTGGCCAGACCGACGAAGGTCGGGTTCGGGTTCGACGCAGTGTAGTTGAGGAACGAGTACCAGGCGCCGAGGAGGAACGGGTAGAGGATCCCGACGACGACGATGACCGCCGGGATGGACAGGATGTAGGGCCGCAGCCGGCGCCGGCCGGAGGTCACCCGGGGCGGTGCGGAGGAGCTCTGCTGCGTCTGGGTTCGGGGCAGGGTGGCTTGAGCCATCAGACGTTCACCTTGGCCTCTGCTGACTGGGCGTACGACTTGAGACGCGCCGACGCGTCGTCGCCGCCGTAGATGTCCTGCAGTGCGACGGCCCAGTCCTGCGTGGTCTGGAAGAACGACGACTGCGGGGTGAACTGGATCTTCGAGGTGCCGACGACCTTCTCGAAGGCGTCGAGGTAGCCGGGGAAGGCGCCCAGGGTCTGCTTGAACGCCCCGTCGAACACGGACTTGCGGGTGGGGTCGGCGAAGGAGCCTTGCTGGACCGCCTTGGCCATCGCCTCCTTGCCGGTGGCCCATTGCATGAACAGCCACGCGGCGAGCTTGTTCTTGGACGCGGCGTTCATGGCCAGCGACCAGGTCCAGAGGTTGGTGTTGTAGTTCCCGTCCGGCCCGGCCGGCCCCGGGTGCCAGGCCAGGTTGCCGGCCTCCTTGCTCGCGCCCGGCTTGTTCTTCGGGTAGGTGGCGGAGTCGGCGTCGTAGCACATCATCGCGTTGCCGTTGCCGAGGTCGCGGGTGCAGTCGGGGTACTCGTAGGTGGTCCACGATGCGGGACCGGCGTCTCGCGCGAGGTCGACCCACTCCTTCTGGAACTGGATCATCGCGTCGGTCGTCATGCCCGGCACCAGCTGGCCGCCCTCGAGCGTGTAGTCCTTGCCGCCCATCCGGGCGTACTGCGTCATGAACCCCGGGTGGATGGTGGCCCACGACTTGGACCCGCGGAAGGCCACGCCGTAGCGTCCCTGGCCGCGGTCGGTCAGGTCGCGGGCGAGCTGCTGGAAGTCACCCCACGTGTCGGCGGGCTTGATCCCCTTGGAGTCGAAGTAGGTCTTGTTGTAGGCGATGACGTTGTTCTCGAAGCCCCACGGGATGGCCCACTGGCCGCCGGTCCCGAGCGGGCTGCCGAACTTGAAGTCCCACGAGGTCGAGGTGCGCAGCCCCTCGTAGATGTCCTCGAAGTCGTACTCCTGGTTCGTCGCCGCGGTGTTGGCGATCCACGGCTTGAGGTCCTCCATCCAACCGGGCGGTCCGTACTGCCAGATGAAGTAGGCCCCGGTCATGAAGACGTCGTGCGATCCGGAGCCGCCGGCCAGCTCCGTGTTGAGCTTCGTGAAGTAGGCGCCCTCGGGAACGAGGTCGGCCTGCACGGTGATTCCGGTGAGGTCCTGGAAGTCCTTGAACAGCGGCTGGAACGACTGCTGGTAGGGGTGCGGGGTCTGCAGCACCCGGACCGTCGTGCCGGACGCCTTCTTCCAGTCGAATGACCCGCTGACGGAGGCAGCGCCGTTGTCGTGCTTGGCTCCCCCACCGACGCCGCACGCCGCGAGCGATGGCACGGCGGCCAGGCCGAGGGCGCCGACTCCCGCTGCCTTCAGCACATCTCGCCGCGACCAGGCGGCGCGCTGGGCGGGCGTGCCCTCGAGGGCGAGCCGTAGCCGGCTCATGCCGCACCGCCCGGGATGAGGCTGACCTTGATCGACTCCTTGCCGCTGGCGACGAGGTCGAGCCCCTTCTGGAACTCGGCGAGGGGCAGCTGGTGGGTACAGATCTCGTCCATCGGGAGCCGACCGGACTCGATGAGCCGGATGGCGGCCGGCCAGCAGTTCGGGCCGAGGTGGGCACCGAGCACGTCGAGCTCCTTGTCGTCGCTGATGATGCTCCAGTCGACGGAGACGTCGTCCTTGAACACGGAGTACTCGACGAACCGGCCGAGCTTCCGGAGCATGTTGAGGCCCTGCAGGACAGCCGGCGGTGCCCCCGTCCCCTCGAGGTAGACGTCGCAGCCGTAGCCGCCCGTCATCTCCTTGACCCGCTCGACGGCGTCCTCCTCGGCGATGTTGATCGCCACGGTGGCGCCGGTCTTGAGGGCGAGGTCGAGCTTGCGGGGGTCCAAGTCGAGGGCGACGATCGCCTGCGGGAACTTGGCCGCAGCGCCAGCGATCATGCTGAGCCCGATCGGTCCGCACCCGGCCACGACCACGGTGTCGGCGAAGGTGACGTTGGCTCGCTCCACCGCGTGCAACGCGCACGACAGCGGCTCGGCGAAGGCGGCATGCGCCGGCGGGATCTCCTTGGAGATCTTGTGCACCAACGAGTCCGTGGACAGCACCATGAACTCCTCCATGCCGCCGGGGTTGGCGCGCTTGAAGCCGTACATGTTGTGGACCTGGCACATGTGGTAGTTGCCGGTGTCGCAGTAACGGCAGTTCCAGCACGGGACGATCTGCTCGACGACGACGCGGTCGTCGAGGTCGATCCCCCAGTGCTCACGCGCTTCGTCGTCGAGCTCGACCACGCGGCCGGTGATCTCGTGACCGGGCACCGCGTCCGTCTCCGCCCAGGCCGGCCGGTTGGCGTCGCCCCAGAACTTCGCCGCGCCGTGGTAGCACTTGAGGTCGCTCGCGCAGATCCCGACCGCCTCCACGCGGATGAGCACCTCACCCGGGCCTCGGGTCGGTACTGCGATCGTCTCGAGCCGGTAGTCCTCCGGCCCGTGACAGACCACGGCCTGCATGGTGTCCGCGCGCCGCGATGACGTCTCCGCGACGGTCTCCTCGCTGGTCTCGCTCAGCTTCGTGTCCGTCACGCGGACCTCCTTTGGTCCTCGGGCAGCGCGCGCGCCGCCTCGCGGGGTTCGTGCCGATCAGGTCGTTCCGTTCGTGCGTTGCAGAACGTAACAGCGTTCTGAACAATTGTCCAGAACCTTTGTTCAGTAGATGGACGCGGCATAATCGGCCTGAAGGGAGGTGGGCCCGTGAGCAACGCTGTGCCGTCTGGTCGCGAGAACGTCGACATACCAGGCCGATTCGCGCCGGAGCTGCTCTACCGCGCCGCCCACCTCTACTACCTCGAGGACGCCACCCAGGCCGAGATCGCCGCGATCCTCGGTACCAGCCGCCCCACCGTGAGCCGGCTACTGGCCGAGGCGCGGGCCAGCGGGATCGTCCACATCGAGGTCCGCGACCCCGCCCGGGTGTCGACCACCGAGCTGGCCGCTGCAGTGCGCACCGCCCTCGGCCTCCACGACGCCTACGTCGTCCCGAGCGGCACCGGCCGCCAGGCCGGCGCGCAGCTGGCCGCCGGTGTCACCCAGGCGCTGACCGCGGCCGCACCGTCCGCGGGCGACGCGCTGCTGGTCTCGTCCGGCGCGACCATCCACGCCATCGCCCAGCAGCCGCTCCCCGCGCTGCCCGGCGTGCTCGTTGCTCCGACCGTCGGGGGCGTCGACGAGCCCGGCGAGTACTACCAGACCAACGAGATCACGCGAACCATCGCGGTCAAGGTCCACGGCACTCCGGTGCTCCTGTATGCGCCGCTCCAGCCGAGCGAGAACCTCTTCCGGGTGCTCCACGAGGACGCGTCCACCCGCCGGGTCACCTCACTCTGGAGCACGGCTTCGGTGGCCCTGCTGGGTATCGGAGCACCGCCGAGCACCCGGCAGTCCCGCCCCAGCGTGCTGGCCCGCGACGACTCCACCCTGGCCAGCGCGGTCGGCGACATCTGCGCGCGACCGTTCGACAGCGAGGGCCGGCCGCTGCCCTTCCCCGGCAGCGACCGCCTGATGGCGATGGACCTCGACGACCTGACCCGGATCCCCCACACCATCGGCGTGGCGGTCGGGGTCGAGAAGGTCCCGGCGATCCTCGCGGCCGCTCGGGTTGGGTGGGTCAACACCCTGGTGACCGACGTCGCCACCGCACGAGCCCTGGTCGGCCCGGCGACCTGACTCACTGCTCCTGGATCGCCGCCAGGTCGTGCACGATGTCCTTGGTCGCGGGATAGAGCCGGCCGTATCCCGCATACAGGCGGTCGTAGGTCTCCCGCACCTCGGCGCGCGGGCGCACCACCGACGCCTCGACGGCCCAGTCGGTCTCCGGCGGCACCAGCCCGTTGCCGATCGCGGCGAGCAGCGCGTCACCGTACGACGCGCCGATGGTCTGGGCGGGAACGTGCTGGTCGCGTCCCGTCACGTCGCTGACGATCTGCGTCCACAGTCCGCCCTGGGTACCCCCGCCCACGGCGACGATCCGCTTGATGGGGTCGTCCTCGTGCTCGAGGAACTCGACGATCTGCCTGACGCCGTAGGCGATTCCCTCGTAGACGGCGCGGAACAGGTGCCCGCGCCGGTGCGTGAGCGTGAGGCCGGCGACGACGCCGCGGGCGTGCGGGTCGAAGATCGGTGTCCGCTCGCCGGCGAAGTACGGGAGGACGAGCAGCCCGTCCGACCCGGGCGGCACCTGGCCGGCCTCCGCGACCAGCTCGTCGAAGCTCGCGCCGCCGGACAGGTCCTGCACCCAGGTGGTCAGCGAGCCGGAAGTCGACATCCCGGCGGCCACCGTGTGCTGGCCCGGTTCGACGCCGACCGTCGTCCACAGCTTCGGATGGGTCCGGAAGTGCTTGACGACCTGGACGAAGAAGAGCGTCGAGCCGTACATGATCATCAGGTCGCCCGGACGCCGGGCACCGGCCGAGAACGCCTCGGCCCAGGCGTCCACCGTCCCGGGTGACACCGGGGTCCCCTCAGGTATGCCGGTGGCGGCCGCCGCGTCGCGGGTCACCGTTCCCACGACCTCGTGCGGGTGGACCAGCCGCGGCATCTCGATGTCGCCGGCGACGAGCGGCACCCACTCGTCGACCCAGGCGTTGCGTCGGACGTCGTAGAGCGGGTCGCACTGGCTGGCGGTGTGGTGGTCGAGCACGTACTCGCCGGTGAGCTTGGCGGTGACGTAGGAGTTGCTGTTGTACCAACGCTTTCCGCGTTCCCAGAGAGTGGGCTCGTTGCGCCGGAACCACAACAGCTTCGGGCCGACCGCCTGAGTGCTGAGCGCCTTGCCACATCGCTCGAGGATCGCGTCGGCGCCCAGCTCGTCGGTCAGCTCGGCGATCTCGCGCTCGGCGCGTCCGTCGATGCCGTAGAGGATCGCCGGTCGCACCGGGGCGAGGTGCTCGTCGCAGACCAGTAGGCACGGGCCGACTCCGCTGACGCACAACGCCGCAACCCGGCGGTCGCCGAGGCGGCCCATCAGCTCGCGGGCTACCTCGACGAGGTCGTCCCACCAAACCCGCTCGGCGTCGACCTCGGCCCAGGACGGCCTAGGCAGGGACATGGTGTGCTTGCGGACCGCGGTCGCCACGACCTCGCCGTCCAGAGTGGTCAGCACACCCTTGGTGCTGGCGGTGCCGATGTCGATGCCGAGCAGCAGGTCGGCCGAAGCGCTGCGCTGCACCGTCACGCGCGACACGGTAACGCGTCGGCCAGGATGGCGATATGCGCGTCATCGGTCTCATCTCCGGCACCAGCCACGACGGCGTCGATGCCTGCCACGTCCAGTTCGACCAGGAGGGAGGTGAGCTCCGGGCCACGATCGTCTCCGCGAAGGTCGTGCCGTACCCCGACGAGCTGCGCGAACGGATCGCCGCGGCACTGCCACCGAACCCCACGTCGGTGGACGAGATCTGCGCGCTCGACATCCTCATCGGTGAGCACTTCGCCGAGGTCGCCCTTGCCGTCGGCGCCGCCGAGAGCGACCTCGTCTGCTCGCACGGGCAGACCGTCTTCCACTGGGTCGAGGAGGGTCGGGCCCGCGGCGGCCTCCAGCTCGGCAACCTCTGGTCGCTCGCCGAGCGCACCGGCACACCCGTCCTCACCGACATCCGGGCCGCGGACATCGCCGCCGGCGGACAGGGTGCGCCGATGGTCCCTGTCCTCGACGTGCTCCTCCTCGCCGGCCGAGCACGCGCGGCCGCACTGAACCTCGGCGGCATCGCCAACATGACCGTTGTCGACCCGGCCGCGGAGCCCTACGCCTACGACCTCGGCCCGGCCAACGCCCTCGTCGATGCGGCCGTCGTCCGCATGACCGGGCGGCGAGAACGGTACGACCGGGACGGCCGCTACGCCGCCCAGGGGCGGGTCGACGAGCCGCTGCTGACCGACCTGCTCGACGAGCCCTACTACCGCCAGCCCGCTCCCAAGTCGACCGGCAAGGAGCTCTTCCACGATGCATACCTCGACGCACCGCTGACCCGTCACCCCGGCGTCGAAGGGACAGACCTCGTCGCCACGCTGACCGAGCTCACCGCGCGCGTGGTAGCCGCGGATCTGCAGCACGCAAAGATCACCGAAGTCTTCGCGTCCGGTGGAGGAACCGCGAACCCCGTTCTCATGCAACGGATCCAGGCCAAGGCCCCGGACCTGCGGCTCGGCCGGATCGACGAGCTCGGGGTGCCGTCCGATGTCAAGGAAGCACTGGCCTTCGCCCTCATCGGCTACCTCACCGCGCATGAGCTCCCTGGGAACGTGCCCTCGTGCACGGGGGCGTCGGGACCCCGGGTGCTGGGTCGGCTCGGACCGGTGACTCGACGCATACCGTTGGAGCCCGTGCCCCTTCCGACACACCTCGTTGTTGCCTGACCACGGACGGTGATAGAGGCTGGAGCGGTAATCCCCTTCCCGCGTCTGACCAGAGGAGCGACATGGCTACACGTACTGCCCACACCACCTGGACCGGAGGGCTGCAGGACGGGTCCGGCAACGTCGAGCTCTCCAGCTCGAAGTCGGGCAGCTTCGACGTGTCGTGGCCAAAGCGCACGGCCGAGACCGGGGAGGCGGGAACGAGCCCAGAGGAGCTGATCGCGGCAGCCCACTCGTCCTGCTACGCGATGCAGCTCTCGGCGCTTATTGCCCGAGCGGGCGGCACTCCGAAGTCGCTCGATGTGACGGCGGACGTGTCGTTCGAGCCCGACCCCGCCGGCGGGTTCTACATCCCGAATATCAAGATCACCGTCCGCGGTGATGTCGACGGGCTGGACCAGGCCGGCTTCAAGGAGGTCGCCGAGGACGCCAAGGCAACGTGCCCCGTCAGCAAGGCGCTGACCGGGCCGGAGATCACCCTCGACGCGGCGCTGGTCTGAGCTGGGCTAGGACGGTCCGTCCCAGCGCAGCTCGTCGGACTGGTCGATACCCCGGTATGCGGCGTCCGCCTCGCTGCGGTAGTCCTTGACCACGGCGTCCCGCAGCGGTGTTGTGTCGGTCGGGAAGGCTGACAGCACCTCCGCGACCCCGAGGCCAGACTCCGAACGGTTCTGGTTGACGACCTGCCGCCACTCGACAGGCTCCCGCGGATCCTCGCCCAGTCGCAGCAGGTCGATGACCTGAGCCGTCCGTTCCGGGCTGTCGGCCAGGTCCTTGAGTGCGTCTGGCACGGTGCCACTGAGGTGGGCGTCGAACCCCACGGAACGCAGGGCGGTGTCGAGGACGTCGCCGGCCTCGTCGCCCACCTCGGCGGCGAGGTCGCGCAGCAGGCCTGGGTACTCCGCGAGCCGTCGGGTCGTGGCGGTACGTCCGATCGCCACGGCCTCGTCGACCCGCTGCTGCCGATCGGCTGGCGTCCCGAGCTCGTTTCGGCGAGCCACCCCGAGCCAGGCGACGAGCAGACGCAGCCGGTCAACGCTACGCGCACGGCTCACAGCGGTGGCTCGGTCGAGGACGGCCAGCGAGCTCTCCGGGTGTCCGGCCCGCTCGAAGAGGCGGCACTGCTGCAGGCTGAGGTCCGTCACCGCGACGGGGTGCAAGGCCGTGGCGGCCACCTCCTTCTCCCGCCCGGCGAGCTCAATGGCCTCGTCGAGCCGGTCGAGCGCCTCGAGAGCCTCGATCTCGACGATCGGCAGCAGCGGGCCGCCGTCGGCACGACGCCGCTCACCGAGCAGGGCCAGCGCCTCCTCGGGCCGGCCGCGCGAGAGCATCGCCTCGACCGTCGGCTCCACCTTCTCGAGCCACTCGGCGTCGTCGAGCAGCCTCCGGTCGTCGTCGCCCACGAACGCCCGCGGCAGTTTTGAAAGAAGGAACACCCTTGATGCCTGCGGAAGTTCGTCCGCGGCAGTGATCAGCTGTTCCGCCGCACGCTCGTCCCAGATGGGGTCCAGCTTGTCTCGGCCCTGGCCGAGCAACAACCGGTGGTAGAGCTCCTCGACCTTCGAAGCCGGGTCCGGACGCCGGGCGTAGTAGGCCACCGCGGCGAGCTGGATCGCGGTGGAGTCGACGCTCGTGTCGCGCAGGATCTGGGGCAGCATCACGGCGCGCACGTCCTGGCGGTGTTCCAGGACGTCGGGCTCCGGTCGGTCGACGAGCATCGGTTCCGCGGCCAGCCGATTGAACAGGTCGTGCTCGTCCAGCTTGTCCAGTCGGACCGGCTCGACCTCGACCTGCTTGGAGTCCTTCCCGTGCGTGGTCACCAACGTCGGTGCTGTGACCTGGCGGCGATCCGGCCCGACCGCGGTGAGCCCGCCGCCCTTGACGAGAACGTCGCGGATGATCTCCGGCGTGATCCGGCGCAACACCAGCCCTGGGTGGGCGAGGGCCCGGACGGCCGGATCGGCGATGTGGTCGAGGATCCGCAGGTAGAGCTCCGCGTCGAGCTGTTCGTTCGCGGCCTGGATCCCGAAGAGCGGGTCGGCGGAGCCCGGGTCGGTCTTGGCGAGCAACGAAGCGATGAGCCGCACGGTCAGCGGCGAGATGAGGACAGGTCCCTCGTGAGGCCCGGCTGAGCCGACCTCGGTGTGCCGCGTACCGAACCGGTCCACCAGAGCTCGCGCGCGGTCCGCGTCGACCGCTCCGCCCGAGAGGTCGACCATGAGCGTGACGGCGTCCGCCTGTGCGAGTCCCCGCAGCTCCAGCGGCGTGACGAGGCCGTCCAGCTCCGGGATCCGCGCGCGCCCAGACAGCAGGACGAACACGTTCGGTCGCTGGCAGAGCGCTCCCACGACATCGGCCAGGGCGTACATCGCCGAAGGACCTCGCCGCTGGGCCTGCTCCGTGGTGTCCATGACGACGAGGAGGCGCCCGCGAACCTTGTCGAGCCCTTCGGCGAGCAGGTCGGCCCAGTACGTGTCAGGGCCAGTGCTCTTGCGGGCCGTGCTCCCAGACCGGGATACGACATACGCCGACTCGCTGACCGCCCGCGACCGGAGGTTCGCGAACTCGCCGGAACCGGCGGCCGTCTGGATGTCGAGCTGCTCAGTGATGACCGCCACGAGCTCCGCTGGGTACATCGGGTTGATCGCCGGGTCGTCGAAGTCGAGCAGTGCCACCACCCGCCGCCCCCCTGGGCCCGGGTCGTCCGCGATGTCGACGACCAGCCGGGCGACGAGCGCGGACTTGCCGATGCCACCGATCCCCCACAGGGCGGTGGGTCTTCCGGGCGGGTTCGCGAACCCCGCTCGCAGCTGGGCGAGGATGTCCTGCCGGCCGACGAAGTGGTCACCGGCCATCGAGCGTGCGTCCGCCAGGAGGAGGCGCCGACGCAGGTGGTCGGCCAGCGCGTCCGGCGACGGGACGTCGCGCCGCGACCCGTTCCACCACCGTGACACGACCGACAGGGCAGCGGTTCGTTCGTCGTCGAGCACACGGACGTCGGCCGTCGACCAGCCGCCCTGGAGTGAGCGGTCGAGAGCCTCCTGGACGAGCGAGCTGGGAACCGCCGTGACCGCCTTCCGGGCCTTCCGGAGCCCGGCCTCGTCGGTGGACGCGAACAACCGGGTGCGGACGGCGTCGTCAAGGGTCCAGGCCGAGGGACCGTCGGACATCGGGACGAGGTGGCACTCCTCGTCGAGGAAGTCGATGACGTCGCCGCTCGATGCACCTAGCCCGAGGAGGTCGTCCGGGTCGAAGGTGACGACGACACCAGCTCGCGCGCGCATCGCTTCGCGGGGCGAGACGGCCTTGGCGGGCGGCACCGGAGTCTGCCCCGCTGCGGTCGCCTTCGGGGATGAGCTCTGAGAAGGCGCGCTCTTCCCGGGTGGGGTCTGCGGCTCAGGCTCCGCACGCGGCGAGAGGAGGGACCGCAACCGGTCCCGCCACCCGCGAGGCTTGTTCACGGCCCGATTCCCATGAGGGTCAACGCTTCTGAGCGGGCCCGCACGGCGAGCTCGTCGATCGTCGGATCATCGGCGAGCACGGTCTGAAGGATCGCGGTGACCTCCACCTGCTCCAGGACCTTGTTCGCGTCGGCGGCGCAGGCTTCGAAGAAGGCCTGCAGGTCGGTTCGCGTGAGCGGAACGACGTCCTCGACGAGGACGAGAGCGCCGACCGAGGCGTCGAACTGCTCCGCATACCCCGCGAGCACCAGCTGAACGTCCTTGATCTGGCCGCGACTGACGTCGGCGATGAGCTGCGAAACGAACGCGAGTGTGTCCCGCGACAGGTCGACCCGGTTGAGACCGTCGACGAAGAGGATCGTCTTGCCGCTTTCGGTGCGGTTGTAGGTTGCCGCGAAATGGTGGACGAGCTCGATGGCCCGACGGACTTCCGTCGTCCGTCGCCCGGTGGCCGCCGGCCGGTCCAGGGCGAAGCGCGCATACAGGAGGTCGGCGAGGTCGCTGGCCGAGCGCCCGGATCCGGACGAGGAGAAGTCGACCCAGACCAGCCGGACGTCGTCGGGAAGCACCTGCTCGAGCAGCTGGTAGCTGAACGACTTCCCCGTCCGTTCGGGGCCACGCACGATGAGAACCGGGTAGCCCTCCTCGATGAGCTGCTTCAGTCGCCCGCGCAGGCTCACTCGGTTGATGAACGGCCGGTTCCCCGGGCGCAGCATGCGCATGGCATACCGCTCGGCGACGGGTATGGCGGTGCGGACCTCGTCGTCCCGGTCGAGGGCGGCGAGCTCCGGCCCGAAGGCCGGTTGGTCCAGCACCGCCCGGTCGAGGAGCTGGCGGAGGAGGTGGTTGTTGTGGAGGTCCTCGGCGAGCCCTCGCCAGTACAGCTCGATCGAGACGTTGCCGGTCCGCAGGAACCGCAACGGGATACCGGCGTCCTCGAGCAGCGCACGGACCACCGCCTCATCGGGATATCGCTCAGCGAGCCGCTGGACCAGCGGCTTGCCCTGCGCCGGGTCCCACGCGGTGGTGTCGATCCAGCCCATCTCAGCCCCCTGGGAAGACGTTCAGGTCGCGCATCCGCTGGACGACGTGGCTCATCAGCCGGCCCTGGTTGCGCATCGCGGTCGACTCGCCCTGCGGCGACGGCACGGCGAAGTGGTGCAGCCCGACGAGGTTCCACTGGTCGTCGAACACCGGCGAGCCCGACGAGCCCACCTCGGTGTCGGTCCAGTACTGGAGCAGCTGCGGCTCGACGGCGCGCACCAGGTTGTGCTGGAAGGCGATCTTCTTCGGCTGACCCTCCGGGTGCTGGACGATGTAGACCCGGTCGTCGACCTTCGGCTGACGCGCTCCCTCCATCGACAGCGCGGGGTATGCGTCGGGGATGGGTTTGCTGGTCTGCACGAGCGCCCAGTCGTTGGCCTCGTCGAACGCGACCGTGTCGAGGTCGCAGCCGATCTGGACGATGGGGCGCAGCTTCCCCGTCCCGTCGGTCTCGTAGTCGAACCACGCCTCGGCCTGGGTCGCTTTGGCGTTGCCGTCGTCGGTGTCGAACAGCACGTGGTGGTTGGTCAGCAGGTGCCGCGGCCCGACCCGGAATCCGGTCCCGTACCCGCCGCCGCGCGGGAAGGTGACCGTCAGCCGGCATACGCTCTTGGCCCGCTCGGCCCCGAGGGCGAGGAAGGCGACGTCGACGAAGGTCGGCTGCCCGGCGATGATGACCGCTTCCTTGCGACCGTCGGCACTGAAGTTCTTCCAGGTCGGCGCCGTCTCGGTGACCGGCCGATCGGCGGCGACCACCGGGCTTCCGGTCCGCAGCTCGGCGAGCACCACCCCGAGGTCGGGTCGCTCGGCGACGACTGCGTCGAGGAGCTGCGGCACCCTCTCCTGGCCGGCGGCATAGGTGAGGATGTTGCGCCAGCTGAGGTCCGCCCGGTCCTGGAAGGCGATCGACCACGGCTTGAGCCCGGCGTCGACGACGACCTTCTCGATCTCCTCGCGGCGGTAGATCGTGAAGAGGGCGGCCAGCACCGCGCGGGTCTCGGGTGCGGTGAACTGTGGCGGCGACTGCTCGATGACGCTGGTCACGTACCGCCCCCTTGCGGGTGGACACCGGTGGACAGAGACGATATCGGCGGCGCGAGCCCGCCGGACACGCTTTCCGGAGCCGCGACCCGGGCCGCCTGATACGGCGAACTCACCTGTCGGCTCACGTATGGCCCCTGCGCAGGTCAGAGTGCCAAGATCGGCACGTGGACGTCATCAACCCGCCGCAGACGATCGCCTACCCGTCGCCGTCGACCCGGCCGCGCCGGGGCGGCGTGGAACGCCTGGAACCGCACGTCATCGTGCTGTTCGGTGCGACCGGCGACCTGGCCCGGCGCAAGCTGCTGCCGGGGATGGCCCACCTCGTGCTGTCGGCCCTCTCGCCGGACATCTGCGTGGTCGGCACCTCACTCGAAGACATGGATGACGACGCGTTCCGCGCGTTCGCCAAGGAGGCGGTCAAGGAGTTCTCGACCCACCCGTTGACCGAGGAGCAGTGGGACATCTTCGCTGACCGGCTGCATTACGTGCCGACGTCGGCGGGCCCCGAGGGGTTGCGCGAGGCCGTCGAGGCCGCGGAGCACAAGCTCGGGGGCGGCAACGTCCGACGGATCCACTACATGAGCGTCCCGCCCGCGGCGGCGCCCGTCGTCATCGCGACTCTCCGTGACGCCAAGCTCGTCGACCGGTCGCGGGTCATCATGGAGAAGCCGTTCGGTACCGACCTCGACAGCGCGATCATTCTCAACGACCAGGTGCACGAGACCTTCGACGAGAGCCAGATCTTCCGGATCGACCACTTCCTCGGCAAGGAGGCGGCGCAGAACATCCTCGCCTTCCGGTTCGCCAACGGCCTGTTCGAGCCGATCTGGAAGCGGGACTTCATCGACCACGTCCAGATCGACATCCCCGAGACCCTCGGACTGGACCGCCGGGCGGGGTTCTACGAACAGACCGGCGCCTTCAAGGACATGGTCGTCACGCACCTGCTCCAGGTGCTGGCGTTCGTCGCGATGGAGCCGCCGACCGCCCTGGAGCCGCGGGCGATCAGCGAGGAGAAGAACAAGGTCTTCCGCTCGCTGATGCCGATCCACCCGCACGACGTCGTCCGCGGCCAGTACTCCGGTTACACCCAGGAGGAGGGCGTCCCGGTCGACAGCGACACCGAGACCTTCATCGCGCTGCGGTGCGGCATCGACAACTGGCGCTGGGCCGGCGTCCCCTTCTACCTGCGCACCGGCAAGCGGATGGCCGAGGGTCAGCGGATCATCTCGATCGCCTTCAAGGAGGCGCCGAAGTCGATGTTCCCGGCCGACTCCGGGGTCGGCCGGCAGGGCCCGGACCACCTCACCTTCGACCTCTCCGAGGACTCCAAGGTGTCGCTGTCCTTCTACGGCAAGCGGCCCGGTCCGGGCATGAAGATGGACAAGCTGTCGATGCAGTTCGCCACCCAGGAAGGCGAGCACTACGGGGACGTGCTCGAGGCATACGAGCGGCTCATCCTCGACACCATGCGCGGCGACCACACGCTGTTCACGACGGCGGACGGCATCGAGTCGCTGTGGGAGCGGTCGCAGCCGCTGCTCGACGACCCGCCGCCGGTGAAGCCGTATGCGCCGGGCAGCTGGGGGCCGAACGCGATCCACCAGCTCATCGCGCCTCACGCGTGGCGGCTCCCCTTCGAACGCGCCTGGCGCGGCAAGAAGTAGCAGTTTCGCGCGCGGCGCCACGGGGTAGGTCAGGATGGCCCCGTCAGGTCGGTCTGCCCCGCCGA
Organism: Lapillicoccus sp.; assembly: GCA_035762725.1. Lineage (GTDB taxonomy): Bacteria > Actinomycetota > Actinomycetes > Actinomycetales > Dermatophilaceae > Lapillicoccus. The sequence continues at coordinate 5,333 of DASTNV010000224.1, read as the reverse complement.
CCACGCCCGATCGGGTGACGCCGTAGGAGGACTACGTGGAGCGGGACCCGTCCGCGTTCGTGGGACGGCTGCACGCGGCGCTCGAGGGTTACGACGAGGCCGGGGCCGAGCATGTCGTCGACGAGGTGCTCGAGCGGTTCGCCCTCGAAGACGCGATCGTTCTGGTCTTCATGCCGTTCCTCGTGGAGGTGGGTGACCGGTGGGAGTCGGGAGAGCTCAGCGTGACGCAGGAGCACTTCGCGAGCCACATCGTCCGCAGCCGGCTGTCGGCCATCGGCGCGGGGATGACGGCCGAGCCCGACCGACCGACCGTCGTGGTCGCCTGTCCGCCCGGCGAGCGCCACGACATCGCGCTGCTCGCCTTCAGCCTCCTGCTTCGACGCGAGGGCTGGCGCGTCCGCTTCCTCGGCGCGGATACCCCGACCACCGACCTGGCCTTCGCCTGCCGACGGATCAAGCCGGACCTCGTGGTCGTGGCCACCTCGCGGTCGACCGCGTTGCTCGGAGCCGCCCCGGAGCTGCGCAAGGTGGCTGCTCGGCACCCGGTGGCCATCGCCGGCGGGGGTGCGTCTCGGGAGCTGGCCAAGGAGCTCGGCGTCGTCTGGCTGGAGGGTGATGTGACCGAGGGCGCCCGGCAGGCGGTTCGGGTGCTCCGCCACGAGCCGGCCGGCTGAGCCGCCTCAGTTCTCCGCGGATTCCGGGCCACCCGGGTTGCAGCGAGCGTCGACCAGCTGCTGCTCGGTGACGACGGGGCGCCAGGGTTCGATGTTCCACGACGGTTTGTCGGGCTGGACCAGCCGGGCAAACGTCCAGTGACAGTCGAACTGGGCGCGCATACCGGGTTGGTCGGCGTCGGGGGCGAGGCGCAGCACCTCCGACCACGCCTCGTCGGCGTCGGTGGCGCCCTGGGCGACCCGGCCGGACGCCGTCGGAACGATGTGGAGGCTGCGGCCACCGGTGGCGCGGACCCAGGTGGTGGAGGCGATGAACGGTGGGACGGCTGTCCGGGTGGTCGGCCGGGGCGTCGTCGTGCTGGCAGTCGTCGACGTCGTCGTCGTGCCGGGCGTCACCGAGGTGGTCGCCTGAGCCGGTGCCGCCGCGGACCCGGAGGAGCAGCCGGCGAGCAGCGCGAGGAGGCCCGCGCCTACCACTGCCTCCCGCATCGCGACCATGCCCGCCATCATCACAAACCCGTCGGGAGGCGTCGTCGGCTTTCGCTCAGCGCAGGACGAGAGCCAGCGACGCACCGACGATGATGACGGACTGGATGCTGTGCACGATGATGCCGAGCCAGGCGCTGCGGTACCGACGCGATGGGAGCGCGAGGGCGAAGGTGTCCAGGAGGATCTTCGGGATCGACCACGGCATGTGGAGGTGGTAGGCCGCGAAGAGCACGCCGTTGGCCACCCAGTCGCCGCGGCCGAACACGCCCCGCATCCGAGGAAGCAGCACGCCGCGGAACAGCAGCTCCTCGCCGACGACCGTGTTGAAGACGGCCATGACGACGATGACCGCGAACCACGACCAGTTCCCGGAGAGGAAGTCCTGACCCTCGGCGGACCGGAAGAGGGTGCCGAGGTCCCGGCCGCCGATGGCCGGCAGCGACGGGAGCAGTTGCGCGACGCCGACGACGAGGATGGCCGGAACCAGAACCCACCAGACCCGGCCGCCGACTCGGCCGGTGCGCGGGCTGGAGGGACGGTGGAGCCACAGCAGGTCGGCGAGGGTAGACCAGCGCAGGTTCGGGGCCTCGCGAGCCACGAGCACGGCCACGAGCAGGCCCTGCCAGACCAGGCCGGCGGTCAGACAGGCGAGCAGCGCCCGCGGCAGCGCAGCCGGGCCCTCGAGCGTGCTCGCCCAGAGGGGCGCGACCACCCAGGCCAGCAGACCCATCGGGACGGCGGCCGCCGCCCACACTCCGAGGATCCCGCGCAACGTGTACTGGCGCGGTTCGAGCGGCACTCGCGACGGCACCGGGGTGGTGAGAGTATGCGTCATGTCGACCTCCTGGTTCGTCCCGAGCATGCGGGCGAACCCCGTCGGTCGGGTATCCGGAACGACCCTGAGACCGGTCCTGACGGGTCCCTGACCGGTCCCTGACCCTGTTACCGCTCCGAACGACTCAGCTCTCGGTCGAGCGTGATGGCTGCGTCGATGAGGGACAGGTGGGTAAAGGCCTGCGGGAAGTTGCCGATCTGCTCGCCGGTGAGGGCGATCTCCTCGGAGAACAGGCCGAGGTGGTTGGCGTACGTGAGCATCTTCTCGAAGGCGAGTCGTGCCTTGTCCACCATGCCGGCTCGCGCGAGCGCGTCGACGTACGCGAAGGTGCACAGGGAGAAGGTGCCCTCCGAGCCCCGCAGCCCATCCGGCGACGCCGCGGGGTCATAGCGATAGACGAGGGAGTCGGTGACGAGCTCCTCGTCCATCGCCGCCAGCGTGGAGAGCCACCGCGGGTCGGTCGGCGAGATGAACCCGACCGCCGGCATCCGCAGCAGAGACGAGTCGAGCACGTCGGTCGCGTAGTGCTGCCGGAACGCCTGACGGGTCGGGCTCCAGCCCTGGTCCATGACCTGCCGGTAGATCGCGTCCCGCGCCGAGCGCCAGCGGTCGAGCGGAGCGGGGCGGCCCTTGGCATCGGCGAGCCGGATGCCGCGGTCGAACGCCACCCAGCTCATCATCCGGCCGTACGTGAAGCTCTGTCGTCCGCCTCTCGTCTCCCAGATGCCCTCTTCGGGCTGGTCCCAGTTGTCGGCCAGCCAGTCGAGGAGCTCGCTGAGACGTAGCCAGCCGTCGTACCCTGCGCCGATGCCGCGTTGGTCGGCGAGGTAGAGGCTGTCGATCGCCTCCCCGTAGATGTCGAGCTGGAGCTGGTCGGCCGCGCCGTTGCCGATGCGCACCGGGGCCGACCCTCGGTAGCCCTCCCAGTGCCCGAGCACCTCCTCGGTGAGGTCACTGGACCCGTCGACGCGGTACATGATGTCGAGCGGCGACCCTCCGCGACCGGCGCGTTCCTCGACCCGTTGGCGCAGCCACCGTCCCAGCGCCAGCGCCTCGTCGGTGAAGCCGAGCCCGAGCAGCGAGTAGACGGAGAAGGAGGCGTCCCGCACCCAGGTGTAGCGGTAGTCCCAGTTCCGCTCGCCGCCGATCTGCTCGGGCAGCGCGGCGGTGGGGGCGGCGACGAGGCCGCCGCTGGGCGCATACGTCATCAGCTTGAGCGTGATCGCCGAGCGATGCAGGGCCTCACGCCAGCGCCCGGTGTAGGTGCAGCGCGCCAGCCAGGACTTCCAGAACGCAACGGTGTCGTTGAAGAGGTCCCACGCCTCGGCCACCGTGACCTCGCGGGCCGGCCCTCTGCTGCCGGCCACGAGCAGGGCGCCACGCATCTGGCCGGCGGTCAGGGTGAGCTCGGCCCGGACGTCGCCGGCGTCGGAGACCCGCTCTTCGGCGAGCCGTTCGTCCTCGGGTTCGCGGACCAGGTGCAGCGTCATGGCCGTCCGCGGACCCTCGAAGACGACGCCCTCGTCTGTGACCCGGACCTCGTGTCGTTCCCGGCCGTAGTCGAAGCGTGGACTGATCTCGAGCGCGAACGTCATCCGGCCCCGGACGCAGCGCACCATGCGCAGGATCCGGTGCTCTGCGGCGGCACGGTCCGGGCTGGCGGTGGGCATGAAGTCGATGACCTCGCCCACTCCCTCCTCCGTGAGGAACCGCGTGACGAGGATGGCGGTGTCGGGGAAGTACAGCTGCTTGCGGGTGAAGGCGTCCGCCGCGGGCCGGATCGCGAACCGTCCGCCGTTGCCGTGGTCCAGGATGGCCCCGAAGATGCTCGGCGAGTCGAAGCGCGGGCCGCAGAACCAGTCGATCGTTCCGTCGGTACTGACCAAGGCGGCGGTATGCAGGTCACCGATCAACCCATGGTCTGCGATCAGGGGATAGTCGGCCATGGCGTTGCCCTTTCCTGCGTGGCGGGAACCGGTTCTAGGACTGCGAGGCCAGCGCGTCGGACTGCTGTCGCGGCATGGCCAGCGCAGCCACCAGCCCGGCCGCGCCGATGACCGCCAGCACGGCGATGGCGAGGCCGTATGCGCGTTCGGGCGTGGCGGCGATCCCCGCGACGAGGATGGTTCCCGCCACGGCGGTGCCGAGTGAGGAGCCGAGGTTGGAGACGCTGCGGGAGACGCCGGAGATCTCGCCCTGCTGCTGCTCACCGAAGCTGGACTGCACGACGTTCACCGACGGCGTCAGCATCGTCCCCAGCCCAAGGCCGATGAGCAACAGTCCCGGCGCGAAGGACCACGGGCTGGCCCGGTCGGGAACGAGGAACAGCAAGAGCAGCACGCCCGCAATGGTCATCACGAAGCCGGCCACGATGAGAGTGCGCTGTGGAAGACGCCGGGCCAGTCGTTCGGCGGCCAGTGACGAGCCCATCAGGCCGAGTGTGGTCGCCGAGAAGATCACCCCGGTCTCGATCGCGTCGTAGCCGCGGACGACCTGGAGGTACGCCGAGACGACGAAGGACACGCCGCTGAGCAGCAGCCACTGCGCGTTCTGGGTCACCATGCCCAAGTTCGAGGTGCGGTTCCGGAAAAGGCTCAGCGAGACGAGGGCCTCGCGGCCGGCCCGTTCCTTGGCCCTCGTGCTGAGGACGAACCACAGCAGGACCAGCCCACCCAGGACGACGAGCGCCAGCGCCACCCAGAGGTTGTTGTCGGTGGCGAGGATGCCCAGGACCAACAGGACGAGCCCGAGGGCGGACAGCACCGCACCGCCGGTGTCGAACGGCCGGTCCGGGTCGGCGGGAACGGGGTCCTTGATCCGCAGGCCCAGCAGCACGATGACGACGATGACCAGCGCTTGGAACGCGAACGCGGCGCGCCAGCTGATCGCGGAGGTGATGAGACCGCCGAGCAGTGGTCCGGCCGCGGCACCGATCCCGCCGAGCGCGCTGATGATGCCGAACGCCCTGGCCCGGGACGGCAGGTCGGTGAACAGCAGCGTCGTGAGGATGTAGACGGGCGGGATGAGGAGCGCCGTGCCGACGCCCTCGAAGATCGAGTTGCCGAGGATGAGGATGCCGAGCCCCGGCGACAGCGCGCTGAGCACCGCGCCGATCCCGTAGACGATGAGGCCGGCCAGGAAGCAGCGTTTGCGACCGTAGCGGTCGGTCAGCTTGCCGCCCGGAATCATCAGCGCCGCCATGACCAGGAGGAAGAGCGTGATGGCGATCTGGACGCCCTGGACGCTGGTGTCCAGGTCCTGGCTGATGTCGTTGATCATCACGTTCATGTTCGAGCCGGCGAAGCTGCAGATGAACTGCGCGAGCGCGAGCGGCG
>DASTNV010000223.1:0-3690 GCA_035762725.1 Lapillicoccus sp. | reverse complement strand
TCAGCCGCTGCGCGTCCGGCGCGGCACGTGGAACGCGGACACGCAGGCCCAGCAGCCGCCCGAAGAGTCCGGCGCGGGCCATCAGCCCGACCGGGCCTAGGTACCCGCCCTGACCGGGGTTACCGCCGCCAGACAGCACGAGCCGGCCACCCGGCGCGACCACCCGGCGCAGGTCTCGCAAACGACGGTTGCCGACCAGATCCACCACCACGTCGTAGGTGAGGCCGCCCCGCGTGAAGTCCTGTCGCGTGTAGTCGAGAACCGCGCCCGCCCCGAGGGAGGTCGCCAGGTCGACATTGCGGGTGCTACACACCGCGGTGACTTCGGCGCCGCGCAGGGCGGCGAGTTGGACTGCGAAGGTGCCCACACCGCCTGACGCGCCGATGATCAGCACTCGCTGCCCCGCCCCCACCTCTCCCTGGCTGAGACACAGATCAGCCGTGACCGCGGCCAGCGGTAACGCGGCTGCCTCGACGAACGACACCGCGTCTGGCTTGCGAACCAGACACTCCTGCGGCACCGCGGCATACTCCGCCAGCGTTGCCCCGTCCTCGCCCAGCACAGGGTCACCGACGCGCCAAGCGGTCACTCCCGGGCCAACCGCCTCGATGGTGCCGGCGAAGTCACGGCCGCGGATTCGCTCCCGAGGGCCTGCGGGGCCGAACGTCCGGCGGTCCATCAGCCGGGCGACCCTGGGCTCGCCGCGCATGATGTGCCAGTCGGCCGCATTGATCGACGCCGCGGCGACCCGGACCTGCACCTCACCGGCCGCCGGCTCCGGTCGCTCGACGTCCTCCCACCGCAAGACCTCAGACGTGCCATACACGTCCTGCACCAGCGCCTTCATGATTCCCTCCGACCCACCGGTCGGCACACCCGCGCCGGCTCTTCGTCACGCTAGCTACGGTCGGGGACCGCCGATATCGGGGTCGACCCTGACCCCACCCGCAAAGAAGCCAGGCCGTGCACGGTCACCGTCGTCGGGTTCTCGGCGGTCAGACGCCTTCGAGCCGGCCTTCGCGTCGGCGGATGAAGACGGCCCAGGTGACCGCGCAGCAAACGGCGTAGAACGCGATGAAGGCCAGCACAGCGCCGTCGCCGTTCTTGAGCGTCAGGTAGGACTGCCGGAAGGCGAGGTTGACCAGGACGCCGCCGAAGGCCCCGATGGCGCCGGCCAGACCAATAAGCGCCCCCGCTCGCCGGGTGGACAGGACGGTCGCCAGCGCGACGTCGCCGCCGGCCCCCACGTCACGCTGGCCCTTGGCCGCGAAGATCGCCGGGATCATCTTGTAGGTCGAGCCGTTCCCGACGCCGCTGAATACGAACAGGAGCACGAACCCGACGAGGTAGACCGGCAGTGACCTGAGCTGCGCGGCACAGAGAACCACGGCGGCGCCGACGGCCATGGCCACGAAGTTCACGAAGGTGACGACGGACCCGCGGTATCGGTCGGCCAGCGCTCCTCCGACTGGGCGGACCAGCGACCCGAGCAGTGGACCGATGAAGGTGAGCGCGGCGGCCTTGACCGGCGACGAGAACTGGTCGGGGAACTGGACGAGCAGCACCTGGCCGAAGGCGAAGCTGAAGCCGATGAACGACCCGAACGTCCCGATGTAGAGCAGCGACATGATCCAGGTCTCGCGGTGCCGCATCACCTCGCGGATGGCGCCCTTGGCGTTGCTGGCCTGGCTGAGGTTGTTCATCTTCAGGGCCGCCCCGAGGGCCGACAGCACGATGAGTGGGATGTAGATGACGACCAGGGCCTTCGGGTGCTGCGCGCCGAGGGTCGCTAGGATCAGCAGCCCGACGAGCTGCACGACCGGGACGCCGAGGTTGCCTCCGCCGGCGTTGACGCCGAGCGCCCAGCCCTTGAGTCGGGCTGGGTAGAAGTGGTTGATGTTCGTCATCGAGGAGGCGAAGTTGCCGCCACCGACGCCGGCGGTCATGGCTACGAGCAGCAGCGTCGTGAAGGACACGCCGGGCTCGAGGACGATGCCGATGAGGACCGTCGGGACCAGCAGCATCAGCGCGCTGACGATGGTCCAGTTGCGTCCGCCGAACACCGCGACGGCGAAGGTGTAGGGCACGCGGAGCACGGCGCCGACGAGCGTAGGAAGTGCGGTCAGGAGGAACTTGCCCGCCGCGTCGATGCCGTACTCGGGGCCGAGAAAGAGGACGAGGACGGACCAGAGGCTCCACACCGAGAAACCGATGTGCTCGGACAGTACGGAGAACAGCAGGTTGCGGCCGGCGACGGCCCGGCCGGTGGTGTTCCAGAAGTCGAGGTCTTCCGGACGCCAGTCGTCGATCCAGCGTCTGCCCCGCCGTATTGGCGCAAGCGTTGTGGTCTGAGTAACGGTCATGAGAAGTCCTTCGGGAGAGTGACGACGACGAGGCCGTCGTCGACGGTCACGGGGTAGGTCCGCAGCGCGTACGCCGCGGTCTGGCACTCGCCGCTGACGAGGTCGAAAGCGTTGAGGTGCAAGGGACACAGGACGACGCGGTCGTCGATCTGCCCGTCCGCGAGTGGTCCGCCTTTGTGGGGGCACACCGCCGAGACGGCGCGCAGCGAGCCGTCGCGGAGTCGGAACACGGCGACCTGCTCGCCGTCGAGCGCGTACGCGCGCCCCTCGCCCGTGGGGATGTCGCCCACGGACCCCAACCGGTATGCGACGCCCGCTTTCGGGTGCGCCGTCGTCACCAGGACCCTCCGAGGAGGGATTCGGCCCGGCCGGTCGGGACGTGCGGCAGAACCTCGAGGGGCAACGAGGTGCGGAACTGGCCCGGGGTCACGGGGTCCTTGCCCTGCTGCCACGGGTCGACGTGGGTGTCGACGTGGTGTTGCACCGCCGCGTCGAGGCGATCGGCGATGCCCTCGCAGTCGTCGACGACGACCTCGCGGATCCGGTCCAGGCCGACCCGCGGTACGAAGTCGTAGGTCCGCTCCAGCCACTTGGCGTTCTCGCGGTAGTACTGGAGAAACCGGCCGGTGAGCAGCTTGGCTGTTTCGGCGTCATCCACGGTGCACAGCAGGTCACCCTTGCGGACGTGGGCGCCCGCGGCGCCGCCGACGTAGATCTCCCAGCGGCCGCCCTCGATGGCCACGATCCCGACATCCTTGACGTAGGACTCCGCGCAGTTCCGCGGGCACCCGGAGACGGCGAGCTTCATCTTGGCCGGGCTCTCCATGCCCTGCAGCCGGGTCTCCAGCTCGACGCCGAGCCGGGTCGAGTCTCCGGTGCCGAAGCGGCAGAACTCCTGGCCCACGCAGGTCTTCACTGTTCGCATCGACTTGCCGTACGCATACCCGCTGGGCATGTCGAGGTCCGCCCACACGCCCGGCAGGTCCTCCTTGCGGATCCCGAGGAGGTCGATCCGCTGCCCGCCGGTCAGCTTGACCATCGGCACCTGGTACTTCTCGGCGACGTCGGCGATCCGGCGCAGCTGCTCGGGTGTCGTGACACCGCCGCGCATCTGCGGAACGACCGAGAAGGTGCCGTCCTTCTGGATGTTCGCATGGACGCGGTCGTTGACGAACCGGGAGCCGCGTTCGTCCTCAGCGTCCTCGCCCCACATCATCTTTAGCAGAGAAGCAACGCCCATCTTGGACCTCGCGTCCTCGGCGCCGTCGGGGGCGAGGGCGGCGAAGACCTGAGACGCGGATCTCAGCCCGCGCGAACGGATCTCGTC
>DASTNV010000222.1:0-4021 GCA_035762725.1 Lapillicoccus sp. | reverse complement strand
CGGGAGCGCCACGAGGAGGAAGCCTCGGGCCAGCTCCAGCTTGAACAGGTAGCTGACGATCGCCAGGGTCGCGAAGAGCCGCACGGTGGCGGTGGCCACGGCGCGGTACTCCTCCGGGCCGTGCCCGAACAGGCGAGGGTCGTAGGCGTTGTGGACGCGAAGCGCGAACAGCCACAAGCCGATGAGGATGACGGAGACCAGTGCGTAGTCGAGGCCGAAGGTGGACGTCTGCGTGTCGTCCGACCCGGTGGTCGTGCCGAACCGGACGAGCTGGGCACCCACGACCGCCCAGATGATGACGAGCGCGTCGGTGACGGCGATCCGGAGCGTGTACCGCTCGACTCCGCTGCGCGAGCGGGTCGAGGGCCGTCCGATCGCGGTGGTCATCCGGCCAAGGCGTCCGGTTCGCGAGCGTCAGAAGCGGCGGCGCCGGACGAGGGACGGGACATCGCCAGCGGGGAACGGGCCGGCGCTCGGTGGTGGCGTTCGACGGCACGCAGCCAGAGGAGTCCTCCGACCATTCCGAGGACCCCCACTGCCAGCCAGACCGTCACCAGCACCGTGTTACCCAACATCACGCCCACGCCTCCCGCTACGACCGATGTCAGATGGCGATTCGTCGTCCCGGACCCCACGGTGAACGCTCCCCCTCAAGAGCGGTGTCCCACCCAACGCCTGCCATCGTTGCACATCAGCGGGGTATGCGCGTCTGCAGTCCGGAATCGAACCGGATCCCTCAGAAAGCGCACTTAGACTGTCCGGCGTGACTGACCTCGACGACCTGACGAGGCTGTCGGGAGACGGGTCGGGGGACGCGTCCGACACCGAGGATGCGGGCGATACCCAACAGACCACGCGACGACGCACCAAGAAGGTGCTGATCGTCGCTCTCGTGCTGCTCCTCGTCCCGATCGCGGCGATCGCCGGGTACGGCCTCTACCTGGGCCACCTGGTGACGAGCAACGTGCAGCAGGAGAACCTCCTGCCCGCGCTGACCCCGGACCAGCTGGCCGGTAAGCCCGGCGCGGACGTGCCGAGCGGACCCGGGGCCACTCCGGTGACCGGCAAGGGCCTGAACTTCCTCTTCATCGGCTCCGACGCGGGACCGGACCGCTCCGGGGCCCGGGCTGACGTGATCATGCTCGTCCACGTCCCCGAGGACCGGCACAACGTGACCCTCATCCACTTCCCGCGTGACCTCTACGTCGACATCCCCGGGCACAGCAAGGACAAGATCAACGCCTCGTATGCGTACGGTGGCGCCCCGCTGCTCGTCGAGACGCTGCAGAACCTCACCGGTGCGCACGTCGACCACGTCGCGAAGATCGGGTTCGACGGCTTCAAGAACATGACCGACGCCGTCGGTGGTGTTGACGTCTACGTCGCCGAGTCCAGCAGCCAGGACAAGTACAAGTTCACCGCCGGCACGACGATGCACATGAACGGTGACATGGCCCTGGAGTTCGTGCGGTCGCGCTACCAGCTGAGCCAGGGCGACATCTCCCGCGGCCAGCGGCAGCAGGAGTTCCTCAAGGCGCTAATGCTCAAGGTGATCTCCGGCGACACCCTGACCAACCCGGTCAAGCTGGCGAACCTCGTCGACGCGGCGACCAAGAACCTCACCGTCGACCAGAACCTCGACATCGGCCAGACGCAGTCGCTCGCCCTGTCGTTGCGAAACATCCGCAGCTACGACGTCCGGTTCATCACCGCACCGTTCAGCGGGTTCGGCACCACGTCCGGAGGAGCCTCCATCGACGTGGTCGACGTCGCCAAGATGACCGCGATGGGCAAGGCGATTGCGGACGACCAGCTCGACCTCTGGCAGCCCTGACACCGAGGTGGGCGGACGACCGGCGAAGCTGGCACTCAACGGCAAGTGGCTCGGGCAGGAGATCACCGGGACGCAGCGGTACGCCGCCGAGATGACGCGGCACCTGCTGCCCCGCCTACCGGACCGGGCGGTGCTGCACGTACCCGGGAACGCCATCCTGCCGGAGTGGCTGGCTGACCAGGTCGAGGTGCGGCGGTCCCGACTCCGCGGGACCCCGTTCGAGCAGATCGCCCTCCCCTGGGCCGCGCGCCGCCAGCTGCTGCTCAGCCTCGGCGGTGCCGCCCCGCTCCTGGCTCGCCGCCAGGTGGCCACGATGCACGACGCCACGCCGTTCCGGCTGCCGCAGACCTACGGACGGGTCTTCGGCACGTGGTACCGGCTCATGTATCGCGTCGTGGCCCGCCGGGCGGAGCGGCTCCTCACCGTCTCGGAGTTCAGCAAGCGAGAGCTCAGTGCCGTCCTGGGGGTCGATCCCGGCCGCTTCGTCGTCGCCCCCAACGGGGTGGAGCACTCCGACGCGGACGTCGGCGAGGCCGCCGTGGACCTGGCCACCGACCGGTTCGTCCTCATGGTCGGACCGCCGACCGCCCACAAGAACATCGCGCCGGTCGCCAGTGCGATCGCGTCTCGCGGGACTCACGTGGTCGTTGTCGGACGCGCCGCGCACGGGGTGTTTCGCGCGGCCACGCCGGCCGCCCGCGACGTCGGCGCCGAACGGGTCGAGTGGCTCGGACGCGTGTCCGACGAGCAGATGCGATGGCTCTACCGACACGCCTCGGTCCTGGTCTTCCCGTCCCTCTACGAAGGGTTCGGGCTGCCAGTCGTCGAGGCCCAGCGCCTCGGCTGTCCCGTCCTGGCGTCGAACCGCGCCAGTCTTCCCGAGGTCGCCGGCGAGGGCGCGGTCCTCGTCGACCCCAGCGATCCAGCGCGCGTCGCCGAGCGGGTGGTGGAACTGCTGGCCGACGAACAAGCGCTGGCGCGGATCGCGGCATCGGGTCGGGCGAACGCCCAGCGGTTTCGTTGGTCCAACAGCGCCGACCGGGTCGCCGAGACGCTGTCGGAGCTCCGGGGTCTCAGCCGGGCTTTCGGGCGACCATGACGATCTGAGGCCCCAGGGTCGGGACGCGTTTGGCGACCTCGTTGAGCCCTTGCTTCGCGAACCGTTTCGGCGCCCCTCCGCCGTCGAGGTGGAAATGCCGGCTGGTCCGGACCACGACGTCCAACCCGGCGATCCGCATCGCCTCGTCCACCTCGGAAAAGAGGTACTCACGGGCGTGACGCGCATGGATGACACCGCCGATCCAGTCCGGCATCGGCGTATAGACGCTGCGCCCCCTCAGCAGGTCGACGCGGTTGCGCAGGTAGGCGGCGTTGGGGGTGCTGAAGAAGAGGAACCCGCCGGGTCGCAGCACTCGAGCGACCTCCTCGAGCGACCGCACGGGGTAGTCGCGCAGATGCTCGAAGACCTCGGTGAAGATCACCCCGTCGTATGCGCCCTCGTCAAGCGGGTAGGGCACCTGCTCGAGGTCCCACTCGACGTACCGGACCCCGTGGTCGGCGAACAGCCGTCGCATTCGGCCCTCGGTGCCGTCCGCCCACTCGTCGGATGCGATGCCGATGTCGACGGCCGTCGTGTCATACCCGCGGTCGGCGAGGGCAGCGATCTGGTCGCCGGGAGCGGCGCCGAGCTCGACGAGGCGGGCGGGCGGGTCCAGGCGCTGCTCCAGCAACCCCACGAGGAACGCATACCTCGCCTGAGCTTCGACGTCCAGGCCCATGAAGGGTCAGCCCCGGACGAGGGCCAGTGCCGCCTCGAACCGCTCGGACGGGCGCATGACCGCGGCTGCCTTGGTGGCATCCGGGCGGTAGTAGCCGCCGAGGTCGACCGCGGAGCCCTGGACGTCGACGAGGTCCTGCTCGATGGCCTCGAGGTCCTGCTCCAGGGCCTGGGCCACCGGCGCGAAGGCCGCGGCGATCTCCGGGTTGCCGGTCTGCTCCGCGAGCTCCTTGGCCCAGGCATACGCGAGGAAGGCGTGGCTGCCCCGGTTGTCGATCTGGCCGACCTTGCGGGCCGGTGACTTGTTCTCGTTGAGCAGACGCTCGGTGGCCCGGTCGAGGGTGTCGGCCAGCACCAGCGCGTGCGCGTTGTCGGTGGTCGTCGCCATGTGGCGCAGGCTCTCGGCGAGT
>DASTNV010000221.1:0-7488 GCA_035762725.1 Lapillicoccus sp. | reverse complement strand
GAAGTTCTCGAGGGTCGGCGAGAGGGGCAGCGACAGCTGGTTCTCCGCGTAACCGACCTCCGTCTTGAACGACGTCGACAGCATGAAGTAGAGCGGCACCAGCGCCGCGAGCGTGGCGAGGATCGCCAGCCCGTGCTTGCTGACGGCGCCGACGGCCGTGGTGCTCTGCGGACGGACGGTGCTCACAGGACACCCCGCTTGCCGAGAACGGTGAGGTACGTGCCCATGACGACGAGGATGACGACGAGCATGATCGAGGAGAGGGCGGCGGCGTTGCCGAAGTCGCCGTACTGGAACGCCCGGCTGTAGACGTAGTACTCGATGACGTAGGTGCTCGTGCCCGGGCCGCCGCGGGTGAGGACGAGCACGTAGTTGAACACCCAGCTGAGCAGCGCGATGAGGACGATCCCGCAGTAGAACGCGATGATCGTCGACATCTGCGGCACCGTCACGTGCCGCAGCCGCTGCCACCAGTTGGCCCCGTCGACGCGGGCTGCGTCGAAGAGGTCCATCGGTAGCTGGGTCATCCGCGCGAGGAACAGGACGACCCCGAACGCGAGCTCGCGCCAGATGACCACGCCGGCCAGCGACCAGATCGCCGTGCCAGGATCGCCGAGCCAGTCGTGCGCGAGGAAGTCCAGGTGCAGGAACCGGAGCACCTCGTTGATGAGGCCGTTCTGCTGGAGGATCTGGCCGAACACGAGCGCGGCCACGACGACCGGCACGATGTAGGGCAGGAAGATCAGCGCGCGGTAGAGCCGCCAGCCGCGGATCCGGTCGAACAGCACCTGCGCGAGAACGAGCGCTACCGCGACGACGACCGGGAGGACGACAAGGAGCTTGAGGTTGTTGCGCACCGCGTCCTGGAAGATCTCGTCCGCGAACAGGGCGCCGTAGTTGGTCATCCCGACGTAAGCGCCGCTGCGTTGGTCCTGCAGGCTGGTGAGGATGACGGCGACGATCGGGTAGAAGAAGACGAAGCCGACCAGGACGATCGCGAGGAGAAGGAACCCCGCAGCCGCACTGCCGTCCCGGCGGCGGCGGGGGCGACGGGCCACTGACCCGCCACCCCCGCCGCCGGTGTCGGACATCCGGGGCTGGATTGTCGTTGCTGTGCCTGAGCTCGGCGTCACGAGGACGCCTGCGCCTCGAAGTTCTTCAGGTCGGCCGCCGACTGCTGCCGCCAGGTGGCGAGCCGCTGTTCGATCTGCTGGGCGATCTGCTCGGGTGTGCCCTGGCCGGCGAAGAGGGACTGCACGCCGAGGAAGAGGTTCTCGCGGTCCATCTTCGACGGCCAGTAGTTCTGGTAGCCGATGACCGACTTGTCACGGAGGAACCCGAACAGCGTCTTGTCCTGCTCGATCTTCATCACCGAGGGGTCGAACCGGTCGTCCGCCGGGAAGAAGCCCGACGACTCGTACATGCCCTTGAGCACCGGAGCGGTGTGGAGGTACTGGAGGAACGCCGAGGGCAGCTGCTTGTTCTCCGCGAACGAGGTGATGAACAGCGGGTGCGAGTTGAACTGGATCCGCCCAGCCAGCGAGCCGGTGCCCTTGGTCGGCGTCGTGCAGATGCCCAGGTCGTTGCCCAGCGTCTTCTGGAAGTTGGTCAGGCTGCTGGAGATGCACATCGCGCTCTTCTTGGCCAGGAACATGTTCTGCGAGTCCTGGTAGGCCAGCGAGGTGACGTCGCTGTTGAAGACGCCGCCGTCGATCATCTGCTTCACCCAGCCCAGCCAGCCCGAGTACTTCGGGTCGGTGTACGCCGCCTTGCCGGTGACGACCGGCAGGATCTCCTTGGGGTCGTTGAGCTGCTGGAAGTTCCACAGGCCGGAGAAGTTGCCGGTGCCGGTGAGGCCCTTGAGGCCGTAGCCGAACGGCGTCACGCCCGAGGCCTTGAGCTTAGGGGCGATGGCGATCAGCTCGTCGACCGTGGCCGGCGGCTTCTCCGGGTCCAGGCCCGCCGCCTTGAACAGGGCCTTGTTGTACATGAGCACGACCGGTGCGTTGTACCAGGGCAGCGCCCAGGTCTTGCCCTGGAACTTGTAGAGGTTCAGGGCGGCCGGCGGCAGGACGTGGGCGAACTCGGCCTCCGGGTACGTGCCGTCGCTCAACGGCGCGATGCAGTTCTCGTAGACGAACTGCATCGTGTACGGGCCGGAGTACTGGTGGTCGAGGGCCGGTCCGCTCTGGCTCTGGCAGGCCGTGCGGAAGTTACCGACCATCTGCTCGGCCGGCTGGGTGACCGAGTTGATCTTCGCCTCGGGGTTGGTCTTCTGGAAGTCGGCGATCGTGGTGTTCATCCACTTGCCCATGGCGTCGGCGGACTCCACCGACGGGTTCCACCAGAAGTCCATCTCGCCGGTGACCGGTCCGCCGCCGGTGGTGGCGGCGCCACCGGCACTGCCGGTGCTTCCGGACGAACACGCACTGAGGACGGCCGGTCCGGCGATGGCGCCGGCGCCGACGACGCCGAAGGCTTTCAGCAGTTGACGACGGCCGAGGTTCGTGGTGGTGAGGGGGGACGGCAGGTGGGACTGGGGCATCGAGGGTCTCCTGGTTTCCGCACTGAAACGTAGGAACGTTATATCCTTATGACGATTGACCCGGCAAGTGGTCGTGACCGACTGGTGACCATCCCGTGTCTGTCGGGTCGACGAAGACGACCTGCTGGTGCCGGCTGGCGATCCGCCATCCGTCGGCGGTCCGCGCGTAGTGGTCGTGGTAGCTGCCGACGAGAGCGGGTGCCGTGGTCGGGACGGGGACCGACCAGTCCTCGGAGCCCCGCCGGCGGTACAGCGTCAGGTAGACGACACCGGTGGCCGACGCCTCGTCGAGCACCTCGATGTGGAGGTTGCTGCAGACGTGCCGGGTGCGCAGCTCACGGACCTGCTCGCGCTCGGTGAAGACGCGCCGGATCTCCTCCCGGCCGACCAGGTGCAGGCCGCCGGCCGCGAACACGCCGTCCTCGGCGAACACGTCGGCCAGCCGAGAGGCGTGCCCGAGGTCGACCGCCTCGCAGTACCGGTAGGTCAGCCGGGCGCAGGCGCGCTCGGCGGCGATCCGTTCCAGCAGTTCCATTGCGGTTCCTCCGTCTCAGGCCAGCTGGTATGCGTAGAGCCGGCCCTCGTTGTCGGGTGCCGGACAACCGTCGACGTGGGTGAGGTCGCCGCGGGCGGTGGTCACGACCAGCAGCGCGGGGCCGACCACGGCGACCGCCGAGGGGCGAGTCACCGGTGTGGTCAGCGTCGTGCGGAGGGTGCCGTCCGGCGCATACCGACGCACCTCGCCGCGGTCCCAGACGGCCACCCAGACGTCACCGCTCGGGTCGACGGCGAGCCCGTCGAGCCGACCGGGGCTGGGCTCGCGGACCAGGACGTGGCCTGGTCCGGTGGTGCCTGGGTTCGCCTCGTACGCGTGGGCGGTGAGGGTGCCGCGCGCCGTGTCGACGACGTAGAGCCGCGTCCCGTCGGGGCTGAACCCGATCCCGTTGCCGGTCACGACGTCTCCGACCAGCACGTGCTGTCTCCCCGACGCCGGGTCGAGGTGGACGAACCCGGCCCGCGGCGTCACCCGGTCCTCGGTGAAGAGGGACACGACCAGACCACCCTGGGGGTCGGCAGCCATGTCGTTGGTCCGAACGGCAGGGTGTTCCGGGCTCACCGCGTGCTCCAGGCCGAGCTCCACCCCGACCGGCGAGACCTCGAGCACGCGGTCACCCGTGGCGACCCACCACCCGCGGGGGCTGGGGACTGCGGCGGTGACGCGAGGCATACCGAACCGATGCACAGGCCCCCACCGGGTGCCGTCGTACCCGGCATACGCGACGGTTCCCTGGACGGCGTCGACCCACGACAGTAATCCTCGGTCGGCGTCCCAGCGCGGGGACTCGGCGAGAACGTGGTTGCCGAGCGGGAGCTCCTGCCAGGTCGTCACAGGGCGCAGGTCATGGTGTCGGAGGCCATCGCCGCGACCCGCTCCGCGTCGAGGTCCAGGCCCAGCCCGGGTCCGGTGGGGACGACCACGGCGCCGTCCTCGATGCGGAGTGGGTCGGCCAACCAGGGGTTGAAGGTGTCCAGCATGACCGGCTGGAGCTCCTGGATCAGGAAGCTCGGCAGGGTCGCGGCGACCTGCCAGGAGGCGGACATGCCCACGACCGTGACGACCCCGGTATGCAGCGCGACCGGCCGGTTGAACGCGTAGGCGAGGTCGGTGATGGCCACGGTCTCGGTGACTCCGTTGCGCATGAGATCGGGCTGGGCGATGTCGAGCGCGTCCCGTTCGAACCAGGGGAGGAAAGCGAACCGGGTCCGGAGCGGCTCGCCGACCGCCACCGGGAGGTCGAGGTCGCGGGCCAGCCGGGCGTGCCCGCCGACGTCCTCTGGGGCCAGCGGTGACTCGAGGAACTCCACGCCGAGCCGCTCGAAGGCCCGGCCCGCTTGAACCGCCTCGGGATACGAGTAGCCCCACATCGCGTCGACCATCAGCCGGGCGTCGTCGCCCATCGCGCCGCGGAGACCGTCGACCTCGCGGGCGTCCTCGACCGGCCCGACGCCGAGGCACGGCTTGACCCCGAGGCCCTGCGCCGCCCAGTCCGCGGCCTCGGCCTGCCGGCCTTCAGGGGTCTTCTCCCGCAGCCCGGTCACGTAGGCGGGCAGCCGGTCGCGGCGGCGACCGCCGAGCAGGTCGGCCAGGGACCGCCCGACCGCCCGGCCCCGGATGTCCCAGAGTGCGGCGTCGACGGCGGCGATGGCGTCCTGCTGGTACCCACCGATCTGGCCGCGGACCCGCATGGTCTCGTACATCTCGTGGTACCGCAGGCCGGTCGCCTCGGCATCGCGGCCGAGGATCGACGGGGCGAGCACCTCCCGGATGACGGCGAGGATGATGCCGGTGCCGACCGGTGCCTGCGCCTCGCCCCACCCGACGATCCCGGCGTCGGTCTCGACCTTGACGAGGGCGGCTTGGGAGCGCGACGAGTACAGCTGCGGGTACTCCCCGAACCGGAGGTACTCGCTGCCTGGCAGAGTCGTCCCTCGAGCGGCGCCGCCGGACATCGCGTACACCTGGTCGGCCTTGACGGCGAAGGCCGTGACGCGCGTGATCAGCATGGCGCCGAAACCTAGTAACGTTATAACGTTTCGGCAAGGGCGCCGAGAGATGGAGGACGGATGAGGCTGGGCCGACTGGGTCCGATCGGCGCCGAGGTACCTGTCGTGTGGCAGGACGACGTCGCCCACGACCTGCGCTCCGTCGCCCCCGACATCGATGCGGCGTTCTGGACGGACGGCCGCCTCGCTGAGGTGCATCGACTACTGGACGCGGGCGACCTGCCGGTGCTCGAGGGAGCAGCCGGTATGCGGGTCGGCGCGCCGCTCGCGCGACCCGGGGCCGTGGTCTGCGTCGGGCTCAACTACGCCGCCCATGCCGCCGAGTCCGGCGTCGAACCGCCGAAGCAGCCGGTCATCTTCCTCAAGACGCCCAACACCGTGGGCGGCCCGGACGACGACGTGCGAATTCCTCTGCGCAGCAACAAGACCGACTGGGAGGTCGAGCTCGGCGTCGTCATCGGCAAGCGGGCGAGCTACCTCGCGTCGGCGGAGGAGAGCCTCGACCACGTCGCCGGGTTCGTCCTCACCAACGACCTGTCCGAGCGGACCTTCCAGATCGAGGAGTCCGGTGGGCAGTGGAGCAAGGGCAAATGCTGCCCCGGGTTCACGCCGACCGGGCCGTGGCTGGTGACCCCGGACGAGGTCGACCACGGTGCGCTGGCACTGCGGTCGTGGGTGAACGGGGACGCCCGGCAGGACTCGACGACGGCCGACATGGTGTTCGGCGTCGAGTACCTCATCTGGCACCTCAGCCAGTATCTCGCCCTCGAGGCTGGCGATCTCCTCCTCACCGGGACGCCCGAGGGTGTGGGGCTGTCCGGCCGGTTCCCCTACCTCGCCGCGGGCGACGTCTGCGAGCTGGAGATCCCCGGGCTCGGCCGGCAGCGGCAGCAGTTCGTCTGAGGACGCGGCTGACGAGTCGGCGGGGGCGCATACCGTAGGCCCCGGCCGTCGGACGGAACAGAGGAGGCCGGGGTGACCAGGCGGGGCTGGCTGCTGTTCGCGACGCTGAGCGTCTGCTGGGGCATCCCCTACCTGTTCATCCGGATCGCCGTCGTCGACCTCGACCCGCTCCACGTCGCGTTCGGCCGGACGGCACTCGGGGCACTGATCCTGCTCCCGCTGGCCGTGCGCGCGAAGGCGCTCCGGCCAGTTCTGCGGCGCTGGAAGGTGCTGC
Organism: Lapillicoccus sp.; assembly: GCA_035762725.1. Classification (GTDB taxonomy): domain Bacteria; phylum Actinomycetota; class Actinomycetes; order Actinomycetales; family Dermatophilaceae; genus Lapillicoccus. The sequence goes on along the minus strand of DASTNV010000221.1, from coordinate 1,201 downwards.
TCGTCTACACCGTCGTCGAGATCGTCGGGCCGTGGCTGATGCTTGGTCACGCCGAAACCCGGCTCACCAGCTCGACCACGGGTCTGGTCATCGCGGCGGTGCCGATCGTCGCGGCGGTGATCCTCACGGTGCTCGGCCACGACCGGCTGGACTGGCGACGGATCCTCGGCCTGGTCATCGGCCTGGCCGGCGTCGCCGTGCTCCTGGGGCTCGACGTCCACGCCGACGATGCGGTGGCCGTCGCTCAGCTGTTGCTGGTCGTCGTGGGCTACTCGATAGGCCCGATCATCATCAGCCGCAAGCTCTCCGATCTGCCGTCGATCGGGGTGGTCACGGCGTCGCTCATCGTCGCGGCGCTGGTCTACGCGCCGTTCCTGCCGCTGGCCGGGCCGCCCAACCTCACCGTGCCGGCCGTCGTCTCGGTGGTCGTCCTCTCCGTGTTCTGCACGGCTATCGCCTTCCTCGTGATGTTCGCTCTCATCGCCGAGGCGGGGCCGGCTCGGATGACCCTCATCACCTACGTCAACCCGGCCGTCGCTGTCATCCTCGGCTCGCTGGTGCTCCACGAGCCGATCACTGCCGGGCTGCTGGTCGGGTTCCCGCTGATCATCGTCGGGTCGATCCTCGGCACCTGGGGACGTGCGGCGCCGGCACCGGATCCGACCGGATCGGTGGAGGAGTGCGAGGACGCCGCTGGCGAAGTCCAGGGTTCGCGCACAGGTGGCCCATAGCCCGGGCGCCGACGCTGGATCCATGACCGCAGTCGCGCGACGGCCTGGGCCACCCGCTGTGCGCTCGCCCGAGCCGCGGCGCGCCGCATACCGGCCGGTCGTCCCGTCCTGGTGGCGCGACCTGGTCGGCGTCGCGACGTGGGCCAGCATGCTCGTCGTCGTGGCCCTGTGGGTCGCGGGCGGCAACGTCCAAGATCTCGCCGGGTGGGGTACCGGACTGACCTCGGTTGGCCGGCTGACCGGGCTGGTCGCCGCTGACCTGCTGCTGATCCAGGTCCTGCTGATGGCGCGAATTCCGTTGGTGGAGCGGGTTTGCGGGCAGGACGAGCTGGCCCGGCGACACCGGCTGGTCGGGTTCTGGTCGGTCAACCTCATGGCCGCGCACATCGTCGTCGTGACGGTCGGCTACGCCGTGCAGGCGCGCACCAACGTGGTCGCCGAGGCGTGGGACCTCGTTGTCGACTACCCCG
>DASTNV010000220.1:0-4065 GCA_035762725.1 Lapillicoccus sp. | reverse complement strand
TGCTGCTCCCCGCCGACAGCGTCAGTGAGCACCTGCTCCCGGTTCGCTGGGGCCGTTCGGTCTTCTTCGTGGTCGGCGCCCTGTTCTCCGCCTCCATCGGCTACCTCGGCATGAGCCTGGCCGTGAAGGCGAACGTCCGCGTCGCCTCGGCGGCCCGCGACGGCGACCGTGACCACGGCATGAAGATCGCCTTCCGCACCGGCGGCACCGTCGGCATGGCGACCGTGGGCCTCGGCCTGCTCGGCGCCTCCATCGTGGTCCTGATCTACAAGGGTGACGCGCCCAAGGTGCTCGAGGGCTTCGGCTTCGGCGCCGCGCTGCTCGCGATGTTCATGCGTGTCGGTGGCGGCATCTTCACCAAGGCCGCCGACGTCGGCGCCGACCTCGTCGGCAAGGTCGAGGCGGGCATCCCCGAGGACGACCCGCGCAACGCCGCCACCATCGCCGACAACGTCGGTGACAACGTCGGCGACTGCGCCGGCATGGCCGCCGACCTCTTCGAGTCGTATGCGGTGACCCTCGTGGCCGCCCTCATCCTCGGCTCGGTCGCGCTCGGCACCGAGGGCCTGGTCTTCCCGCTCATCATCCCGGCGATCGGCGCGATCACGGCGATCATCGGCGTGTTCATCACCCGCGTGAAGGCCGGCCAGAACGCCCTGTCGGCGATCAACCAGGGCTTCTACATCTCCGCCGCGATCTCAGCCGTCCTGTCGGTCGCGGCCGTATTCATCTACCTCCCGGCCACCTCGCCGCAGACCCTGGATGCCTCCGGCCAGGTGACCGCCGGCGTCGACGGCCTGCGGATTCGCGCCGCCATCGCCGTCATCCTCGGCATCGTCCTGGCCGCGGTCATCCTCTGGCTGACCGGTCACTTCACCGGCACCGACAAGCGACCGACCCGCGACGTGGCGCGCACCTCGCGCACCGGTGCCGCCACCGTCGTCCTGTCCGGCATCGGCGTCGGCCTCGAGTCGGCCGTCTACACCGCGGTCATCATCGGCGCGGCCGTCTACGGCGCGTTCCTCCTCGGCGGCGGGTCCGTCTCGCTGGCGCTGTTCTTCGTGGCGGTCGCGGGTACCGGTCTGCTCACCACGGTCGGCGTCATCGTCGCCATGGACACCTTCGGCCCGGTCTCCGACAACGCGCAGGGCATCGCCGAGATGTCCGGCGACGTCGACGGCGAGGGCGCCCAGATCCTCACCGACCTCGACGCCGTGGGCAACACGACGAAGGCCATCACCAAGGGCATCGCCATCGCCACGGCCGTGCTCGCGGCGACCGCTCTGTTCGGGTCGTTCACCGATGCGTGGAGCACCACCGTCCAGAACCTGCTGACGACGAACCAGATCACCGAGGATCCGAGCCAGTTCGTCCAGCTGATGTTCAACACCCAGATCGTCACGCCGAGCACGCTGGTCGGCCTGCTCCTCGGTGCGGCCGTGGTCTTCCTCTTCTCCGGTCTGGCGATCAACGCGGTCACCCGGGCGGCCGGCGCCATCGTCTTCGAGGTGCGTCGCCAGTTCCGGGAGCACCCCGGGATCATGGACTTCACCGAGAAGCCTGAGTACGGCCGCGTCGTCGATATCTGCACCCGCGACTCGCTCCGTGAGCTGGCCACCCCGGGCCTGCTCGCCGCGCTCACCCCGGTCGTCATCGGGTTCGGCCTCGGCATCGGCGCCCTCGCCGGCTTCCTCGCCGGGGCGATCGGCACGGGATGCCTCATGGCGGTCTTCCTGGCCAACAGCGGCGGCGCCTGGGACAACGCGAAGAAGATCGTCGAGGACGGCCACTTCGGTGGCAAGGGCTCCGACGCCCACGCGGCCACGGTCATCGGCGACACCGTCGGCGACCCGTTCAAGGACACCGCCGGCCCGGCCATCAACCCGCTCATCAAGGTCATGAACCTCGTGTCGGTGCTCATCGCCCCGGCCATCGTGATCCTGACCCTCGGCAACTCGGCCAACCCGGTGGTCCGCTACGGCATCGCCGCGGTCGCGCTGATCATCATCGTCGCCGCGGTCGCCGTCTCGAAGTCGCGCGACATCGCGGTCGGTGGCGACGAGGCCGAGGACGAGCCGCCCCTCGACGACGACGAGTTCGCGGCGTCGGCGGAGGAGGAGACGCTGGTCGAGGTCGACGAGGAGCAGTCCCGGGTCTGACCCACCTCGCGGTTTCACCTAATAGGAGTGCAGCGGTCGGAAATCCGACCGCTGCACTCCTATTAGGGGAACGAACTACGGTGCAGGGCGTGCCTTCTCCGCCGCGCGTGGACCCGCCGCTGGTCGCCGCTCTACGTGCGGACCTGACGGTCGCTGCGTACACCGTCGACGGGGTCCGCGCGGCAATCGGACCGGTCGCCGACGCAGCGCTCCATCGCGAGCAGCCGCTCCCCGCGGACCTCGCCACTCGCGCATCACGCGAACCAACGGCGGTCCTGGCGCGCTGCTTCGCCCTCGGTATGCCGGTGCCTACCGATGCCCTCGACAGCGCGCTCCCCTCGCTCACCACTCGCGGCGCGGTCGCCCTCGGCCTCGTGGAGACCAGCGCCGGCGAGGCCCGTGCGACCTGCGACCTGCGCCCCTACGGCGACGAGTCCCACGACTGGTGGGTCGTCTCCGACCAGTCCGAAACCGCGCGCGGCGGCCCATTGCCGCCGCACCATGTCCTCGGCGTCGGACCCGCGTCGGCCACGGTCGCCCAGTGGACCCCGCGCCGGCCGGTCCGACGAGCCCTCGACCTCGGCACGGGCTGCGGGATCCAGGCTCTCCACCTCGTCGGCCATGCCGACCACCTCGTCGGCACCGACCTCTCCGAACGAGCACTCGCCTTCGCCGGGTTCACCACCGGCCTCAACGACGTCGAGGTCGAGCTGCGCCACGGCAACCTCTTCGAACCCGTTGCTGGAGAACGGTTCGACCTCATCGTCTGCAACCCGCCGTTCGTCATCACGCCCCGGCGCCCCGGTATCGCGACCTACGAGTACCGCGACGCCGGCCTGGTCGGGGACGCCGTCGTCGAGCGGCTGGTCCGGACAGCCGGCGATCACCTCGAACCCGGCGGCGTCGCCCTCTTCATCGGCAACTGGGAGGTGCCCGCCGGAGAGGACTGGCGCGACATATGGACCCGCTGGCTCGAGGGGACCGGACTCGACGCCTGGGTCGTCCAACGCGACGAGCAGGACCCCGCCGAGTACGCCGAGCTCTGGGCCGGCGACGCGGGCTCGCGCAGCGGCACTCCCGGGTTCGAGGACCTGTATGCGGGGTGGCTGGCCGACTTCGCCCAGCGCGGGGTCGAGCGGGTCGGCTTCGGCGTGGTCGCCCTCCAGACTCCGACCACGGCCCGCAAGCCGTGGACTGAACTCGTCGACCACCGGGGTCCGGTCGCCGCCGCCATGGGACCGGTCGTGAACGCCGGCCTCCGAGCGCGGACCTGGCTGGCCGAGCACGACGACGACGCCCTGCTCGACGTCGCGTGGTCGTGCGCTCCCGACGTCACCGAGGAGCGACACGGTCGCCCCGGCGCCCCGGATCCCGAGGTGATCCAGCTGCGCCAGGGCGGGGGTCTCGGCCGGGTGGTCCGGCTCGACACCGTCGCCGCCGGACTGGTCGGCGTCAGCGACGGGACTCTCACCGCTCGCCAGGCCCTGGATGCGATCGCGACCCTGCTGGACCAGACCGAAGCCGATGTCATCACCGCCGCCATCCCCACGCTGAGGACGCTGGTCGCCGATGGACTGCTCATCTGAGCCCACGAAGTCCTGAGCGAGGTGGTCGGCGACCTGCGGCGGTATCCCGGGACGATGCGGCTACTCCCGAGGAGTCGCGGTCGTCGTGCGCCCGGATGAGCTCGTGGCGCGACCGTCTGCCCCCGGCCGTCCGACCTGCGACCGTCGACCGGCTCTCGTCGATCGACCGAAGTCTGGTCGAGGAGGCGGTCCGGGAGATCGCGTCGATCCAGCGCCGGATGACCAACGTCGCCCACGTCGTCCCGGCCCACAGGTGGGTCTCGACGGAGCGTCAGTGAGCCGTACTACGGTCCCAGGATGACCGCCGTCGACGACGAGAC
>DASTNV010000219.1:0-7750 GCA_035762725.1 Lapillicoccus sp. | reverse complement strand
ACGCTGGAGTCACCCTCATCCACACCCAAACCCCCGAGGCCGACGCCTTCGTGAAGGGCCTGATCGCGACAGCGGGGAAGGCGCCGATCTTCCTCAATCACCAGGTCCTCGGTAAGCCAGGGCCGGCAAACGTCACGCTGTATTACGGCTGCGGGCAGACGGGTTCGTGTTCGATGACCCGGATCGAGGCGGTAGATGGGCGGGACGTTCTCTCAGGTGACACCGGAGTCTGGCTCAGAGGGTGCTTCTCGGTCACGCTCGACGGGTTCGGCTATGGGGCCGACCACCTGGACCTCGAGCTGCGCAAGGTGGGCGACGGCTGCCCGACCTAGCGACAGGGGTCCGGACTAGCCTCCGTGCGTGGGGACCCGGTGGACCGTCGAGCAGGTGCTGGGGCTCGCGCCCGACCCCGCGTCGGAGCGCGCGGCCCGGTCTCTGTCGACGCCCGCGCCGTGGTCCGGCACCGGTACCGCCGGATCGCTCATCTGGGGACTCTGTCGGGGCAGCGGCTCCCGGCCGTACCAGACCGTCGTCGACCTCACCGGCCCCGCCTCCTCGTGCAACTGCCCGAGCCGCAAGTTCCCGTGCAAGCACGCCCTCGGGCTGTTGCTGCTCTGGGCCGGCGGCGGGGTACCCGACGTCGACGAGCCCGCCGGCTTCGCTGCGGCGTGGGGTGCCGGACGCGAGGAGCGGAGCTCGCGGGCGGCGACCCGGGCGGCGAAGAGCGCCGAGCCCAAGGACCCTGAGCAGGCCGCCCGCACCCTGGGCCGCCGTCGTGAGCGCGTCACCGCCGGCCTCGCCGAGCTCGACGTCTGGTTGGGCGACCAGGTGCGCGCCGGGATCGCCGGTGCCTCCGCCGACGCCTACCGCCGGTTCGACGGGATGGCCGCCCGGATGGTCGACGCCCAGGCCCCCGGCGTCGCGGCCACGCTGCGGCGGCTGCCCCAGGTCACCTCGTCGGGATCGGGCTGGCCCGGCCGGCTGCTAGCCGAGCTCGCCCAGCTGCGGCTCCTCGTCGCGGCCCACCAGCGGCTCGACGACCTCCCGGAACCGCTGGCCGCCACGGTCCGACAGCGGGTGGGCTACACCGTCGCGGCCGACGAGGTGCTGGCCGGTCCGCCGGTCCGGGACCACTGGCACGTCCTCGGGTCCACCGAGTCCGACTCCGGGTCGCTGATCACCCGGCGAACCTGGCTGTGGGCGGCGACCGCCGACCGCCCGGCGCTGGTCCTCACCTTCGGCGCCGGCGGCCAGCAGCCGGACCGGTCGCTGGTCCGCGGCACCACGCTCGACGCGGGGCTCCACTTCTATCCGGGGCAGCCGCCGCTGCGGGCCTTGGTCGGGCAGCAGCACGCCGAGCCGGTCTCCTTCCTCGGTATGCCACCCCCGTCGCGTCCTCGCACGATCGGCCGCCTTCTCGACGACAACGCCGCGGCCCGGGCCCTGGACCCGTGGGTCACCACCTGGCCGGCGTTGCTCGACGGTCGCCCGGCGCGGGGCGGGGGCGAGTGGCGGTTCCTCGACGAGGACGGCGCCAGCCTCCCGCTCCGCGGCGGCCGCGACACCGTGTGGCCGGTCCTTGCCGTCTCCGGCGGCGCGGTGGTCACCGTCGCCGCCGAGCTGTACGACGGCGGCCTGTTTCCCGTCGGCGTCTGGCCAGTCGAGCAGCCGGCCTCGGGGTATGCGTCGGAGGTCGCCTCGTGACCCGGGCCAGCATCGCCTGGGACGAGCTGGTCAGCGCCGCGACGGTCGGCACCGGGACGCGGCCCCTCCCGGAGACCGGGTTCCATCCGACGACCGTGATGTCCGGCCTGGCGGAAGACGCCGCCACGCGGCTGCTTGACCTCGCGGCGATGGAGACCGCCGCGGTGGCAGTGACCGTCGAACCCGGACCGGCCACCCCCGTCGCCTCCGCGCCGGCTGAGGTCCGGCCGGTCATGTCGGCCGTGCTGGCGGCGTTGCTGCTGCAGGCGGTCCGCCAGGACCGGGAGCTGGCGGCGGAGCTCTTCGACCAGGTCGCCGCATCCGGACTGGTCCTTCCCGCAGCCGACGTTCCGGTGTTCCTCGGCCTGGGGCAGGACGTCCGGTTCGGCACCGCGCTGACGGCGGTGGTCGGCCGCCGCGGCCGCTGGCTGGTGGAGCTCGACCCGGAGTGGCACGGACTTCTCCCGCTCGTACCTCCGGGCGACCACCTCGCCGTCCTGCGCGTGACCGACCCCGGCGCCGCCCGCGATCTGCTGGCGTCCGAGTGGGCCGCAGCGGGCGCCGACGACCGGGTCGGGCTCCTCATGGCGCTGGAGGAGAGCCTCGACCTCGACGACGTGCCGTTCCTCGAGTCGGCTCTGGGTGACCGACGGGCCGCCGTGAGTACCCGAGCCAGCCTCCTGCTCGAGCGACTGTGCGCAAACCAGCCGCTGGACGCCCAGCCCGACATCGGCCGGCGGATGATCGCCCGGGCCCGTCCGCTGGTCCGGCTGGTCCGCTCCGGACTCATGCGCCCACCCACGCTGGAGGTCGTCGCCCCGGGGTCGTTGGACGACGAGGCTCGGCGTGACGGCATCACCGACAACGACGGTGGCACGCGACGGGGACCGCGAGCCGCGTGGCTCGACCAGATCCTGCGCCGCACGCCACTCTCGTTGTGGGAGAACGAGTTCCGGCGTTCGCCGAACGAGATAGTGGCGCTTCCGGTCACCGGCGACTTCGAGCACGAGCTCCACCAGGCATGGCGCAGCGCCGCAGTCGGACAGCGCAACGTCGCGTGGGCGCGAGGGTTCCTTCGCCTCCCTGACGCACGCGTGGATTGGGCGCTGGCCGGCGTTCTGCCGCGCGACGAGCGCGTGGCCTACGTCCGGCATGTGCTCGGGTCGGTGACTCCCGGCGACGGTGCCGTTCTTCCGCTGCTGACCGCCGTTGAGGGGACCTGGCCGGCCGACCTCGCCACCTCCGTCATCGGCTACCTCGAGCGGCTCACCCGCACTGCACCAGGCCGGGATACACCGCTGTTGCTCCGCCTGGTGGCGCGTCGCCTTCCGGTGCGGGAGCGCGTCCTGGTGGAGACCATCGAGGCTCGGATGACCACCGAGGACTGGGCCGAGCAGCAAGCGCGAACCGTGTCCTTCGACCACCCTTGGCGGCATGCCCTGACCACCCTGTCCGCGACGCTGACGGTGCGCGCGCGCGTCGACGACGAGCTCCGAAGGAGTACCCCGTGACCGAGACGTCCACGGCCGAGATCGAGCTGCTCCGTCCCCACGCCGAGCAGCTCTTCGCCGACGAGCTGACGGCGTTGGCCGGGGCCGACGACCGTCCACGGCCGCCGTCCTGGCGGCACTCCCCGCAAGCCGTCGTCACCTACGTCCTCGGTGGAACCCTCCCTGACGGGACCGCGATCACCCCGAAGTACGTCGGACCCCGGCGCCTCGTCGAGGTGGCGGTGGCGACCCTCGCCACCGACCGCGCACTACTGCTCCTCGGCCTCCCCGGCACCGCGAAGACCTGGGTCTCCGAGCACCTCGCGGCCGCCATCAGCGGGACGTCGACCCTGCTCGTGCAAGGCACGTCCGGCACCGCCGAGGAAGCCATCCGGTACGGCTGGAACTACGCCCGGCTCCTCGCCGAGGGCCCGTCCCCGGCCGCGCTCGTAGCGTCGCCAGTGATGACCGCGATGCGCGAGGGCAAGATCGCCCGGATCGAGGAGCTGACCCGGATCCCCTCCGACGTCCAGGACGCCCTCATCACCATCCTCTCCGAGAAGACCCTCCCGGTGCCCGAGCTGGGGACCGAGGTCCAGGCGACCAAGGGTTTCAGCGTCATCGCGACGGCCAACGACCGCGACCGCGGCGTCAACGACCTGTCCTCGGCCCTGCGCCGCCGGTTCAACACCGTCGTGCTCCCGCTGCCGGCGACCGAGGACGAGGAGGTCGACATCGTCGCCCGCCGCGTCGCCGACCTCGGCCGCGCCCTCGAGCTGCCCGAGGTCCCGGCCACCGCCGACGAGATCCGCCGGGTGGTGCGGGTGTTCCGCGAGCTGCGCTCCGGCGTCACCGAGGACGGCCGCACCAAGGTCAAGTCGCCGTCCGGCACGCTCTCGACCGCCGAGGCAATCTCGGTGGTGACCAACGGCCTGGCCCTCGCCGGCCACTTCGGCGACGGCGAGCTGACCGCGTCCGACGTCGCCGCCGGCATCCTCGGCGCGGTCGTCAAGGACCCGGTCGCCGACGGGGTCGTGTGGACGGAGTACCTCGAGGCGGTCGTCCGCGAGCGCCCGGACTGGTCGGACTTCTACCGCGCCTGCCGCGAGGTCAGCGGGTGACCGCAGCCCTCGCCGAACCCGACGTCGGGACCGTCGCTGACGGCACCTACGTCCTCGGCGTCCGGCACCACGGCCCGGGTTCCGCGCGCGGCGTCCTTGCCGAGCTGGACCGGATCGCGCCCGACGCCGTCCTCGTGGAGGGTCCGGCCGACGCCGACGGGCTGGTCCACTTCGTCGCCGCCGACGGCATGGTGCCGCCGGTCGCCCTGTTGGCCTACGACGCCGGGACTCCGGACCGGGCGGTGTTCTGGCCGTATGCCGTGTTCTCGCCGGAGTGGCAGGCGCTGCGCTGGGCGGTCGAGCACGAGGCGCGGGCGCGCTTCATCGACCTGCCGTCCGGGGCCGTCCTGGCCCATCGTCCCCGGCGGCGGGACGAGGAGGTCGACGTCGACCCGGTTCGGACCGACCCGATCGCCCTGCTCGCCCAGGCCGCGGGCTACGACGACCCCGAGCGCTGGTGGGACGACGTCATCGAGTCTCGTTCTGACGGAACCGGATTCGAGGCCATAACCGAGGCGATGGCGCAGCTGCGCGATGACGGCAACACCACGCGTACCCATCGCGACGATGAGCACGAGGCCCGGCGCGAGGCATACATGCGCACCGTCCTGCGCGACGTCCGCAAGGCCGGCGCTCGCCGGATCGTCGTCGTCTGCGGCGCCTGGCACGCCCCGGCGCTGACCGACCCGCTGCCGACCGCCGCAGCGGACTCGCGCGTCCTCAGGGGGATGCCGCGCACCAGAACGGTGATGACGTGGGTTCCGTGGACGCACTCGCGGCTGTCGTATGCGTCGGGCTACGGCGCGGGGATCGAGTCACCGGGGTGGTACCACCACCTGTTCACCACGACAGACCACGTCGTCCCGCGGTGGCTGACCAAGGTGGCCGGGCGACTGCGCGAGAAGGACCTGCCAGTCTCGTCGGCGCACGTCATCGAGGCAGTCCGGCTGGCCGAGACGGTCGCGACGATGCGCGGTCGGCCGCTGGCCGGGCTGGCCGAGGTCACCGACGCGACCCGCTCGGTGCTGTGCCAGGGCGAGGACCTGCTCGTCGACCTCGTCACCCGCGACGTCGTGGTCGGCGAGCTGCTCGGGACGGTCCCGGACGAGGCGCCGGTCGTCCCGCTGGAGAGTGACCTGCGCGCCACGGCGCGGCGGCTGCGGCTGGCCATGGACCCGCTGGACAAGGCGCTGGAGCTGGACCTGCGCAAGCCCAACGACCTGGCCCGTTCTCACCTGCTGCACCGACTCCGGGCGCTCGGGATCGACTGGGGCACACCGGCTCGGACCAGCGGAACCGGCACGTTCAAGGAGGGCTGGACGCTGGTCTGGCGACCGGAGCTGTCCGTCGACATCGCCGTCGCCAGTGTCTGGGGCACCACCGTCCGCGAGGCCGCGAGCGCCCGGGTGGTGGACCGTGCGACCGACGCGGCGAGCTCGCTGGCGACCGTGACGCGCGCCATGGAGGCCTGCCTGCTCGGCGATCTCGGCGACGCCCTGCCGCAGGTGCTGGCCGCCCTGCGCGACCGCGCCGCCGTGGACGTCGACGTCGAGCACCTCATGGACGCGCTGCCGGTGTTGGTGCGGGCGATGCGGTACGGCGACGTCCGCGGGACTGACATCACAGCGCTCGGCGAGGTCGCCACCTCGTTGCTGGTGCGGATCGAGGCGGCGCTGCCGGCGGCGGTCACCGGGCTGGGCGACGAGGCCGCCGAAGCGTTGCGCGACCGGGTCGAGGAGGTCCACGCCGCGACCGCGCTCATGTCAGCCGAGCGCCGGGCGGAGTGGCTGGCGACGCTGGAGAAGCTGACCCACCGCGCCGACCTGCACGGGCTGCTGGCCGGTCGGTTCGTGCGATTGCTGGCGGACGCCCAGGTGGTCGACGCCGAGGAGACCGCGCGGCGGCTGCACCGCGCGCTGTCGGTCGGGTCGACCCCGGCGGCCAAGGCGGCCTGGATCGAGGGGTTCCTCGCCGGAGGCGGACTACTCCTCGTCCACGACCCGACGCTCCTCGGAACCCTGGACGCCTGGCTGTCCGGGTTGCGGCCGGAGGAGTTCATCGACGTGCTGCCGTTGTTGCGACGGACCTTCGGGGGGTTCGAGGTGGCCGAGCGACGCCAGCTGGCCCAGCAGCTGCGCCGGCTGGACGGGTCCGGACCGGCGGTCGACGCGCGAACGTCGTCGGGCTGGACGGACGCCGACTTCGCGCGGGCCGCTCCGGCGGTCGCCACCGTGGCCCGGCTGCTCGGACTGCCGCCCGGAGGCCCGTCGTGACCGACGAACGGACCCGGCGCTGGCGGCTGGCTTTAGGTGGCGACTCCACCGACAAGGAGACGGGTTTCCGGCTCAGCGCCGACGACCAGCGGGTGGACCAGGCGTTGGCCGCGCTCTACGGCGGCGGAGAGCCGGGGGCCGGCGGCGCGGACACGAACGGGCCTCGTACCGGCGGCCTCGGCGGCTCCGCCCCACGGGTGGCCGGCTGGCTCGGCGACATCCGCGCATACTTCCCGTCGACCGTCGTCCAGGTAATGCAGCGCGACGCGATCGACCGGCTCGGGGTCCGCTCGCTGCTCCTCGAACCGGAGCTGATGGAGTCGCTCGAGCCGGACGTCCACCTCGTCTCGACCCTGATCAGCCTCGGGTCGGCGATTCCCGAGACGTCCAGCGCCACGGCCCGCGCCGTGGTGCGCACCGTCGTCGACGGGGTCGAGAAGCGGATCGCCAACCGCACTCGCGCGGCGGTCACCGGCGCCCTCAACCGCGCCGCGCGCACCCGTCGGCCGAAGCTGCGCGACATAGACTGGAACCGCACCATCGGCGCGAACCTCAAGCACTACCTGCCCGAGCAGCGCACCGTCGTGCCGGAGCGGCTCGTCGGGTACGGGCGGCGGCAGCAACACGTCCAGCGCGACATCATCCTTGCGATCGACCAGTCCGGCTCGATGGCGGCGTCGGTCGTGTATGCGTCGATCTTCGGCGCGGTGATCGCCTCGCTGCGGGCGGTCCGCACCTCCCTCGTCGTCTTCGACACCGCAGTCGTCGATCTCACCGAGCAGCTAGCCGATCCGGTGGACGTGCTGTTCGCGACCCAGCTCGGCGGGGGTACCGACATCAACCGGGCGATCGCCTACTGCCAGGGTCTGGTCACCCGGCCGGCGGACACGGTATTCGTCCTCATCTCCGACCTGTTCGAGGGCGGCGTCCGCGACGAGATGCTGTCGCGGGTCGACCAGATGCTCGGGGCCGGGATCCAGGTCGTCGTCCTGCTGGCCCTCTCCGACGAGGGAGCGCCCGCCTTCGACCGAGCGCTGGCCGGCGACCTCGCCGAGCTCGGCGTCCCCGCATTCGCCTGCACGCCGGACGCGTTCCCCGACCTGCTCGCGGTGGCGTTGCAGCGGGGCGACATTCGCGCCTGGGCGGCCAAAGAGGAGCTCGA
>DASTNV010000218.1:0-12196 GCA_035762725.1 Lapillicoccus sp. | reverse complement strand
GGCGCCTTTCCGTCGTTGCGGACCGTCGTCTACGGCGGTTCGCCGATCAGCGACGCCGAACGCCAAGCCGCGACAACGGTTCTCGGACCTGTCCTGCGTCAGGTCTACGGCATGACCGAGACCACGGGTGGCTTCACCGAGCTCGAGCCCGACCCGGCTCGCACCGACAGCGACCCGAGGAGCGCGTCGGCCGGACGCGCATACCCGTGGGTGGAGGTCGAGATCCACGACCCGGTGACCGATGCTCGGCTGCGGGCCGGGGAGGTCGGCGAGGTCTGGACCCGGTCGGCCCAGAACTGTATCGGCTACCACGGGATGCCGCTGGCGACCGAGGAGCTGCTGCACGACGGATGGCTCCGCACTGGCGACCTCGGTCACCTCGACGCAGAGGGCTTCCTCTACGTCACCGGACGGCTCAAGGACATGATCATCACCGGCGGCGAGAACGTGTACCCCTCGGAGGTCGAGCACGTACTGCGCCTCGACCCCGCGGTCGCCGACGTGGTGGTCATCGGCGAGCCCGACCCGACGTGGGGCGAGACGGTCGTCGCCGTCGTCGTCCTCGACGGCGCTGCCCGGCGGACGCCCGAGTCGATCATCGAGGCCACGCGCGGCGAGCTGGCGGGCTACAAACGGCCACGTCGGGTCCACATCGTCGACGAGCTGCCCCGCAACGCGTCGGGCAAGGTCGCCACCGGTGTGCTGCGCGCCCGGCTCTCAGGAAGGACACCATGACGGTCCGGATCTTGGCCTTCGTCAACCACATTGCGCCGGTGCCCGGCATCGAGGCGGACATCGCGCGGGCCTTCGAGTGGGGCGTGGACGTCGTCGTGGCCCAGGGCACCGGCAGCGACTGGGGTCCCTACTGGCTCGGCTCCGGCGAGCAGGTGTCGGCGAACCAGGCCGCGAACGTCGAACCGTACGTCCGGGCCGCCGTCGAGCACGGTGTGCCATTCGTCTTCTCGTTCGGGATCGCCGGCGCGAACCCACACCTCGACACCTGCCTGGAGGCGTTCGACGCGTTGTGCGCCCGGAACGGCTGGTCGCTGGACGTCGGGGTCATCCGCTCTGAGGTCGACCGAGATCTGCTGCTGGCCACGATCGCCGGCGGCCAACCGGTGATCCCCGCGGGTCCCGGCGCCGCGCTCTCGCCGCAGCTCACCGCGACCGACGTCGACGAGGCGGAGCGGATCGTCGCCCTCATCGGGCCGGAGCCCGTGATGGCCGCGCTCGACCGCGGGGTCGACGGTGTGATCACCGGGCGGGCCCTCGACATCGGGCTGTTCATGGCGTTGCCGATGCTCCGAGGCATCCCCACAGCCGTGGCGGCGTTGGCCGGAAAGTTGCTCGAGTGCGGCGGTCTCGCGCTGGAACCGGGGGACTCGGGGCGGTGCCTGTGGGCCAGCCTCGACGAGACCGGGGTGGAGGTCCGGTCGCCCTCACCGGACGCCCGCGCGACGGTCCGGTCCCTGGTGTCGCACACCTTCTACGAACGGTCACACCCGACCCAGGAGGAAAACCCCGGCGGTCTCCTCGACCTCGCCGACGCGACCTACGTCGAGACGCCGACCGGTATCCGGTGCGAGGGAGCCCGGTGGGTCGAGGCGCCGTACACAGTGCTCATGGAGGGCGCCCGGCGCGAGGGCTTCCGGGCGGTCAGCCTCCTCGGGGTGCGGGAGCCGGCACTGCTGGCCCAAGCGCGCTCGTGGGCGGACGCAGCGGAGGCGGCGGTCGCGGCCGCGCCGAGGTTCGCCGAGGCCGTCCGGGATGGACGGCTCCGGATCGCGACGCGGATTTTCGGGCTGGACGCGGTTCTCGGTGCCCTCGAACCCAACACCGCGGTCACCGGGCACGAGGCCGGCGTCCTCGTCGACGTGGTCGCCGACACCGAGGAGCTGGCCAAGGAAGCGGCGTACTTCGCGTTCATCCGCCTCTTCATCGGGCCGTACCCCGGGCGCAAGACCACGGCCGGGAACGCGGCTGCGCCGATCATGCCGGTTGTGGTCCCGGTCTCCGAGGTCTACTCGTTCTCGATCTACCACCTGCTGCCGCTGGCCGACCCGGTGGCGCCCTTCCCCACCCAGGTGGTCCGGTTCCCGCGCACCGCAACGCTTTCCGCCGCCGAGGAGGACCGTCATGCGCTTGTCTGAGGCCACCGATGTCATCCGGAGCAAGAACGCCGGTCCGTTCACCGTGACCATCGACCTCTTCTTCGGCGACCAGCAACGGTATGCGGCGGCTCGCTCCTCGACGCTGCTCACCGTCGAGGGGGTCGCGGCGGCCTACTCGGTGCCGGTCGACCAGGTCAAGGGCGTCTGGTGGGACGACCGGATCCGCGCGGCGAAGGTGTCGCTGGTCCGGTGGTCGTCCAGCAGCGACCCGTTCTGCTCCGACCTGTTCGGCGCGCACCTGCATACCCCGTTGGCGCAGGCCGAGCTGGAGCCGGCGTCGTGAGGTTCGGGATCCTGCTCACCTCGGTCCACGACGCGAGCGTCGACCCGCGTCAGCAGGTGCGCGAGCACGAGGAGCTGGTGCGGACCGCGGAGCAGCTGGGCTTCGACCTCATGGTCTGCGGTCAGCACTTCCTCGGCTCGGAGCTCCGCTACTACCAACCGGTTCCGTGGCTGACCCACCTGTCGGCGGTCGCGCCGACGATGCGGGCGGCCACCGGGATCATCCTCCTGTCGATGGTCAACCCGGTGGACATCGCCGAGCAGATGGCGACGCTCGACGTGCTCAGCGACGGTCGAGCGGTGTTCGGGGTGGGGCTGGGCTACAGCGCGCACGAGTTCGACGCCTTCGGGGTGGAGCCGGGGACACGCGTCGCCCGGTTCGAGGAGTCGCTGCGGATCGTCCGGGCGATGTGGAGCGGCGAGACCGTCGACATCGAGGGCCGGTTCCACAGCGTGCGAGGGGCGCGACCGTCGGTGCTGCCCCTTCAGTCGGGCGGACCCCCGGTGTGGATCGGCGGCCAGGCTTCCGGAGCGATCCGGCGAGCCGCCCGGCTGGGGGACGCGTGGTACGCGCCCCCGTTCCCCACGCATACCGAGCTGGCCTCGCTGCGTGGGCTGTTCCTCGAGACCCGAGAGGCGGCTGCACTCCCGTTGGACGGGGCGTTCCCCGTCCGCCGCGAGCTGCTCATCGCCTCGTCCAAGGAAGCAGGGTTCGAGGCGGCCCTGGCGCGGTACCGCGCGCGCTACGAGGTCTATCGGAAGTGGGGGCTGTCCGGAGAGAACACCCCGATGCAGTCCGGTGAGGAGCTGCGCGCGGACATCGAGGATCGGTTCATCCTTGGGAGCCCGGCCGAGTGTGCCGATGCGCTGGCGTCCTTGGAGGTCGAGCTCGGGATGACCGACTTCGTCTTCAAGCCGCATTGGCCGGGGCTGCCGCACCGGGAGGCCATGGAGCAGCTCGAGACGTTCGGCACCGAGGTCGTGCCGAAGCTGGTCGGGTGACCCGGCGATGAGGCTCGAGGCGGGACAGGTCGCCGTGGTCACCGGCGCGGCCAGCGGGATCGGCCGCGGCCTGGCGGAGGGCTTCCTGCGCCGCGGCCTCGCGGTCGTCGCGGCCGATGTGGAGGCCGACGCGCTGGAGGAGGCGGTGGGGGAGATGGTCGTCGGCGGAGGTCGGGTCGTCGGACAGGTCACCGATGTCCGTGACCCGGATGCGGTGCTGCGCTTGGCCACTCGTACGCTCGACGTGCTCGGTCGGGTCGACGTCGTCTGCAACAACGCGGGTGTGGTCACGCCGCGGTTACCGGTCTGGGAGCAGTCCCCGGAGGACTGGCGCTGGACCTTGGAGGTCAACCTCCTCGGGGTGGCCAACGGGATCCGGGCCTTTGTGCCGCACCTCATCGCGCAGGGGAGCGGCCACGTCGTCAACACGTCCTCGATCGCCGGGATGGCGCCGATCCCCGGAGGTGGCAACGGCGCATACACCGCCTCGAAACACGCCGTCGTCGGCCTGTCCGAGACCCTCGTCGAGGAGCTCGCGACCGTCGGCGCCGACGTCGGCGTCACCGTGCTGTGCCCGGGTCCGGTGCCGAGTCGGATTCACACCGCGGAACGGAACCGACCGGCCGAGCTGGTCGCTGCGGCGGCCGGTGGCGGGTCGCTGCCGCCGCCGGACTTCCAGCTCACTCTCGAACCGGTCGACGCGGCGACGGTGGCCGACCTGGTCTGCGCGGCGATCGAGTCCGGCCGGCGGTACGTCCTGCCGGGGCCCGGCACCCCGGAGATGGCCCGGCGTCGGATCGACGGGGTACTGGCCGACCTGGGCTGAACGGGCGCTGCGACTTCGCCGATATGCGTGCGTCCCCGGTGGCGCGTGCGGGATGCTGAATCTCGCTCAGGGGAAAGGGGCCCACGTTGTCCGTGACCGACCCGCCGGACCCGAGCGTCCGCGTCACCGGTGTGTCCGCCGGTCGGGGCCGCTCGCCGATCATCGGCGACATCGCGTCACCGGTCACGGCGTCACCGCCGCGTGAGGCCGGTCGGCCGGAGATCGCCCACCGCGAGCTGTCCCTCGAGGCCGGCGTGCCCCCGGAGGAACAGTCCGTCGTCGTGGTGGTCGAGCTGGACTCGTCGTTCCCCGGCGGTCTGCGCGCGCAGCAGGACACCTTCGACGCGCTGTGGGACGACTGGTGGCGGGCAGCGGATGAGGCATCGGCGACCAAGGAGCCGATCACCGGGTCGCTGTACCAGTGCGTGATGACCCGCGGCGGGCTGCAGCGGCTGGTCCAGCTTGACCAGGACCGCACCACCGGACCACCGGTGATCCGGCACGCGTGGCCGGACTACGTGCTCTTCGCTCAGGTAGATCGATCGGCACCGACCGTCAAGGTCGATGCGGCACGGAGAGCGTTCAACGCCAACGGTTCTGGGATCGTCTGGGCGGTCATCGACACCGGCATCGACCGCGCCCACCTGCACTTCTCGCAGCTCGAGCTGGCCCGGGAGGGCAAGGTCCCAGCGGACCAGCTGCGTCGGACCGGCGGCCTGCACCGCGACTTCTCCCGGTTGGTGCAGCCGAACGTCCCGTTTCCGGGCGGTGCGCCGGACTCGCCGCTGACCGACGAGGTCGGCCACGGCACGCACGTCGCGGGCATCATCGCGGGATCGTGTCCCGAGGACAAGAAGCCGGTCGTCGCCGACTCGATGGAGCCGGTGGACGGGGGCTTCGTCCGCCGCACCAACGTCGGGCCCCTCGCTGGGATGGCGCAGGAGTGCGAGCTGGTCAGCCTCAAGGTGTTCCGTCAGATCCAAGGCGCCGCGGTGACGTCTTCCTCGGCCGTGATCGCGGCGATCGAGTACATCCTCCGCGAGGTCAACACGAACCGGCAGAACCTGCGGATCCACGGCGTGAACCTCAGCCTCGGCGCTGACTGGGACCCGTCGCACTATGCCGCAGGGCTGTCGCCGCTCTGCCAGCGGATCGACGAGCTGACCGCCTCTGGTGTCGTCGTCGTCATCTCGGCCGGCAACAACGGGCAGACCATCTCGCCGCAGTCGTCCAAGCAGTCGGTGGGCGTGCTCGCATCGGTGACCGAACCAGGACACGCTGCGACGTGCATCACCGTCGGGTCCACCCACCGCGAGGCGCCGCACGTCTTCGGGGTCTCCTGGACGTCGTCCAAGGGGCCGACCCTGGACGGCCGCCCCAAGCCCGACGTGGTCGCACCGGGCGAGTGGATCTGTTCCGCGGCAACGGGACTGGTTCGCGCGAGTGCCGGTCTCACCGGTCGCGGGATGCGTACGACGCTGACGTATGCGGAGCAGAGCGGTACCAGCGCCGCCGCGCCCCACGTGTCGGGCGTGATCGCCGGGTTCCTCTCCTGCCGGCCCGAGTTCATCGGGCGGCCGGCCGAGGTGAAGGCCCTCTTGATGAGGACGGCGACCGACCTCGGTCGCGACCGGTATGCGCAGGGGGCCGGACTCGTCGACGCGATGCGGATGCTGGCGGACAGCTGACCCACGAAGGACAGGAGAGGGCGATGGACGGTTCGGCTCGCGATTACTGGCAGCTGCGGTTCGAGGCGGACGGCAGCGTCGCCGCCGGCGCGGACAGCATGCAGTCCCTCGTCGACCAGATCAAGGCCAGCGGGACACAGGACCTGTTCGTCATGTCCCACGGCTGGGGTAACTCGGAGGCGATGGCCGACCAGCTCTACGACGGGATGTTCGCGCTGCTGCACTCCAGTCCCGGCGTTCCCAGCTCGGCGCGGTTCCTCGGGGTCTACTGGCCGTCGTTGTGGTTCCCGGACCCGCCGGCCGAAGGGGTACGTGAGCTGGCCCGCATACCTGATGCGGCGCCCCCGCCCCCCGGCCAGGCTGACGCGGCGGTCTCCGGCAAGGCCATCGCGAAGTCCCTGGGGGACGGCTTCGGGAAGGCGGACCGAGCCGACCTCAAGAGGATGGGCGCGCTCGTCGACGCGGGGATCAAAGGCGTCGAGAAGGGCGAGTCCCAGGCCGTCCAGCAGGAGCGCCTCGACGAGTTCCACGCGTTGTTGGGCAAGGTCTTTGCGACGACGCCGGCCGGCGACGCCACCACCGCGGAAGACTCCGGCGAGGCGGTCCTCTTCACGACCGACGACCCGAAGGCGGCCTACGGCAAGCTGTCGACGGTCATGGGCAGTGCGCCGCCGGAGAGCGACACCCAGGGCATCGGCGACTTCTTCGGCAAGGTCTGGAACGGCGCCAAGGACGCGCTACGGGTCGGCTCCTACTTCCAGATGAAGGGTCGGGCGGGCGACATCGGGCGCAGTGGCCTCGCCTCGTTCCTCGTGGCGCTGCAGACCGGGGCACCCGGGGTCCGCGTGCACCTCATCGGACACAGCTTCGGCGCTCGTCTGGTGGCGTTCTCGCTGGCCGGCATCGGGAGCCCGGAGCAGAGCCCGGTCGCCTCGCTGACCCTCGTGCAGGGCGCCTTCTCGCACTGGTCGTTCAGTGACGGCTCCTCCGACCTGGGCATCCAGGGCGCGCTGTCCGGGTTCCAGAACCGGGTCAAGGGACCACTCTGCGCGACCTTCACCACCGCCGATTGGGCGGTGGGCAACTGGTACCCCAAGGCCTCGTTCCTCGCCCAGCAGGACAACCAGGACAGCGAGGACGCGAGCCGCTGGGGCGCGATGGGCGCCGACGGGTACCAGGGCGTAACCGCCCATCAGGTCTCGCTGCCGTTGACCGGTCAGGAGACCTTCGTCGTGGGGGAGTTCCACCGGGCTGACGCGAACTTCGTCATCAACGACACCAGTCAGAGCTCGTTCGCCGGGGCGCACTCCGACATCCAGAAGCCCGAGGTGGCCGCTCTCATCGTGGCGGCCGCCCGCGCCGGCGGCGGCAACTAGCTCGCCCCTCAGCCTGGAACGGGTCCACGTCCCGGCGGCTTTCGGCCTGATCGTGGGAACCTACCCGTGCTCTGGCGCGGGATTGTTCCCACGATGTCCTCGAAGGACCGAGGTCCTGGCGCTCTGAGGGCTACTTGGCGGTGATGCCGCCGTCCACCGGGATGGTCACGCCGGTCACGTAGCTGGACAGGTCGCTCGCGAGGAACAGGGCGACCCCGGCGATCTCCTCCGGCTGGCTGGCTCGGCCCATCGGGATGGTCGCGAAGAACGCCTTCTTGCGCGTCTCGATCTCCTCGGGGTCGTCGGTGCGGAAAAACGCCGGGAGCCCCGGGGTCTCCACCGACCCTGGCGCGATCGCGTTCACCCGGATGCCGTCCTGTGCCCACGCCAGCGCCATCGACCGAACCAGCGCGATGATGCCGCCCTTGGTGAACGAGTACATCGGGCTGAACGGCGAGCCGATCAACCCCGACGTCGACGACGTGAAGATCACCGACGCTCCGTGCGCCGCCTTGAGCGCCGAGGTGAGGTACCCGCTCAGGAAGAACGACGCCCGCGCGTTGACCTCGAGTCCGAAGTCCCACTCCTCCTGGGTCAGCTCGAGGCCCGCGGCGCCGGGGATGCCGACGTTGTTGTACAGCACGTGCAGCGCGCCGTGCTCCTTCTCGACGCGCTCAGCCAGCGCCTTGAGTGCCCCGAGATCGCGGACGTCGCAGATCTCGGCGGACGCGCTGCCACCCGACGCGCGGATGCCCTCGACGGTCTCGGTGGCGTTGGCCTCGTTGAAGTCCACGACGATGACGTGGGCGCCCTCGGCGGCGAACCGCTCCGCGCCGGCCCGTCCCATTCCCGACGCGCCTGCCGTGATCAGCGCGACCTTGTCCTTGAGCAGCATGGTTCCTCCGTATGCGTGGGTGTCAGGCTCGAACGAGGAGCTCGGCCAGGGCGTAGGCCTGTTTGGTGGCGAAGACGAGGCGGCGCGGCGCATACGCGTCCCCGAGGATGTGCACCTCGGGGAGCCGCGGCTTCAACGCGTCGTAGAGGCCCGAGTCGGAGACCGATCCGCAGGCGAGGACGACCGAGTCGAACCCGCCGACCGTCTCCTCTCGGAGCGAGTAGACGTTGCGGACGACGACCTCGGATCCGCGGATCGCCACGACCTCCTCCATGAACCGCATCCGCACGCCCTGCGCGTCGAGCCGGCCGAGGATGCCGCCGACAATGTAGCGGCCGAGCAGGGGAGCGGGGCCGGCCGTCGCGTAGACGACGACCACCTCGCGGCCTTCGTCCGACAGCCGGTCCGCCACCGACAGCGGCGGGACGTGGTCGTCTTGGGCCACGACGAGGACGCGGGCGCCGACGGTGGCGCGCCCGGCGAGCACGTCCCGGATGTCGACCACTGAAGGCCCGTCGGCGCCGGGGATCTGCGGCACCCGAGGACTCGCGCCGGTCGCAACGGCCACGACGTCGGCGCCAAGGCCGAGCACGTCGTCGACGTCAGCGCGCTGACCGAGCTTCACATCGACGCCGAGGTCGCGCAGCCGACGTCCCTGCCAGTGGAGGTAGGCCGCATACATCTCGTGTCGTGGAGCCATCGCGGCGTACCGCAGCTGCCCACCGAGCTCCTCCTCGGCCTCCCACAGCGTCACCTCGAACCCGGACTCGCGGGTCAGTGCGGCGAGCTCCATGCCCGCGGGGCCGCCGCCGACGACGAGGAGGTGGCGCGGCCCGGCGACCCGCGGCCACGGCCCTTCGACCTCATGGCTGGTCCGAGGGTTGACCGCGCAGCCGAAGCCGAGCCCCTCGACGTAGCGCCGGCTGATGCACTCGTTTCCACCGACACAGGGCCGGATCTCCAAAACCCTGCCGGAGCGGGCCTTCTCGAGGATCCGACCCTCGGCGATGTGCGCCCGGGCCATCCCGACGATATCCGCGTGCCCGGCCGCGAGCACCCGCTCGGCGACGTCCGGGCCGTTGACTCGCCCGGTGTGGACCACCGGGATGGTCAGCGCGGCCTTGAGCCGTCCGGCGAGCTCGGACCACTGGGCCGGCTCGAAGTAGGTCGGCTGGATGTAGCTCGGGTTGCCCCAAGGCGATCCGACCACGCCGTGCACGTAGTCGATGAGGCCGGTCGACTCGAGGTACTGGGCGATCTCGACGCCGCCGTCGGCGTCGTAGCCACCGGGCACCTCCTCGCGGATGTTGAGGCGGACCCCGACGGTCATCGCCGTGCCGACCTCGTCGCGGATCGCCTGCAGGGTCTCGACCGCGAACCGGCAACGGTTCTCGAGTGATCCGCCGTAGGCGTCGGTGCGCTGGTTGGTGAAGGGGGAGAGGAACCACTCGTGGATGTCGTCGTGGTTGAGGTGCACCTCGACGCCGTCCGCGCGTCCGTCCATCGACAGCCGAGCCGAGTCGGCGTACTCGCGGACGAACGCGTCGATGTCGTCCTGGTCCATGACGTGAGGCATGAGGTTGATCACCGGCGCGCTCATCACCGCCGAGGCGCCATGCGGCATCCCGCCCTGGTGGACCATCTGCACCGAGACGGTCGCGCCGTGCCCATGCAGGGTGTCCGAGAACGCCTGGACCCGTTCGACGAAGAACGGCAGCCGGAAGAAGCCCAGGGTGGCCGCGCCGACGCCGGTGGGCTCGAACCCGGGAATCAGGGTGTTGCGGACGTGGGTCGAGAGGCTGGCCACCCAGGCCACGCCGTCGTCGCGCACCCGCTCCTCGAAGTAGGCGATGTTGCGCTCGGCGTCCTCGTCGGTGCCGTAGATGTTGCCGATCGCCGACGCGTGTGGCGGCAGCATGACCCGGTTGCGCAGCTGCATCGTGCCGACGGTGATGGGTGCGAAGAGGTGCGGGTATGCGGCGCGACCGGTTTCCGGGGTAGGCACCAGCGCCCCTCTCCTCGACTCGGGTGACTCGCCCCATTCCTAGCACATCAATGCGGATGATGAACAGAGATAGACCGTCAGATGGTGCCCTTCGGGTCGCACTTGGTGAGGTCGGTCTGGGCGAGCGGCTGCCCTTCGGCGATGACGTAGGTGACGAGGAGGACGAGATCCACCGTGCCGAGGTTCTTGCCCTCGTGGACGTAGCGGGCGCCCTCGATGACCGAGTCGCCGGTCTGGTAGACGTGGACGCCGCCCGGGTAGGTCGGGGCGTAGTGGGTGAGCTCGCCCTGCTCGACGACGGCGACCAGCTGGCCCGCATGGCAGTGCTCACCAGTGCCGGCGCCGGGTCTGAGGGTGATCCGTCGGAAGACCACCTGGGCCGGGCCGGCGACCTCCACGTCGACCGCTGCCGTCTGCTCGCCTTTGCCCAGCTCCTGGACGGTGACCGGGGCGGGGGTGGCGGTGGTCGCGGAGCCGGTGGGCGGCGGCGCGGCGCAACCGGCGAGCAGGGCGCACGCGGTCGCGGTGACGAGGGCAGCGGCAGGAGCACGGGGGCGGGTGCGGGTCGACGTCACGACGACATCGCACCACTCCGGGCATCCCGTCAGGTTGAATACCAGCGTGGCGGTCGAGGGCAGCGATCCGGTCGCGGTGGATCCCTCGCGAGCCACCCGCGCCGAGGACGCCCGGTTCGCCCGGCCCGAAGCACTACCGGTGGTGATCGAGGCGCCGGAGTCGCTCGCCTACCGGATCAAGTGCCGGTTGCTCGGTCCGCCGCTCACCAACGTCGAGCTGAAGGGCGAACGGCTCAGCAAGCGCACCGCGCTCGGCGTGCTCTCCAGCGACTGCATCTCGTCGTCGGCGTACGGGTCGGAGGAGATCCTCCTCGTCCTCATCCCGCTGTTCGGGCTCGCGGCATACACCCTGCTCCTCCCGATGACGGGGATCGTCCTCGTCGTGCTCGTCCTCGTCACGTTGACCTACCGCTGGGTGGTGACGACCTACACCGCGGCCGGTGGCTCCTACGTCGTCGCGCGGGAGAACTTCGGGCCCGTCGTGGCCCAGGTGGGCGCGGTCGCGCTGATGCTCGACTACATCGTCACAGTCGCCGTTCAGGCGTCAGCGGGCACCGCGGCCGTCACCAGTGCCCTGCCGTTCCTCAGCGACTACCAGCTCGAGATCACCGTCGGCGTCGTGCTCGTCCTCGTCTACGGGAACCTGCGCGGGCTGCGCGAGGCCGGCCGGCTGTTCGCCTTCCCGACCTACTTCTTCGTGGCCTGTATGGGGATCGTCATCATCGGCGGCCTGGTCCGCGAGATCCTCGGCGACCTCCCGCACTACGACCCGACGACGGCCGTCGGCGCGTTCCCCGTGGGGGAGGGCAGCCCGCTGCTGGCCGTCGGGGCGGTCTACATCCTCATGAAGTCGTTCGCCAACGGCGGCTCGTCACTAACCGGCCTGGAGGCGATCTCCAACGGAGTCAGCACCTTCCGGCCGCCGCAGGGCCTCAACGCGCGCCGCACCCTGGTCATCATGAGCGTGCTGCTGGGCACCCTGGTGGCCGGCGTCTCCTGGCTGGCCCACGAGACCCACGCTGTCGCCTACGAGAGCGGTTCGCCGACCGTCATCTCCCAGGTGGCCAAGGCCGTGCTGGGCGACTCGTTGGCGGGGCAGGTCATGTACTTCGTCGTCCAGCTGGCGACGATGCTCATCCTCTGGACCGGGGCCAACACGCCGTTCAACGGGTTCCCCTACCTCGCGAACTTCGTGGCGGCCGACGGCTTCCTGCCCCGCTGGCTGACCAAGCGCGGGCACCGGCTGGCCTTCTCCAACGGCATCGTCGTGCTAGCCGTCATCGCCCTCGCTCTGATCCTCGGTACTGGCGCGCACGTCGACGAGCTGGTCGCGTTCTACGCGATCGGCGTCTTCACCGGCTTCACCCTGGCCGGGT
>DASTNV010000217.1:0-14076 GCA_035762725.1 Lapillicoccus sp. | reverse complement strand
GCGAGGTCTCTCGGGCCGCCGTGGTCAGGACGATGTCGGCGGTACTGACCAGTCGGGACAGTGGGAAGTTCGTGATGGCGACCGTCGTCGCGCCCCGGCTGCGGGCCTTGGCCAGCGCCTCGATGATCTCCTTGGTCGTCCCCGAGTGGGAGATCCCGATGGCGACGTCGTTCGGCCCCAGCAGGGTCGCGCTGGTGAGGGCGATGTGAGGGTCGTTCCAGGCGAAGGCGATGACGCCGATCCGGTGCAGCTTCTGCTGCAGGTCGTCGGCGACGACGTTGCTTGCGGCGATGCCGTAGAGGTCGACGCGGCCCGCGGCCGCGATCGCGTCGGCGGCCTTGCTGAGCGCGACTCGGTCGAGCTGCTGCGCCGTCTCTTCCACCGCGCTCGCGTCGACGTACGCCACCTTGGAGATGATGTCGTCGACGGTGTCGTCCTCGTTGATGTCGGTTTGCGTGGCGGTGAGCTGACGCGGCTGGGCCGACTCCGCGGCGAGCGCGAGACGCAGCTGGGGGTACCCCGGCATCCCGAGGCGTTTGCAGAACCGGAGCACCGTCGTCTCTGAGGTGTGCGCGGCGTCAGCCAGCTCGCTGATGGTCAGTGCCGCGGCCGCGCGAGGGTCGGCGAGGACCTCTTCGGCGACGCGGTCCTCGGCCGGCGAGAGCGACGGTCGAAGTCCGCGCAGTCGAACCAGCAACCCCGCCGGTGACTCCGGTTCCACCCGTGGGGCGCGGGTGGAACTGCGGGCACGACCTGCCATGTACACCACGCTAATGGAGCGGCATACGCGCTGTCCTGAAGTCCGGCGAGCGTGGTCAGGCGCGTGGAGCACACCGCTGGCACACTGTCGCCATGGCAGCCAGGGGCGGCGAGCCCGTTCCCTCCCTGGGAGAGTTCCTCCGCCAGCGCCGAATGCGACTGCAACCCGAGGAAGTCGGCATCAGTCGGCCTCGGGGACAACGCAGCTCGGCCGACCCGGGACTGCGTCGCGAAGAGGTCGCCCAGCTCGCCGACATGTCGGTGGCCTACTACACGTTCATCGAACGCGGCCGCGACGTGCGTCCTTCCAAGGAGGTGCTGCGGTCGATCGGTCGCGCACTGCAGCTCACCGCCGGGGAGCAGCGCCAGCTGCAGGACCTGCGCGTGGGAGAGCCGCCCCGCGTCCGCTCGGTCCTCACCGAGGTCGGCGAGGAAGTGCATGAGCTCGTCGACGTCCTCGAACCCAACCCGACGTATGCGATGACGGCCCGCTGGGACCTGCTGCACTGGAACCGGGCGGCCGAGCTGCTCTTCACCAACTGGCACCGCCGTCCGGTGGAGGAGCACAACATGCTCTGGTTCTACCTCTGCGACCCGTCGGCCCGGCGCCTCTACGTCGACTGGGAGGAGGAGGCCCGCGACCAGGTCGCCGACTTCCGCGAGTCCTACTCGAACTACGGGCACGACTCCTCGTTCATGGACCTGCTCGAGGAGATCTTCGAGGTGACGCCGGAGGCGCGGACCTGGTGGGAACGCCATGAGGGACCGCCGAAACGCAGCGGTATCAGGCGAGTTCGGCTTCCGGACCACCGTGAGGTCGGGCTTCGGCAGCTTGTTCTCGAGGTGGCCGACAACCCGGAGATCCAGGTCGTGACGTACTTCGCGGGCTGGGACGACAGTGAGGACGACGCCGACGACTGACCACACCAGCCCCGCGTTGCACCGTCGGCTCGGCGTGCGCGACGCCGTCATCATCGGCCTCGGCTCGATGATCGGCGCCGGGGTGTTCTCGGCGTTCACGCCGGCGGCGGCAGCGGCCGGTTCGGGACTGTTGGTCGGGCTGCTCATCGCGGCCGGCGTGGCGTGGTGCAACGCGACCGCTTCGGCGCAGCTGGCCGCGCAGTACCCGACGTCCGGCGGAACGTACGTCTATGGACGCGAACGGCTCGGTCCGTGGTGGGGGTTCGTCGCGGGGTGGGGGTTCGTCGTCGGCAAGACCGCGTCCTGCGCGGCGATGGCGCTCACCGTGGCGACGTACGCGGTCGGCGGTGACGCGCGAGCGACCCGGTTCCTCGCGATCGCCGCGGTCGTCGGCCTGACCGTCGTCAACCTTCGCGGGATCACCAAGACTGCACGGCTGGCAACGATTCTCGTGGTCCTGACCGTCGGAGTTCTTGGGGTGACCCTGGTCCTCATCGGGGTCGGCACCCCGGCGTGGCGCTCGCCGTTCGAGTCGATCGGCGACGCGACCGCATACGGGATCCTGCAGTCGGCCGGGCTGCTGTTCTTCGCGTTCGCGGGCTACGCACGGATCGCGACGCTGGGCGAGGAGGTTCGCGACGCGGCAACGACGATCCCCCGGGCGATCCCGCGAGCGCTGGGACTGGTCGTCGTCCTGTATGCCGTGGTGGCGGTGGTACTGCTCGCCGTGCTGGGCCCTGCCGGAGTGGCCGCCTCGGACCTGCCGCTCCTGGCCGCAGCCGAGCAAGCCGGAGTGGGGTGGGTCGGCGTGCTCGTGCGCGTCGGAGCCGTACTGGCCAGCTTGGGTGCGCTGCTCGGGCTGGTCGCGGGGGTGAGCCGCACCATGCTGGCGATGGCGCGGACCGGTGACCTGCCGAGGCGCCTTGCTCAGGTGGACGAGCGACATGGGGTACCGCAGACCGCGGAGGTGGCCGTCTGCGCGGTCGTCGTGCTGCTCGTCGTCGTCTTCGACGTGCGGGCGGTGATCGGGTTCTCCTCGTTCGGGGTGCTCGTGTACTACGCGGTGGCCAACGCGGCGGCGTTCACGCAGGACGCCGAGCACCGGCGCTGGTCCCGGGTGTGGCAGGTACTCGGGGCGCTCGGGTGCCTGGTCCTCGTGGTGACCCTGCCGCGGGCGGCGGTCCTGGTCGGGGTATGCGTCCTCGCGGTCGGCCTGCTCGGTCGCCTCGTGGCAACCCGCCTCCGCCGCTCGTGACTGACCCCGCTTAGCGGCGGCGGGCGGTGCCGAAGATGCTTCGGGTGATCTCGCGACCGAGAGCGGTTCCGGCCGACCGAAGCATCGACTTCACCGCGGAGTTGCCGAGGACCGACTCGACCACCGTGGGCTGGGCCGCCTGGCGCCTCGCCTCCGCTGCGGCCTGGCGCGCGGCCTCCTTCTCCGCGGCGACCCTGGCCCGCTCGGCCTCCTTCTCGGCCTGGAGACGGGCCTTCTCGGCTGCCGCCTGGGCCTTCTCGGCCTCCTTGGCGGCGGCCGCGTCGGCCTTCGCCTGGGCGGCAGCCGTAGCCGCATCGGCCTTGGCCTGCGCCTCGGCGGCCGCCGCCGCGGCGGCGTCCGCGACGGCCTGCTGGTTCGCCTCGGTGAGCGTCTCGTAGGCCGACTGACGGTCCTGCGCCGTCGCATACGACGCGTTGAGCGGACTGTCGCTGATGATCTGCGTCATCGTCTCCGTCGGCGCCGGCGCCATCAGCGACTCGGGCGCCCGCATCCGGGTCCACGCGACCGGTGTCGGCGCGCCCCTTTCGGAGAGGACGGTGATGACGGCCTCACCCGTGCCCAGCGAGGTCAGGACCTTGCTGAGGTCGTACCCACTCGTGGGGTACGTCGACACGGCCGCCTTGAGCGCCTTGGCGTCGTCCGGCGTGAACGCGCGTAGTGCGTGCTGGACCCGGTTGCCGAGCTGGGCGAGAACGTCGCCGGGCACGTCCTTCGGTGACTGGGTCACGAAGAAGATGCCGACCCCCTTGGACCGGATCAGACGCACGGTCTGCTGGATCGCGTCGAGGAACTCCTTGGACGCGTCGTTGAACAGCAGGTGCGCCTCGTCGAAGAAGAAGACCAGCTTCGGCTTCTCGAGATCGCCGACCTCGGGGAGGTCGTGGTAGAGGTCGGCGAGCAGCCACATGAGGAACGTCGAGAAGAGCGCCGGGCGGTCCTGGACGGCGGGCAGCTCGAGCATGGTCACCATGCCGCGACCGTCGGCGGTGGTGCGGAGCAGGCTGGCCGTGTCGAACTCGGGCAGCCCGAAGAAGACGTCAGCACCCTGGGCGGAGAAGGTGATCAGCTCGCGGAGGATGACGCCGGCCGTTGCCGCCGAGAGGCCGCCGAGATCCTTGAGGTCGGCCTTGCCCTCGTCGGAGGTGAGGTACGAGATGACCTCGCGCAGGTCCTTGAGGTCGTCAAGGAGCAACCCGCGCTGGTCGGCGTAGTGGAACACCAGCCCCAGGCTCGACTCCTGGGTGGCGTTGAGCCCCAACACTTTCGACAGCAGGACGGGGCCGAAGGACGTGATCGAGGTCCGGATCGGGACGCCCTGTCCCATGCCGCCGAGCGAGAGGAACTCGGTGGCGTAGCCCTTCGGCTCCCACGCCAATCCCAAGCTGTTGCAGCGTTCTTCGATCTTCGGGTTCGGCTCACCCGGCACCGCCATGCCGCTGAGGTCGCCCTTGATGTCGGCGAGGAACACCGGTACGCCCTGGGCCGCCAGCTGCTCGGCCATGAGCTGGAGGGTCTTGGTCTTGCCGGTGCCCGTGGCGCCGGCGACCAGACCGTGCCGGTTCATCACCGCGAGCGGGATCCGGACCTTCGCGTCGGGGTACACCGTGTCCTCGAAGACGGCGCTGCCGAACAACAGGGACGGGGTGTCGAACGCGTACCCGGAGGTGATCGACGCGATCTGCTCCGGAACCGGACCAGTGGGGGCCGCAGCAGCAGTGGGGGAAGCGGCGGCGGGAGACGCCGTGGACGAGGTCGCGTCGGTCACGAATTGCATGCTAGTCCGCACGAAACGGAGCCAACCGGGAGCGACCCCTAGACTGCGGCCGTGATCTTCAAGGCCATCGGCGACACGCGCCCGTACCCCGACCATGGGCGCGTCTCGGCGAAGGACTGGTCCGACGTACCGCCCCGCCAGGTGCGCCTGCAGGACCTCGTCACGACCAAGACCACCCTCGATCTCAGCATGTTGCTGTCCGAGGACTCGACCTTCTACGGCGACCTGTTCGCGCACGTCGTGGAGTGGAACGGGGACCTCTATCTCGAGGACGGACTGCACCGTGCGTTGAGAGCCGCGTTGCAGCAGCGTCCGACCCTCCACGCACGGGTCCTCGTGCTTCACTAACCCCCGTGAGCCACGTGGTCGAGTCCGCGGCGTCGCGGAGGCACCGGCGCAACCGGCGCACGGCGATCATCCTCGTGGTGCTCGTCCTCGTCCTGGCCGGCGCGTTCTACTACGCCGCCTCGTACTTCAACCGGCCCTCCACACCGTCCGCCTCGGACTGCCCGACGGGCGACGTCACCGCCGCGCTCGGGGAGCTCAAACCGAACCAGATCACGGTCAACGTCTACAACGCCACAACGCGCACCGGCCTGGCGGCCGAGACGGCCAAGGAGGTCAAGGCCCGTGGCTACGTCATCGGCCAGGTGGCCAACGACCCCCAGAAGAAGAAGATCGACGGCGTCGGCGAGCTGCGCTTCGGCCCTAACGGCAAGCCCGGGGCCAACATTGCCGTGACACTCATCGACGGGGTTGTCCCACTTCAGGACACCCGCTCCGACGCCGCCGTTGACCTGGTTCTGGGTAACGCCTACAAGTCTCTTTCCCCGGCGCCGTCGGCGACGGCCAGCTCATCCAGTCCCTGCTGAGCGGCTGGCCACCGCCTGGATCGCCAGCTCGTAGCCCTGGGTGCCGAGCCCGACGATGACGCCGGTGACGACCGCCGACAGGTACGAGTGGTGCCGGAACCGTTCCCGCGCATGGACATTCGAGATGTGCACCTCAACCACCGGGCACGTGACGGTCGCGAGCGCGTCACGGATCGCAACGGAGGTATGCGTGTAGGCACCGGCGTTGATGACGATCCCCGCGCCGTGCCGCAACTCCTGGATCATGTCGACGAGCTCGCCCTCGAGGTTCGTCTGCCGGCAGTCGACGTCGAACCCCAACCCGTCGGCGTATGCGGCGCACCGCGCCTCCACGTCGGCGAGGGTCTCCGAGCCGTAGATGCCGGGATCACGCTCGCCGAGGAGGTTGAGGTTCGGGCCGTTGAGCACGGCAATGACCGGACGCGCCATGTCGGCCTTTCTACACGGCTTTCTAGATCGAGACGACACCGTCCACGACGGAGAACTGCTGGGCGGGAAGGGGCTTCGTCGCCGGACCCGAGGTCACCTCGCCCGTCAGCGAGAACGCGCTGCCGTGGCACGGGCACGAGATCGTGCCGTTCGCGACGGTGTCGACGGTGCAGCCCTGGTGCGTGCAGACGGCGCTGAGGACCCGGACCTCGTCGGCCGTCGGACGGGTCACGACCAGCTGACGATCGGCGAGAATCGTGCCGCCGCCCACCGGGATGTCGGCGACGCGCGCGATCACCGACGTCGCTGCCGAGGACGCGGCGGCGGCCGGCTGAGCGACCGGTGCTGCGGCCCGGCCCTTGCCGTAGCCCACGCACCCGCCCACGGCGGTCACGCATACCGCGGCCGCCCCGCAGACGAACGGTCGTCGGCCGATCGGTGTGGTCATCGGAACACTCCTGTCGTCGTGAAGAACCAGAGCGCGGACGTCAGCCAGAGGCCGGCCAGCGCGGTGAAGAGCAGCCCACCGAGGACGGGCAGCGCCCACCCCGGGACCGAACGGGGCCGAAGGGCGAGCATCTTGGCGGTGAACGCCCCGAAGAACAGGCATCCGAGCAGCGAGTGGACGAGAACCCGTGGGTTGTCGTGCTCGAACCCGAACGCATACAGGCAGTGCGTGACGACCGGCAGCGTCGCCAGCACCGCGAGCCGACCGGACCACCGATGCAGCGGCGCGACCCAGCTCCGGTCGCCGAGGCCGAACCAGCCCCACATGCCGGCGCCGGTGGCCAGCTGGACGAGCGCCAGCAGGAACGCCGCCGAGGCCAGCCACGACTTGGCCACCGCGCCGCTGGAGAAGCCGGCGATGCTGATGCCGTACTGCGCGGGCTCGTGCAGCGAGCCGTAGACGCCGAGGGCGACGGCCACGCCGACGCCCAGGACGACGGGGACGACGAGTACCGGCAGCGTGACCGGACGCAGGTCAGAAGCGGTCACTGCCGCTCACCTCCTTCGGGGTTGCGGTCTGGCCGTCGACGGTGACGGCCTGGCCGGGAGTGAGGACTGGAGCGGGTTCGACGGCGCCGCGCCGGACCAGCAGCCCGACCTGGGTGCCGTCCGGCTGGACGATCCAGCCCACGGTGGACCCGTTGGTGTCGAGCCGGTAGAGGCCGGCCGGGGCCGAGGCGAGCGCCGCCGTCACGTCGACCGGTCGCCCGTGCACCGTGCCGGTGACGTGCAGCCCGCCGGAAGTGATCTCGGCGACCAGCCGGTCTGCAGCACCGGCGAGGGTGGCGGTGCTCCCGGTCGCGGTGCCGGTCAGCCACGATTCCACCGCACGGCCGTCGCACACGTATGCAGCGACCTGGCCGTCACGGACGGCGACCGCGACGCTGGTGCGGCGGGCGGTGTCGCGGCCCACGTAGACGGCCGGGCCGCGGTAGGCGTCGGCCACCGCGGGCGTCGCTGTCGTGGTCGTGGTGGTCGTGGTGGTCGTGACGGTTGTCGTCGCGGCCACCGGTGCCGCGGAGGTCGCCGCGCTGACCGGTACCTGCGGAGCCGGATTACGCGCCGGGTCGGTGAGGACGTCAGCCGTGAGCAGCCCGGCGCCGACGACGGCGGCCGCGGCCAGGGTGACGAGGGGTGGTCGGAAGATCATGCCGGCAACGGTCTTCGCGCGCCGGCGGGCGCACATGGGGAGTGCACCTCAGATCCACAGCCCGGTACCTCAGACCGCTAAGGTCCCGGTCGTGGAGGGCCGCGCGCATACCGTGCTTTCCGGTGCGGAGAGCGACTCGTTCGCCTCGCTGCGCCGCCGGCCCACGTCGCGCGCCGAGCGGTTTGCGATGGGCAAGGCGTTGCGGCAACGGGTGCCGCGCAAGGCGTTGGGGCGGTGGCGCCCGGCGCCGAACCGTCCGGACCCGATCGCACTGGTGCGGATCTCACACGAGGGGCGGCTACCCGACCTCGTGGCGATCCGGGTCGGCCGGATGGTCGGCTCGCCGTACGGGTTCCTGCGGGGTACGGCGATCGTCATGGCCGACGACGTCGCGTCGGTACCGTCGACGGGGATCACACCGGTCATCTGCGGCGACGCCCACCTGGGCAACTTCGGGTTCTACGCCTCGCCCGAGGGTGAGCTGGTCATCGACCTCAACGACTTCGACGAGGCGCATCCGGGCGCCTGGGAGTGGGACCTGCGCCGGCTGGTGGCGAGCATCTGGGTTGCCGGTCGGGAGAACTCGGCGTCCGAGGACCAGTGCGCAGCGGCAGTGATGTCGTGTGTGTCGGCCTACCGCGACGAGGTGGCGTTCCTGGCCGACCAGCCGCTGCTGATGCGCTCGTACAACCGGCTCGACGTCGATCGACTGCACGAGACGGCGACCGAGAAGACCCTGCGCGCCGAGATCCGGCGCTCGGCCAAGCGGGCTCGCCAGCGCACCAGCGACCGGGCGCTGCCACGGTTCACGCGCGAGCACGTCGGCGGCCGCCGGATCGTCGAGGAACCGCCGCTCATCACCCACGTCTCGAGCGCGGAGGCCGATCTGGTCGCCCAGGCCCTCGACGACTACTTGTCGACGTTGGCGTCGCACTGGCGGCGGGTTCTCGGCGGGTACACCCTCGTCGACGTCGCGCAGAAGGTCGTCGGCGTGGGCAGCGTCGGGCTGCGCGCCTACGTCGCCCTCCTCGAGGGCAGCAGCCCCGACGACGTGCTCTTCCTCCAGCTCAAGCAGGCCCGACGCTCGGTGCTCGCTCGGTACGTCCACGGCGACTCCGCCTGGCACGACCACCAGGGGCAACGGGTGGTCGAGTACCAGCAGGCGCTCCAGACGGTCAGCGACCCGCTGCTCGGCTGGACCAGCGCGGGGGACATGCAGTTCTACGTGCGCCAGTTCCGGAACATGAAGGGCACGGTGCCGCTCGACGCGATCGACCCGCGGGCGCTCGCCGACTACGCCGGGATCGTCGGACATCTCCTGGCCAAGGGCCACGCCCGCACCAGCGGTGCCTCGATGATCGCCGGGTATGCCGGTGCTTCCGACAAGCTCGACCTCGCCCTCACCCGGTTCGCCCGTTCGTATGCGGACCAGACCGAGGCGGACCACGCCCTGCTGGTAGCGGCGGTCAAGCGCGGGGTGCTCCCGGTGGCGAGCGACGGCTCTTCAGGGTCGGCGTTCCGTCCCTGACCGGTTCGCCCAGGTCGGCGCCAGGTGGCGTCAGGTGGTCAACGGCCCGGCGCTTGACTGGCAGTCGCGGCGCTCGACCGGTCGTGCAACGGGGGTGAAGGCTGCCCGACTGGCCATCGATGACGACATCGACGTCATCGACGCGGTCCTCGAGCAGGTACCCAGCTGTTCAGGGGCGTCGCGGATCAGGTGCATCGCGCATTCGGCTTCGACGTACACCGAGCCCGTTGACTGACGCCCACGGGTTCGGCCACGTCGCGGCCCGGGCGCCGAGCCGGGAATGGGCGACCCTGGCGGACCGGGAATGCGCGATGTTCTCCTGAGCTCCAGGCGCGAGAGCGCCGCGATGGAAGGAGCAGATCATGGATGCATCGGTGCGCGTGACCGGCTGGGCGATGGTGGGATTCGCGGTCGCGTTCATTGGCACCTTCACCGCCAATCTCGCGATGACGCTGTTCGCGGATGTCCCCAGGTACCCGCTCGCGGCCGAGATGCAGGCGAGGAGCTGGGACGGTCTCGTCTTCTTGCTGCTCTGGGGTACAGCCGGGATCGCCCTCGGCGTCGCCGCGCCGGCGTTGAGTCGAGTGGTCTGGCCCGACGGTGGACTCGCCGCCCAGGTCTCCGCCTCGTTCGGGGCGATCGCGGCCGCCGGGTGGATGTTCAGCGGCGCCGCGGCGTTCGCGCAGCGCACCGCATTACTCAACGGGAACATCGCCGCGGTCGGCGCGGACCCGGCCGCCGAGCGCGCCGTCGTGGAAGGCCTGTTCGTGCTCGTGCACGTCGGCGGCGTACTCTTCGCCCTCGCGACCGTGGCGTGGATCGCGCCGGTCGCCGTCGGCGCCGCCCGGCGCGTACGGATGTCGCGAATCGGCGTCGCGGCCCTCTGGGTCGCCGGCGTCAGCCCGCTGCTCGGGTTCGTGGTGATCGGCCTCCAGGTCGGGATCTTCGGCACGGTCCTCGGCCTCGGCCTGGTCGGCATCCTCCTGCTGCGCCGGTGGCGGCGGGGAGCAGCAGCCCCGGCATCTGCCGCGGCACCCGCCGCCGCGGGATGATGGCGGCATGGACGTCGCGGTCGCCGTCCTGATCCAGGCGGTGAACCTGCCGCTCGCAGTGATGCTGATCCGGCGGGCGGCGCTGCAGCGCCGCGTGCCCGGGCTCGCCGCAGGTACCACGATCGTCTTCCTGCTCGCGGGCTGCGTCGCCGCGTGGGTTCCGACCGGGCAGGGCGCCCCAGCACGAGCGGCGATCGCGGTGATGAACGCAAGCCTCGCCATCCTGCTCGCCGTGTATCCCGACGGCAGGTTCACACCGCGGTGGATCGCGATCCCCGCACTCGTCGAGACGAGCGTGCAGCTGGGGAACGTCGCGTCCGGCTTCGCCTGGGAACAGCAGGGCTGGTGGACGTGGCACTTCCTCGTCACGTGGACGCCGCTGCTGCTCGGGGGGCAGTTGTATCGCTACCTCCGCCGGTCGTCGGTGGCCGAACGCGAGCGCACACGCTGGCCGCTCCTCGCGCTCGTGGCGATGATCCTGGCGTTCCTCGTCTGGACGATTGCCATGGCGGCCGGCGCGGCATCCGCTGAGGGCACCTGGCTCGCGAACCTCCTGCTTGCGCTTCCCGCCCCTGCCTTCGCCGTCGGGCTCCTCGTCCCCCGACTGCTGCCGGTCGACCAGCTGCTCCGTGTCGTACTGGGAGCGGGCATGTGGGCCGTCGCGGTCGGACTCGTCGCGTGGGCCGTCTCAACGTGGGCCTCCGCCTGGGCACCGGAGAGCGCCCCCTGGCTCACGGGGGTCGCTACCGCCATCGCCGCCGTGCCGATCGCGGTCGCGGCGCGCCGGATGGCCGGGCTGGTCGTGCTAGGACGGCGATCGGATGCGCTGCACACGCTCGTCGCGCTCGGCGACCGGCTCTCGGCCACGGTCGATCCGCGGAGCGTCGCAACGGAGATCGTCGCTGCGGTGGCGGGCGCCCTCGGTGCTCGATACGCCGGCCTCCACGGGCCGAACGGCCTGACGGCGGAGTCCGGTTCGATCGGCGACGCCGTCCCGGTGAGGTTCTCGATCGCCTACGCCGGAGAGGATCTCGGCGAGCTCCGCGTCGCACCCCGTCCCGGCGAGTCGGAGCTGACCACGTCGGACCGCGCGGTGCTCGCGCAGGTATGCGCGCAGGCGGCGCCCGCCCTGAACAGCGCCCGCGTCGTGGCCGAGCTTCTCGAGGCGCATGCCCGGATCGTGTTCGCGCGCGAGGAGGAACGCAAGCGCCTTCGCCGCGATCTGCACGACGAGCTCGCACCCACGTTCGCGGGGCTCGGGTTGTCGGCGGCCGCCGTCGAGACGTTCGCGCGCGCGGGGGACGAACGCGCCGCCGAGGCCGCGGCGCAGCTCGTCGACGGACTCAACACCGCCATGCGCCAGCTCCGCGACGTCGCGTACGACCTGAGGCCGCCGGTCCTCGACGACCGTGGGCTCGCGGCCGCCATCCGGGAACGCGTCGCAGGGTCGGGCTCGGTCCCGGACGTGCGAGTCGAGGCACCCGACGGGCGGCTCGAGCTCCCCGCGGCGATCGAGTCCGCCGCCCTGCGCATCGCACAGGAGGCAGTCACGAACGTGCGGCGGCACGCCGCGGCATCCTCCTGCACGGTGACGCTCGCGCTCGCACCGGGGATGCTGCGGCTCGACGTCGTGGACGACGGACAGGGCATCCCGGCGCCGGTGCGGCCGGGCGTCGGCCTTCGATCGATGCACGAGCGCGCTGCGGAGGTGCGAGGCACGGTGGAGGTCGCGCGCCGAAACGGCAGCGGCACCCGAGTGACGGCCCGGTTTCCCGTCACGGCAGCGGAACCCATGAGCCGAGCAGGCGCGACGGGAGCGACGGGATGACCCCACGACGCCTCCTCATCGTCGACGACCACCCGGTGTTCCGTCGTGGGCTGGCCGTTCTGTTCACCTCCGCCGGCTACGACGTCGTCGGCGAGGCGGCCGGATCCGCCGAGGCCGTCGCACTCGCACGCAGCACCGCCCCGGACGTCGTGCTCATGGACCTCGGGCTCCCCGATGGTTCCGGAGTGAGCGCCACGGCACGCATCGTCGGCGAGCATCCGGATACGCGCGTCGTGGTGGTCACGATGTTCGACGACCAGGGAGCAGTGCGCGAGGCGCTCGATGCCGGTGCCGCCGGCTACGTCGTCAAGGACGCGATGCCCGCCGAGTTGCTGGCCGCGGTCGCCGCGGCCGGTGAGGGTGCCGTCGTGCTGGGATCGGGGGTCGCACTGACCAGCGGGCGCCTCGTTCCGCCGCCGCACCCGGACCCCTTCGGCCTCACGCCACGCGAGCGCGACGTGCTCGACCTCGTGATTCGGGGGCTCACCAACCGTCAGATCGCCGAGCGGCTCGGGCTATCGGGGAAGACCATCGCGAACCATGTCTCCGCGCTGCTGCTCAAGTGCGGGGCGGCCGACCGGGTCGAGCTCGGCAGGCTCGCACGGAGCACGCTCGACGAGCTCCAAGGGCATCGAGTGCACGCCGGCGAGCCCCCGCATCGGAGCTGAACCCAACTCGAGCCGGCGTTTCCCTTTGTCAGATTGGCGGTGGCGGTGGGATTTGAACCCACGGTGGAGTTACCCCCACACACGCTTTCGAGGCGTGCTCCTTAGGCCGCTCGGACACGCCACCGCCGGGAAGGCTACCGGAGGCGTCGCGCCGCAAAGAAATCGAGGAGCAGCCGCGCGCACTCCTCCTGACGGACCCCACCGACGACCTCGACGCGGTGGTTCGCCCGCGGGTCCCGGGCCACATCCCACACCGAGCCGCAGGCCCCGGCCTTGGGGTCGAAGGCCCCGAAAACGCATACCGGCACCCGGGCCAGCACCATCGCTCCGGCACACATGACGCACGGTTCCAGCGTCACGACGAGGGTGCAGTCGATCAGGCGCCAGGACCCCAGCGCTCGAGCCGCCTGGCGGATCGCCACGATCTCGGCGTGGCCGGTGGGGTCCTCCCACGCCTCGCGGACGTTGTGGCCCTCGCCGATCACCCGGCCGTCCGGTCCGATGATGACGGCGCCCACCGGCACGTCCCCGGCCCGCTCGGCCACGGCGGCGAGCTCGAGCGGACGAGCCATCCACGCCGCATACTCGAGATCGGTTTGGGGTCCGCCCACGCGCTAAGTTTCCCGCATGCGCGTGCACGTGGCCGACCACCAGCTCATCTCGCACAAGCTGACCTACCTGCGCGACAAGCGCACCGACTCCCCCACCTTCCGCCGGCTGGTCGACGAGCTCGTCACCCTGCTGGCCTACGAGGCGACGCGCGACGTGCGTGTGGAGCGGTTCGACATCGAGACCCCCGTCGCACCGACCACCGGGATCAAGCTGGCCCGGCCGAAGCCGCTCGTCGTCCCCATCCTCCGGGCCGGGCTCGGGATGCTCGACGGCATGGTCCGGATCCTGCCGACCGCCGAGGTCGGCTTCCTCGGCATGATGCGCAACGAGGAGACCCTCGAAGCGACGACGTATGCAAACCGGCTGCCGGACGACCTGCGCGGCCGGCAGTGCTACGTCCTCGACCCCATGTTGGCCACCGGGGGGACCCTCGCCATGGCTACGCGGTACCTCGTCGACCGCGGCGCCGACGACATCACCGCGATCACCCTGCTGGCCGCCCCCGAAGGCATCGCCCACGTCGAGCAGCAGCTCAAGGGCATGGACGTGCCGTTCACCCTCGTCACCGGCGCGGTCGACGAGAAACTCAATGACCAGGGCTACATCGTCCCGGGCCTCGGCGACGCCGGGGACCGGCTGTACGGGTTGGTCTGACCGGCACGCCTCATCGGGCGCGCCTCTACTGTCACACCAGTCCCGT
>DASTNV010000216.1:0-9203 GCA_035762725.1 Lapillicoccus sp. | reverse complement strand
TGAACAGCTCACCGGTGGTGGGCTCGATGGTCACCAGCGGGGCGACGAGGACTCCCGCGGCGCCGGCGCAGGCAGTGCCGCTCGCGAAGGTCATCATGTAGATCCGGCGCGTGTCGATGCCCACCAGCTGGGCGCCGGAGTCGTTGGCCGCCACCGCGCGGATGGCGGTCCCCAGTCGGGTGCGGCGCAGCAGGACGTAGAGGAGAGCGGCGAGCACCAAGGCCACGCCAAAGGCCAGCAACCGAGAGAGCTCGGCGACGGCTCCGACGACCGGCACGCTGGTGTCGCCGGGCAGCTTGACGGACTGCGGATTGGGGCCGAAGAACAGCAGCAACAGGTTGTCGATGAGCAGGGCGAGACCGAGCGTGATGAGGAGCTGGTTCTCGAGGGGCTTGCCGATCGAGCCGGCGAGGACGAACCGCTGCACCGCGGCCCCGAGGAGGAACATCACCGGCACCGCCACGACCAGGGCCAGCATCGGGTGGACCCCGAACCGGTTGACCATGACGACCGAGATGTACAGCGCCACGGCCAAGAAGGCTCCGTGCGCGAAGTTGACGATATCGAGGACGCCGAAGATCAGCGTCAGGCCCATCGCGATGAGGCCGTAGACCCCGCCGACGAGGATGCCGGTGACGACCGCCTGGGTGACGACCTCGGTGCTTCCGGAGCGGACGTAGGCCAGCACGATGGCCACGATCACCACCGCGGCGGCGATGGCCGGGATCACCCAGGTCGGGCGGCGACGAGATTGCCGTTCGGAGCTGGGCGACTCCGTGGTGGAGTCACCCAGCTCCTCGACCGACGCCGCGCCGGCGTCGGATGGTCCCGAGCGACCGGGCAGGCTCACTGGCCCGTCGGTGCGGGGTAGCGGTACGTGGTCTCGGCGAAGTCCTGCGGGTAGGTCTGGACGACCTTGCCGTCCTGGACCTGCATGAGGATCGGCGCCGCGCCCTGGTTCTCACCAGTGCTGCCGAAGGTGATCGGGCCCTTCTGGGCGACGAGCGACTCGAGGTTGGTCTTCGAGATGGCCTCGCGCAGCGCGGTCGGGTCGGCGCTCTTCGCCCGGTTCAGCGAGTCGGCGATGACCCGGACCGCGTCGTATGCCAGCACCGCACCGGTGCGGATCTGGTCGTTGTACTTGTCCTGGTAGGTCTTCATCAGGGCCTGCGTCTGCGGGTTCTTGCCGTTGAGGTGGTAGTTCGCGTCGAAGAAACCTTCGCCGGCCTTGCCGGCTTCAGCAGCGAACTGCGGCAGGTCGAAGGCGCCGTTGGCCACGCCCCACACCGCGTTGAGCGTGGGCTTGACCGTGTCGACCGCCTTGGCGACGAGCACGCCATCCCGGTAGTACCCAGCCACCATGAGAACATCCGCGCCCGCGGCCTTTACTGCGGTGACCTGGGTGGTGAAGTCGGACACCTTGGCGGGGTCGTAGCTGGCAACCGGGCCGACCTCCATGCCGAGGGACTGGGCCTTCTTGGTGAAGGTGTCCTTGATGGCCGTGCCGAACGGGCCCTGCTCGTGGAGGATGGCGACCTTCTTGGCCGGCTGGCCCGCGGCCTTCGAGACGTCGCTGAGGTACTGCGCGCCCTGGTCGGCGAGGACGGTGCCGCTCGGCTGGAGCCGGAACGTGTACTGGTAGCCCTGGCTGAGGATGGCATCCGCGCTGGACACGTCGATGACGAACGGGACCTTGTTGCGCTCGGCGACCGCGGCGACGTTCTGGCTGACCGCGCTCTGGTAGGTGCCGACGATGGCCACGGCGCCCTCCTGGATCAGCCGCTGGGCCTCGCTCTGTCCGGTCTCGGGCGCGCCCTTGGTGTCAGCGCTCATCAGCTGGAGCTTGGCTCCGCCCATCGACGCGATGCCGCCCGCGTTGTTGATGGCTTCGACCGCCAGTTTGGCGCCGTTGTCCATCTGCTGCCCGTCGGCCGCCGACGAACCGGAGAGCGGGTGCAGGGACGCGATCTTGATGGTCTGGCCGGAGCCGCCGGTCGCACCGCCATCGCCGCCGCCGGCTCCCGGGGTGCCGGGGGGAGCGGACCCTCCACAGGCCGCCAGGGCGAGTGGCGCCGCGAGTGCTAGGCCGACGATCCAGTTCTTCCTCAAGGTAAACTCCCGCGGTCACGCGTTCCTCGAAACGGAACGGCCGATGGGAAGCGAGTCTTACACCGGACAACTGTCGTGGTCAAGGGTCGACATCGACTCGTCATTTCGCTTACAGTGCAAGGACATTAGGCCTTTAGCCGCGGGCGCACCATGCATGGACTAACGTTTCGCGTAGCGGAACGGGTAAGTGATTGGATGAGTTTGACGGCAACCGGCCTGAGACGCGAGCAGATGAGGTGGGAATGACGGATCAGCTCGGCACGGAGGCGGCCGCTCGGGTGGCTGACGTGCTTCTCGCGTTCCTGCAGGGACCGCGCAGCCTCGGGGTGTCGGCGTTGGCGCGCGAGCTGGGCCTCTCCAAGGCGGTCGTCCACCGCATCCTGCAGACCCTTGTCCACCGCGGTCTGCTGACCTCGGACCTCAACACGCGGGAGTACCACCTGGGCCCCGCCGCCGCAGCGCTCGGTGCCCGGGCGCTCCGCGAGTCGGACCTCCGCACCGTCGCCATGCCGGTGCTTCGCGAGCTGCAGCACGCCACCGGCGAGACCACCACCGTGTCGGCGCTCGTGCCGGGTGGGCGCGTCTACCTCGACCAGGTCGAGAGCGCCAAGGAGATCAAGATGACCGTGGAGGTCGGGCGCCGGTTCCCGCTCCACGCGGGCAGCTCGAGCACCTGCATCCTGGCGTTCCTGCCGGCCGCGCAGCAGGACGAGCTGCTGGCCGGCCACCTCGACGCGCTGACCTCTCGCACTGTGGTCGACGCCGACCGGCTGCGCCAACGGATCGCCGACGTGCACCGGACCGGTGTGGCGCAGTCTGATGGTGAGCGTCAGGCCGGGGCGGGCTCGGTTGCAGCCCCCGTGTTCGGTGTCGACGGATCGGTGCAGGGCGCGGTGTCGGTCTGCGGGCCTGCCGACCGCGTCGGGCCAGCAGCACGCGAGCGTTTCGTGCCGCTGCTCGTCGACGCGGCCGACCGGATCTCTCGCGGAATGGGTTGGCGCGGCGGCCTTCCCGTCCACGGAGGCTCGTGGTGACCGACGCGCTGGCCGGGCTCAAGGTCCTCGACGTCTCGACCCTCTTCGCGGGTCCGTTGGCCGCGACCATGCTCGGCGACTTCGGTGCCGACGTCGTCAAGATCGAGCACCCGCGGGGCGACCCGGTCCGCTCGCACGGAGCCAGCAAGGACGGCATCGGC
Organism: Lapillicoccus sp.; assembly: GCA_035762725.1. Taxonomy (GTDB): domain Bacteria; phylum Actinomycetota; class Actinomycetes; order Actinomycetales; family Dermatophilaceae; genus Lapillicoccus. The sequence continues at coordinate 5,899 of DASTNV010000216.1, read as the reverse complement.
CTCTGGGGCAAGGTCGTCGGCCGCAACAAGCGCGGGATCACGCTCTACCTCGGGTCGCCCGAGGGGCAGGACGTGTTCCGGCGACTCGTCGCCGACGCCGACGTCGTCATCGAGAATTTCCGCCCGGGCACGCTGGAGCGCTGGGGGCTCGGCTACGAGCAGCTGTCCGCGGAGAACCCCGGACTTGTCCTCACCCGCGTCACGGGTTTCGGCCAGCTCGGCCCGTATGCAGGTCGTCCCGGCTTCGGGACCCTCGCCGAGGCGATGAGCGGCTTCGCGGCGATCACCGGCGAGCCGGACGGCCCTCCGACGCTGCCGCCGTTCGGGCTGGCCGACGGGATCGCCGCGCTCGCCGCGGCATTCGCGACGATGACGGCGCTGCGGGCCCGGGAGACCACCGGGCGCGGTCAGGTCGTCGACCTGGCCATCATCGAGCCGATCCTCACCCTCCTCGGCCCGCAGCCGACGGTCTGGGATGCCCTTCACCAGGTCCAGGAGCGCTCCGGGAACCGCTCGGCCAACAACGCTCCCCGCAACACGTACCTCACCCGCGACGGGCGCTGGGTCGCGGTCTCGACGAGCGCCCAGAGCATCGCCGAGCGGGTGATGACCCTTGTCGGGCGGCCCGAGCTGACGAAGGAGCCCTGGTTCGCCTCGGGCGGCGAGCGCGCCAAGCACGCCGATCTTCTCGACGAGGCCGTTGCGTCCTGGGTTGTCCGGCACGACCGGGACGAGGTGGTCCGGGCCTTCGAGGAGGCCCAGGCCGCGGTCGCTCCGATCTACGACGTGCGGGACGTCGTCGCCGACCCGCAGTTCCAGGCGTTGGGGTCCCTGGTCCGGGTGCCCGACCCGGAGCTGGGGTCCGTGCTCATGCAGAACGTGCTGTTCCGGATGTCGGAGACGCCGGGCCGGATCACCAGCGCTGGCCCGGCCCTCGGCCAGCACACCGCGGAGGTGCTGGCCGAGATCGGGATCGACGCGGCCCAGCTGGCCGAGCTGCGGGAGCGGGGGGCAGTGTGAGCGTTCCCCGGTCGTGGCTCTACGTCCCGGGCCACCGCCCCGAGCGCGTCCAGAAGGCGCTCGCCTCCACGGCCGACGCCGTCGTGGTCGACCTCGAGGACGCGGTTCCGACGGCTGCCAAGGACGAGGCGAGACGGGCGACCGTCGCTCTCCTGGAGGACCGGCCGCCGGACTCACCCCCCGTGTGGGTGCGGGTCAACCCGCCCACCGAGCCGGTGGGTCGCGCGGACGTCGAGGCGCTGGCCGGTATGCCGGTCGACGGCCTGCGGGTGCCGCGCTGCGAGGACCCCCAGGCCGTGCACGACGTGGCGGAGCGCACCGGACTGGCGCTCATGCTGCTGCTGGAGACCGCTCGCGGTCTGCTGCGCGCGTCGGAGCTGGCCGGCGCGCATACCCGGGTTCGAGGCCTGGGGCTCGGCGAAGCCGACCTCGCGGCGGACCTCATGGTGCCGTCGGACTCGGGCTTGGACTGGGCGCGCGGTTCCGTCGTCGCCGCATCCCGCGCCGCCGGTCTCCCGTCACCAGTCCAGAGCGTCTGGACCGACGTGGCCGACCTCGACGGGCTGCGGGCGTCCTGTCGTGCCGGGCTCGCGGCCGGCTTCTTCGGCCGCTCGGTGATACATCCCTCGCAGATCGCCGTGGTGCACGAGGTCTACACGCCGTCGGCCGACGACGTGGCCGAGGCTCGCGCGGTCCTGGCCGCCGGAGCCGAGGCCAGGACCCGCGGCGAGAGTGCGGTTCTGGACAACCGGGGTCGGTTCGTCGACCCCGCGGTGGAGGCCCGCGCGCAGACCGTGCTCGAACGCATCCCCCTCGACCGTGGCGTCGCCAGCGACCCGAAAGGCCAGGCATGAACCACCAGGTCCACACGATGACGTCCGACGCTCTGCTCGACGCGGTGAGCGCCGGCGTCCGGCTGGTCGAGCTCGGGCAGCCGTTCTTCACCGGTATGCCCTGCTCGCCCAACCATCCCGGCTTCCGAATGACGTTGATCCGGCGTCACGGCGACATGGTGCGCGCCGACGGAGGCTCGGCGGCCAACGAGATCATCGTGACCGGCGGCCACGTCGGAACGCACGTCGACGCCCTCTCCCACGTCAGCCACGACGGCGTCATGTACGGCGGAGTCGACGCGGCGGAGGCTCAGGTCGGCGGCACCTTCAAGGAGCTCGGCGCCGAGCACACCCCGGCGTTCCTGTGCAGGGGCGTGCTCCTGGACGTGGCGAGCGCCCTCGGTGTCGAGGTGCTCGATCCCGGTCAGGGGGTCGGGGCCGCAGAGCTGCAGGCCGCGCTCGACCGGTGCGGCACCGAGCTCCGCCCCGGTGACGTGGCGCTCGTCCGGACCGGCTGGGCTCAGTACTTCGGCGACGCCGAGCGCTACCTCAGCAAGGCCCACGGCGTTCCCGGCGTGACGCCCGACGGTGGGCGGTGGCTGGCCGACGCGGGGGTCAGCGCGACTGGGAGCGACACCACCGCCTTCGAACAGATCCCGCCCGGCGCGGGTCACAGTGTGTTGCCGGTTCACCGAATTCTTTTGGTAGAGAACGGAATTCACATCATCGAACATCTGGCTCTCGAAGAGGCGTCAGAGGCCGGGCTGACCGAGTTCACCTTCGTCATGGCGCCACTGCGCATCGTCGGCGGCACCGGGTCACCGGTCCGCCCGCTGGCCGCGGTGTCGGCATGACCGCGCCGCACGGGTCCGTGTCGCTGACGGTCGTCCAGCAGCTCGCCGAGCTCGCCGCGTCGGTCCGTCGTGACGGGCTGCCGGACGGGCTGCGGGAGGACGTTGCGCGCCGCGTCCTCGACCTCGTGGGCAACAGCCTCGCGGCCGAACGGGAGACGTCGGCGGCCGCCGTCGTCAACGTCGTCCGTGGGTGGGGCGGTCCTCCCGACGCCACCGCGATCGGCATGGATCTGCGCGTGCCCAGCGCCGCGGCCGCTCTAGTCAACGGAACCCTGGCCCACTCACTCGACTTCGACGACACGCACCTGCCGTCGGTGCTCCACCCGTCGGCCAGCGTGATCCCGGCCGCGCTCGCCGTTGCGGAGGCAACCGGCGCCAAGGGTGCTGAGATGCTCGATGCCGCGGGCGTCGGCATCGAGGTGACGGTCCGACTCGGCATGGGCGGCTATGACGCGTCCGAGGGCTCGTCGGAGTTCTTCGAGCGCGGTCAGCACGCGACGTCGATCTGCGGAGCGGTCGGCGCAGCGGTGGCCGCGGCGATGGTCGGCGGGCTGGACGCCGACCGGATCGCCGACGCTGCTGGGATCGCCGCGTCGATGGGGTCCGGGCTGCTCGAGGCGAACCGCACCGGCGGCACCGTGAAGCGCGTCCACTGCGGCTGGGCTGCGCACGCCGGCGTCGTCGCCGCCGACCTGGCGCGGCACGGGCTGACCGGACCGCCGACCGTCATCGAGGGCCGGTTCGGGTTCCTCCAGGCGTTCGTCGGCGAGCACGCCGACGTTGAGGCGGTCACTTCGGGACTGGGGGAGCGGTGGGAGCTTCCGGGCATCTTCTTCAAGCCGTACCCCTGCAACCACTTCACCCACGCGGGCATCGACGCCGCCCTCGAGCTCCGGGCGCGGGGAGTCCATCCCGACGACATCGTCGCGATCGAGCTGGGCGTGCCGAGCAAGGTGCTGAAGACCATCGGCCAGCCGACGGAGGAGAAGGCGCGTCCGCGGTCGGGGTACCACGCCGCGTTCAGCGGTCCTTACACGGTGGCGGCGGCCCTGCTCGGCGGGGGTGGCCTCGGGGTGTTCCACGAGGACTTCACCGACGAGGCCACGCGCGACGAGAAGCGACTGGCGCTGGCGGCCAAGGTCCGGTGCATCCCCGACGAGCAGTGCGACCGGATCTTCCCGCACCAGTTCCCCGCGGTGTTGCGGGTGGAGACCACCGACGGCACGCACCACGAGATCCGGGTCGACGCCAACCGCGGCGGTCCCGACCGGCCGCTGTCCACCGAGGAGCTGGCCACCAAGCTGCGGCTGAACGCCTCCCGTGTGCTCGACGACGAGCAGGCCGCCGCCGTCGCCAGCGCGGGCGTCGCGTTGCCCGGCGCGCCGGACGTGTCAGAACTGATGGACCTGGTGCGCGGAGGCAGCCAGGCATGAGTCGGTCGGACGTCCGTGACCCGAGCCGCCTCGAGCGGCTGGTCGAGTGGGCCCTCGGGCCAGACGTCCTCACCGACGCCGACGTCCCTCATGCCGTCACCATCGCTACGGACACCGTGGCCGCCATCGTCGCTGCGAGCGTCGAGCCGGAGGTCCGCGCCCTGGCGGCGGCCGCGTCGACGCTGGGCGGTCAGGGACCGGCGACGGTGCTGGCTACCGGAGTCGGAACCAGTCCGTGGGCCGCTGCACAGGTCAACGGCACGGCCGCGGTGCGGCTCGAGCTGGACGAGGGAAACGCGTTCTGCGGCAACCATCCCAGCGCTCACACCCTTCCGGCGGTGCTCGCGACCGCCCAGGACGTGGGGGCCGACGGGCGAACCTTCCTGGCTGCGTCCGCGGCGGCATACGAGGTCGCCGTTCGGGTCGGTCGGGGAGTCAGGCTGCGGACCGCCGTGCACCCGTTCGGCACCGCCATGGTCTGTGGAGGCGCCCTCGGAGTGGCCCGGCTGCGCGGCCTGGACGTCGCCCAGGCGACCCGAGCGGTCCGGCTGGCGGCCGCCCTCGTCCCGGCGTCGACGCAGCGAGCGGCCAACCAGGGTGCGACGGTTCGCAACGCGATCACCGGATCCTGTGCCGCAGCAGGGGTGTTGGCGGTCACCCTCGCGCAGACCGGCACGTCGGACGACGAGCTCGCCCTGCCCACCGTGTTCGGCGAGATCCTCGGTGAGGACTATGACGACACCTGGCTCGACGCGGGACTCGGCTCTGAGCGTTACCTCCGCACGGGGTACTTCAAGACTCACGCCTGCAGCCGCTGGAACCACGCCCCGATCGAGGCCACGGAGTCGCTGCTGGTCCAGAACGGGTTCACCCCCGACGAGATCGTGGACGTCGAGGTGGCGACCTACAACCCGGCCACCCGGCTGGACGGCCACGAGCCGCATACCGGTTTCGCGGGGAAGCACTCCATCCCGTTCAACGTCGCCGCGCGAATCCTGCTGCGTGACAATGGGATCGACGCCTACACGGACGAGACGGTTCGCGACCCGGCGGTCCGGGCGCTGATGCAGCGGGTCCGCGTCGTCGAAGACCCGGCGATGACGGCGGCCGCCCCGGCCATCCGCGCCGCCCGGGTGACCATCCGCCTCGAGAACGACCGCGTCGTCACCGCCACCGAGGAGCACCCGCCCGGCGAGGCGGACCGTCCGTACCCGCCGGAGGTCATCCGCGCCAAACACCGGTCGCTCCTGCGCCGAGGGTTGGCCGAGGCCGACGCGGACGCCGTCCTGCGCTGGTGCGACGGCCTGCAACAACACCAGACCCTCGCGGGCCTGGCGCCACTCCTCGGGGGCCGGTCGTGACCCTGGCCGCCGCCGTCGCTCACACGAGCTGGTCGAACGCCCCACCCGAGGTGCGTGACCGGGTCGTCGACCTTGTTGCCGACTGCGTGGCGGTCGCGGCCCTCGGGTCCGGGCGGTCCGAGCTCCGGCGGCTCGCCGAGGTGCACGACCGGTTGACCCCGCCGGGCCCGGCGTCCGCGCTGGGCTCCCCGCGGGGCTGGCCGGCGCTGACGGCGATGTACCTCAACGCGAGCGCCATGGCGGCCGACCAGCTGCAAGACGGCCACCGGTTGGCCCGCGGCCACCCGGCGTCGCACGTCGTCCCCGCGGTCCTCGCTCTGGCCGAGCAGGTCGACGCCGACGGGACGGAGCTGCTGTCCGCCGTCCTCGCGGGCTACGAGGCGGGCGTCCGCGTCGGC
>DASTNV010000215.1:0-3929 GCA_035762725.1 Lapillicoccus sp. | reverse complement strand
GTACCGGCCGTCGTCACGGTCGCGTCGACGGGCACGAGCGAAAGCGCGGAGAGGGGCGCCGCCAGCGCGGCGGCGATGTCGTCGCCCACGGTCCCACCTCCCTGTTCTCGACTAGGTGGTCATGCTAGCGAGGACCCGGTCGACGCGGTCCTCCCTCATAAACCGTCGTGTCATCATCGAGCCCATGGCCGCGGAGGGAACCAGGCGCGGCCGTGCCCTCACGCGTCGCGACCTGCTGCGGGTCGCCGGCCTGGCCGCCGCTGCTCCGCTCCTCGCCGCCTGTGACATCCGGCTGGAGGACGACGCCCCCACCCTCCCGCTGCTCCAGCGCAAGTCCGTCCCCGACGAGGCCGTCCTCGCCGACCTCGTCCGCCGGACCACCGCCCTGGCCCAGATGGCGGGCCGGATCCCGAACCCGGACGAGGCGGTGGGCCGGTTCGCCACGCTGCACCAGACCCAGGCCGACGTCCTGCGCTCGCGGCTGACGACGGCCGGCGTGCCGAACCACGTCATCGACGGAACCTCCGAGACGGCAACGACCTCCTCGACTGCCGCCGTCAGCGCGCCGCCGGCGGCCACGCCCCAGGACCTGGCCGCCGCCGAAAACGCCCTGGTGGCCGCCGTCCTGCCCGCGCTCCCGACGGTCACCGCGGCGAACCGGGCGGTCGTCGCGTCGGTCCTCGCCGCCAGCGGTGCGGCCGCCGACCAGCTCGGCGCCCCGGTCGCCTGGACCGCCGCCGACCCGTTGCCCCCGGCCGCCGCGGTACCGCTCCTCGACGGGACCTGGTCCGCCGCCTACGCGTTCCAGGTCGCCGCCGCCCAGACCGGAGGCGATCTCCGCAAACAGGCCACCGACACGCATACCGACCTGCGTCGCCGGGCCTCCGAGCTCGGCGCCATGGCCGGCCCGTCCGCCCCCACCGAGCCGCTCGGCTACGCCCTGCCCTTCCCCGTGGCCACCCCGGAGGACGCGACCCGGTTGGCCGGTCAGGTGCTGACCACCCTCGTCGCCGGTGGGCTGGCACCCCTGGCCACGCTGCCCGTGGGCTCGACGGCGACGACGACCCTGGTCCGGTTGCTGGTCGGCGCGCAGGTTCTCGGCCGCCGATGGGGGGTCGCGCCCGTGCCGTTCCCGGGGCAGGCCTACCCGTGACGGTCGAGGTCCCCGAGGACTTCCGGGCCCGGATCGCCACGTACCCGCCGGACGAGATCGACCCGACAGCCTGGTATGCCATCGCCGGCGACGCGTGGCTGCGTCGACTCCCCGGGATGCTCGCCGACCTCCTCACCGAGTGGTCGCTCGTTCCGGACGGCGAGGTGCGGTCGGGCGCGAGCGCCGTGGCGGCGCCGGTGCACACGACGACCGGTCCGGCCGTCCTCAAGGTCAACTGGCCGCACCACGAGGCGCTCACCGAGCACCTCGGGCTCCGTCACTGGGACGGACGCGGGTCGGTGCGGCTGCTGCGGGCCGATCCGCGGCGGTTCGCACTGCTGCTCGAGCGGCTCGACCCGTCGACCGATCTGCAGTCGGTGCCGATCGACGAGGCGTGCGCGACCATCGGCGACCTGCTCGCCCAGCTGCGCTCCCCGGCCCTCCCGCAGGCGCCGACCCTGTCGGCGTATGCGGCCCGGCAGCTCGCCAAGCCCGCGCCGGTGGAGGTGCCGCGCCGGTTCGTCCTGCAGGCGCGCCGGCTGGCCGCGGACCTCACCGGGGACGACGACGACGCCTACCTCCTGCACACCGACCTGCACTACGAGAACGTCCTCCGGGCAACCCGGCAGCCGTGGCTGGCCATCGACCCGAAGCCGGTGTCGGGCGACCGGGCCTTCGAGATCGCGCCCGCGCTGTGGAACCGCGCCGACGAGCTGGGTGCGGGTTCCTCGGTTCGGTGGAACCTGCGCCGCCGCCTCGAGATCGTCTGCGAGCACGCCGGCATCGACGAGGACCGCGCCAAGGCGTGGACCATCGTCCGAGAGGTCGACAACGCGGCCGATCCGGCCGAGCCGCCGGGCCGGGCCACCCTCGCTGTCGCGATCATCAAGGCCATGAACGACTGATAACGCCCGGTCGGTGGCCCCAGATGACCTTCCGGCGCCATCAGTAGAGCTTGCGAGGGTCGGGGAATCCGAGGCTGGTGTATCCGGGCGCCCGCTTCGCCAGAGCAGCAGCCAGGAAGGGAACCTCGACGTCGTGGTAGTCGTGCACCTCTGCGGTCTGCTTGCCTGGATAGGCTCGGAGGACGCGGCCGGCGTACTGGACGAGGCGTCCCCTGAACGAGACTGGCCCAGCCAGGAAAAGCGTGTCGAGTGCGGGACAGTCGAAGCCTTCTCCGACGAAGTGGCCTGTCGCGACCACCAGGAGCGGCAAATCGGAATCGGATGGGTTGAGCCTTCTGATGGCTGCCGCCCGCTGCCTGGCGCCCATGCCGCCCTTGAGGACGACCGGGTCTAGCCCTCGCGCCGCAAGTGCCGCGGCGAGGTAATCGACGTGGCCGGTTCGCTGGGCGAGGACCAGGCAGTGGCGGCCACGACCGCATGCATCCACGACATCGGTGAGGATCTGCTGGCTACGAACCTCATCCTCGGCCAGCGCGCGGTGAACTCGTGCGATGGCGCCCGGGATGGAGAGATCGACTTTGTTTTCCAGTCGGAACGAAGTGGCGTGGACAACGAGAACCGGGCGGGGCCTCTCAACACCGGCGCCCTCCAGGGTGTCAGGGTCAGCGTGAGTAAACGTATGCCGTACCGGGCCGAGCTGGAAGCCGATCAGGTCGTCGAGGCCATCGCGCCGGTAGGGCGTGGCGGTAAGTCCGACCCAGCAGCGCGCGGGGATGGAGCGCACGGCCATCTCGAACGCGGCTGCCGGAACATGGTGGCACTCGTCGACGATGACCTGGCCATAGGTGCCCAGCTGGTCGGTCAGGTCGGTTCGGCGGGCGAGTGTCTGAAGGGTGGCGATGTCGACGACGCCAGTGAGCTTGGATCGGCCGCCGCCGAGCTGCCCCGGTTTGAGGCCGAGGAGGCTGGTGATCTCGCGTCGCCACTGGTCGGCGAGAGCCTTGCGGTCGACCAGCACAAGCGTGGAAACGGTTCGCTGGGCGATGACAGCACAGGCCATAACAGTCTTCCCAGAGCCGGGCGGAGCCACCAGGAGTCCCAGCTCGTGCGGGAGCATCGCCTCCACAGCTTCCTGCTGCTCCGGCCTGAGATAGAAGGTCGGCGAGAGGTTGACAAAATGTCCGATGACTCGCTGATCGTCGACGTCAACTTTGCTGCCGGCTCCCTCGATGAGTCGTGTGGCGGAGTCGCGTAGCCCGCGGGGGAGGACGAGATGGTCATCGAGCGTCTCGTCATAGGAGGTAATGATGCGTGGAATGTTCCACGTCGACTGCCGACGACGCTGGCGGTCGTAGAACTCTGGGTTGTAGGTCGACGCCGCGTGCTTGAGGGTCGCATACAGCGATGGGCTCAGTTCCGAGGCGGGGATTCGCACCGATCCGTCAAGGCTTAGATGAACGATCCCTGCCGGATTGGGCTGAGTCTTGGTCGACCGGGCGGGCAGGGCGCGGTCGACGCGGGCCCCGACCGTAGGCTCCCGCAGCGCCGAGGCAATCTTCGTGACCTGCTTCGGGGTGAGGCGCTCCAAGGTAGACAGGTACTCCCACTGGTCCTCAAACGGCTCCAGCGTGGCGAGGTCGAGGAAGACCGTCGTGCCGAGCTTGCGTGACCTGCCGTGGAGCGGCGCCGCGATCAGGTTGCCGGGTCCTTTCCCAGGCAACACATCCTGGGAGGGGAAGAGCCGGTCGTAGCACCGCAGGTCCATGCGGCCACGAATCGCGATCGCTTCGCGGACCAGCGCGGTTCCGAGCTGGCGCGCCGTGGCGGCTGGAACGGGGCCGGTGAAGAAGACCCACACGTGGGCGCCGATC
>DASTNV010000214.1:0-6681 GCA_035762725.1 Lapillicoccus sp. | reverse complement strand
AGTGCGTCTCCCGCCGGGTGGGGTCGCTGCTGGTGCCGGCCCCGGCATGCCGTGCGGTCACCGAGGGGACAAGCGCGTGCCGCCAGCCGAGCTGCGCCGCCCGGCGCGCCCAGTCGGTCTCCTCCGCATAGAGGAAGAACCGCTCGTCGAAGCCGCCGACCTGGCGCAGCGCGGCGGCCCGCAGGAGGAGGACGGTCCCGACGACGTACGCCGGGCGCCGGTCGCGGAACCGGCCGAGGCCGGCCGCCTCGAGCCAGGCGCCGGCCGGCGTCGGGAAGGGCCACGCCACTCGCATGGGGTCGCCCTGATCGTCGACGAGAGCCGGCGCGACACTGGCCAGCCCGGGGTCCGCTTGCAGGGCGGCGGCGAGCCGAGCGATCTCGTCGCGGCCGACGACCGCGTCCGGGTTCAGAAGAAGCACGTCCTCCTCGTCGTCGAGGTACCCGAGCGCGAGGTTGACCCCGGAGCCGAACCCGCCGTTGTGCCCTGCGTCGACATACGTCGCCGCCAGCTCACGGCAGAGGTCGCGGATCCGGGGCGAGGACGAGTTGTCGACGACGAGGACCGGCCGATCCGTGGTCCCGGGACGCGGCGACAGCGGCCCGAGCGTGCGCCGCAGCAGATCGGGTGCGCCGTAGGCGACCACGACGATTGCTGGGTCGCGAGGCGGGGTGACGGCGTGGGTATGCGTCGCCCGCTGGTACATCTCGACGTACCGGTCCGCCACGGCCTCCCAGTCGCAGGTAGCCGCTCGTCGGAGGCCCAGCCGGCGGAACCGGCCCGCCAGGTCGTCGTCGTGGAGCACCGTGCTCAGTCCGGTCCGCAGGCTCTCGGCGTCGCCAGGCCGGACCAGGAGACCGGCGCCTCCGACCACGTCGGGCAACGCGCCGCTGTCGCTCGCGACGACCGGAACTCCGGCGGCCATGGCCTCGACGGCCACCCGGCCGAACTGTTCGACCCAGCTCGGCGTGGTCAACGACGGGACGGCGAGCACGTCGAGGCCGCGGTAGAAGTCGGCCAGGTCGTCGTCCTGCAGCGACCCCAGGAAGCTGACCCGGCCCAGGAGGTCCGGTCGCTGAGCGCGATCGAGCAGGGCCGACGCCAGCGGACCGTCACCGGCGACCCGGAGCTGGACTCCCGGCATACCGGAAACGGCTTCCAGCAGCACGTGGACACCCTTGTGCTCCGCCAGCCGACCGGCGTACCCCACCACACCCGGCCTGGAGCTCGCCGGCTCATGCTCAGCGGAGCGCGCGAACGACGCATTGTCGACGCCAAGGGGGATGACGTCCGCCCGTCCGGGAAACCCCCGCCGCTCGACCAGTGCACCCGCGGCGGCGTTGCACACGCTGACCGCGCTCGCACTCCGCAGCGCCCGTCGCTGGAGCCAGCGGAACGGTGCGGGCAGGCGCTTCTCGAGGTTCTGGGCCGAGTAGAGCGTGTACGGCGCGCGCTGGCGGCGGAGGGCGCGCAACGTGAGCACCTCGGCGGTGGCGAGGGCGAAGGGCTCCTCGTGGATGTCGATGAGGTCCCATGACTCGCCCAGGGCCCGCCACAACGGCCGTGGGTCGTACGCGAAGAGGGCGGGGTGCGAGCCGAGAGTGCGCACGCCGTCGACCGCCTCGCCGGTCCGGGGCTTCAGCGGAACGGAGGAGCCGCCCTCGTCCCACTCCTCTGCGGAGACGAGGTGCATCGTCACCCCACGTCGCTGGATCGCCCGTTCGCGCTCGCGCCAGGCGTCCACGACACCGCTGTGCGAGATCCGCAGCACGCGCACAGGATCTCCTTCGCGGTGTGGGGGTGGGTGGGGCATTCCGTCGGCGATGCCGGCACCCAATTGTGCCCGGTTCTGCGCCCTCGCGGCTCCCGTGCGCCGGCCCAGCGTATGACGGCAGCCCGCGAGCCGCGATTGTCCGTCACCAAATGCCGTCTATGGGAGGATGTCACGTCCGCGCGTCACGTTGTTCAGTCTTCAGGAGTCACTAGTGCAGCTCAGGGATTTCCTGACCGTCCTCCGCAGTCGCTGGCGGACGGTGGCGGCGTGTGCCCTGCTCGTGTTGGGCGCGACGGCCGCCTACACCCTGACGCTGACGCCAACCTACACGGCAACGGCCCGAGTCTTCTTCTCGGCCACCGGCGGCGACTCGGCCCAGAGCCAGAGCAAGGGAACGTACGTCGTCACGTCCCAGGACCTGGGCACCTACATCGAGGTGCTCCGCTCACCGGCACTCCTGGACCCGCTTCGGCAGAGTCTCGGACTGCCGCCGAACGCGCCGGTCAATCTCAGTGCGTCGTTCCCGCCCGCGGCCTCGGTTCTCGACATCACGGCCGTGGCCTCGACGCCCGAGGCTGCCGCGAAGACGGCGAACGCCGTCGGGCCAGAACTGGCCAAGGTTGCCTTGAAGTTCTCACCGTTGCTGGCCAGCAACGGGCAGAACGTCGAGGTGACGACGATCAACCCGGCGGTGCCTCCCAGCTCCCCCACCAGCCCGGATGTCCGTCGCAACCTGCTCCTGGGCTTGCTCGCCGGGATCGCCATCGGCATCGGCGTCGCTTTCGGGCGGCACGCCTTGGACACGAAGGTGCGCTCGGAAGCCGACGTCAAGGCGCTGTCCGACCGGCCGATGCTCTCGAGCATCCCGCTGGACAAGAACACCAAGGGCAAGCCGCTCAGCCTGGTCACGGACCCGCACGGTATGCATGCGGAGGCGGTCCGCCGCCTACGGACGAACCTCCTGTTCGTCGACGTCACCACGGGAAAGCACTCCTTCGTCATCACCTCCGCGATGCCGGGCGAGGGCAAGACCACGACGATCATCAACCTCGCCCTGGCCCTCTCCGACACGGGTGCGCGAGTCCTGCTGGTCGACGGCGACCTGCGGAACCCCTCCGTGGCCAAGACCATGGGCCTCGAGGGTGGGGTGGGCCTGACGACCATCCTGCTCGGGGCGGCGACGATCGACGACGTGGTCCAGCAGTGGCGGGACACCAGCCTCTACGTGCTGCCGGCCGGGCAGATCCCGCCCAACCCGAGCGAGATTCTCGGGTCGGAGCCGATGGAGACGCTGTTCGACCACCTGACGAAGGAGTTCGACTACGTCCTCGTGGACAGCCCGCCGGTCCTTCCGGTGATCGACGCGGTCGTCCTCAACAAGCTGGTCGGGGGACTCCTCTTCGTCGTCGCGGCCGACCGCACCCGGAAGCGTGACCTCCAGGCGGCCATCAAGGCGCTGGCGACGGTCGACGCCCGCCCTGCCGGTTTCGCCCTCAACATGGTGGCCGGCGGCGCCACCGACCCCTACCGCTACGGGTACTACCGCTTCGACGAGGAGAGCGACAAGACCCGGAAGGGTCGACGCGCCAAAGAACGCAAGCACGCCCACTAGGCGTCGCGCCGCTCCAGGTAGCCGGCGCTCACCAGCTGCTCGACGAAGGAGTCCACGTCCGCTCGCACGTCCTCCGGAGACCGGTCCACCAGGGCGGCCACGCGATCGGCCAGCTCGCCCTGCTCGTCCGGCGCGGTGGCTTCCAGCCAGATCAGTGACGCGACGCCGTTGAGGATCTGCACGGGGCCGTCCGGCAGGGAGGCCAGGTAGACCGTCACCGGCTCGCCGTCCCCGTTGTCTTCGACCACGACGCCGACATCGGGCGGTTGGACGTAGACGGTCACGGTGTTCGAGTATGCCGCCCACGTTGCCGGCGGAGCCGGCCGACCTCCTGGACGACCCCGCGGTATGGACGCGCGAGGAACTCGCGGAGCACCTCGAGCCGGGTGGGCGGGTGGCCGATTCGCAGGGCGAGGTGCTCGGTGTTCACCAGCGGGGCGCGAAACGCCAGGTGCAGAGCCCTGCCGAGGGTCGGCGCCGCCCAGATCCGCGCGGCCCACTCCTCCAGCCGCGTTCCCCCTTGGGAGGACACCTTCCACAGCAGGTACTCGCGGCGACCTCGATACCGCTCCAGCTCGCCCAGTCCCGCGCCGAAGGCGACCTCGGCGTGCAGGGACGACGCCAAGGCGGTCACCTCGTCGCGCACCTCGAGGGGCGTCTCGTCCCAGAGCCCGCGCACGAGCTCCATCCGACTCGAGGCCCCGCCCGAGCGGGCCGTGTTGAGCACGAGGATGAGGAGCTGACCCGCCCGCGACGGCACCGGGCCGGGGACGCCGGCCAGCGACGCGGTCGTCCGGCCGGACCACAGCAGCTCGAAGGCCTCGTCGGCGGCGATGCCGATCCCGGGGAAGTGCCGGTGGACATCGCCGAAGCCCCAGCAGTCGTGGAAGAAGGTGGCGGCGTGGCCGAACGGTGAGCCGGACTCGAAGTCGGTGTAGCGCTGCCAGCCCCGACGCTGCAGCTCCGCCAGGAAGCGGGTCACCTGCTCCGGACGAACCAGGACATCAGCGTCCGAGCCAGGACCCACGACCTCACCGATCGACGCGTCGGCCGCGACGCCCTTGATGTGCAGGAGGTCGACGCGGGTCTCGGCGGCGAGTACCTGAAGGGCGGCATGGGCCAGCGCCAGCCGTACCGGCAGAGGCACCGTCTCGGCCGGAGGAGCCCCCGACGGCGTGGTCACCTCGAGGCCGAGGACGCCACGGATGGCTCGACCGCGCCGCGGACGAGCAGACCTGCCTCGAGCATCTGGTCCACCGCCTCCCGCACGATCCGTGACGCGGCCGGATGGGAGCCGTGCTCCTGCTCGACGACCGAGACGACCTCGGTCTCGGCAACGCCGTCGCGAGCAGCCTCCCAGATGGCGACGCCGATCTCACCGAGCCGGACGGGGATGTCGCCGACGAGGAGGAGGGCGCCCTCGTCGGTCACCACTCCGTCGGCGACCGCGCCGTGGAACAGCATGTCGTTGCTGCCCGCCGGCGCGGGCTCGTGAAGTCGGTGCGGTGCGAGCGGACGCCAGCGGTCGGGCGAAGACGCCTCGCTCGCCAGCAGCTCGGACGCCAAGGTGGCGACCCGGTCATCCATCTGGCGGTACGTCAGTCGGAGGACCCCGCCGCAACGGTCGACGACCCGGGACATGAACTGGAGCGGTTCGGGTAGTCGAGTGAGGGCCGAGGCGTGGGGAACCAGCGCGAGCAGGGCATCGACGAGCGGCACGGCGGCGACGGTTGGCGCGTCCTCGTGCTCCGGAACCCGGTCGAGCAGGATGATCCGGGCGATCGTCAGGGTCTCAGCGGGCCGGCCGAGGCCGAGCTCGTCCGGAGATCGTTGCCCTTCACCAGTGAGCGCACGCAGCCAGAGCGGGCGGGCGAAGGGGAGCACGTCGCCAACGGATCCGACCGAGACCGTCTCGTCGGTGACGTACCCGAACCCGTGTTGCGAGAGGTAGGCCGCGGCCGTGGTCTTGCCCATGCCGGAGGGCCCGACCAGAGCGACCACACGACCCTGGTCATCGGCGACACCGGCCGCATGGAGCATGAGCCGCGTGCCGGCGGCCGCCTCGATGGCCCGCATCGTCAGCTGGCTGAGGAGCGTGCGAGCCTGGATCTCGACCGGAACCTCACGCAGGTCGATGGCCAGGTCCGGCCGCGTCGTGGCTCTCGCGAGCAGCCGTGACCAGTGCTCACGCACGACCGCGGCATCGCGGGCGGACGCGGCCGTGACGGTGAAGCTCGTACCCAGGGCTTCGAGTCGCACCGTGTGCGCCTCGACGGCAGGTGCCGACGTCACGAGGCGGCGTCTCCGCAGAGGATGAAACGGTAAGGGCAGCCGGCCCCGTTAAGGACCGGCCGCCCTGGTTCCGTCACTCGGAGGTGCAGAGTTACGGCACGTCGCAGAAGGTCACAGGCGTCATGCAGTCCGGAGGCGAGGGCACCAGCTGGGACTGCACGGGTCCGAACCCGGATCCGCTGTTCACCTGGAAGTTCACCTGGATGAAGTTGACGCTGTTGCCGTTGCAGTAGATGACCGGGCTGGCGAGGCACACCGGCGTGTTGGTCACCGGAACGACGACGTCCTGGTTGACGGGCTGCTCCGGAGAGCTGCCCGTGTTCCCCTTGACGCTGGTGACTCGGATCGTCACCTGCGTGCTGCACGTGTTGGTGAAGCAGATCACGAGGCGGTAGCCCTTGGCGTTCTGGCCGACACCCGGCTGCTTGCAGCTGTTACCCCCGAAGGATGCAGTGAGGCACTGGGAGGCGCCCGCCGCCATGGCGGGTGCCGCGGTCGCGACAACGACGGCAGGAACGGCCCAGGCGGTGCCCTTGACGACGGTGCGACGTGAGATGCCCTGGTTCGGCTTCATCTCGGACTTACTGGTCACTAGTACTCCCCATGGTGGAGCGCGCCTTCGCGCGCAACTCTTGACGAACTACGACGCAGCCTCGCGCCAACTGCCCCCCGGGCTTCCCGAACCCTACCGGTACCGTGCTGTCGTTTGGCTACATTTCGGTCACAGCGGACCGAACTGTCCCAACGCTCTTTCGACCCCGGATCGAGTGTTCGGCGAGCGGACGGTATCGGCTTGAAGGACCCCCCGGCAACTCGAACGTCGCCAGGTGGACACAGGGTGAGACGGCGGACGACCTAGACTTCCGGAGTGCCCCACGACGCGCTGGTCGCTGCCCCCATCATCGTGGCTGCAGTCCTCGTCGCCAGCGCGGTCGGCAAGCTGAGGGATCCACGGCGCGCGGCGCAGGCGTTCGACAGCCTCCGAGTGCCTCGGCCGGTGGCC
>DASTNV010000213.1:0-3247 GCA_035762725.1 Lapillicoccus sp. | reverse complement strand
GGGTCGACCCAGCTGAAGTACCAATTGCGCGCGATCGACGACCTGCACGCCTGGCTGGTCGAGCAGGGCGACTGGGTGGACCTCGGCGCGGCCGACGAGCAGAAGCCGGCGGCGGACGGGACGGTCGAGGCGTGGGGCCGGTCCGAGGACAACCCGGTCGGTGGGTGGTACGGGCTGCGGAAGGGCTACCGAGGGCGGTTCGGGATGTACCTGCCGCCGCTGCTGGAGGCGCTCGGCACGGTCGAGCTCACCCACGACAAGCGAGGCAACAAGGTCCGCGCGCTCTAGGACCGGGCTAGCGGCCGGTGAGCCGCTCCAGAGCTTCCGGATACCGCGCACCCTCGATGTCGACGGCGTCGGCCGCCGTGGTGATCTCGGCCAGGTCGTCGGCGCTCAGCTCGAGGTCGGCGGCGCCGAGGTTCTCTTCGAGGCGGTGCAGCTTGCGGGTCCCGGGGATCGGAGCGATCCAGGGTCGCTGCGCCAGCAGCCACGCCAGGGCGATCTGGGCCGTGGTGGCCTCGAGTCGCTCGGCGATACCGCGCAACAGGTCGAGCAGCCGTTGGTTCGCCTGCCGCGCGTCCTCGGCGAACCGGGGGATCGTCGCGCGAATGTCGTTGTCCGCGAACGACGTCGAGGCGTCGATGGTCCCCGTGAGGAACCCCTTGCCGAGCGGGCTGTACGGGACGAACCCGATTCCGAGCTCCTCGACGACCGGGAGGACCTCCTTCTCGGGAGTGCGCCACCAGAGGGAGTACTCGCTCTGTAGCGCCGTCACCGGGTGGACGGCGTGAGCCCGCCGGATGGTCCCCACCGCCGCCTCGGACATCCCGAAGTGCCGGACCTTGCCGGACTCGACCAGCTCTTTCACAGTCCCGGCGACATCCTCGATGGGGACGTCGGGGTCGACCCGGTGCTGGTAGTAGAGGTCGATCACGTCGATGCCCAGCCGGCGCAGCGAACCCTCGACGGCCCGCCGAATGTTCTCCGGGCGGCTCGAGACGCCGGTCTGGCGGCCGTCGGCGTCGAACGCGAAGCCGAACTTCGTGGCGATGACGACGTCGTCGCGGTACGGAGCGAGCGCCTCACCGACGATCTCCTCGTTGACGAACGGGCCGTAGACCTCCGCCGTGTCGAAGAAGGTCACTCCGCGCTCGACGGCATCGCGGATCAGCGCGACGGACTCCGCGCGGTCGGGGAGTGGGCCGTAGCTCTGGCTCATCCCCATGCAGCCCAGGCCGAGCGCGGAGACCTCCAGTCCCTGTCCCAAGGTTCGTTTCTTCATGTCCAGTCCTTTCGGGTATGCGTCGTCGGTCAGGGCAGCAGCAGGGACTTGATGGCGCGGCGCTCGTCCATCGCCGCGTAGCCCTCGGCCGCCTGCTCGAGTGGCAGGGTCAGGTCGAAGACCTTCCCCGGTTCGATCCGGCGGTCGACGATCCGCTCGACGAGGTCGGGCAGGAAGCGACGAACGGGTGCGGGACCCCCGCCGATGAGGACGTGCGAGTAGAACAGCTCGGTCCCGTCCACGGCGACACCGTGCGGGACGCCGACCATTCCCACTCGGCCGCCGGGCCGTGTGGAGCGCATGGCCTGGCTCATCGACTCAGCGGTACCCACGCACTCGAGCACCGAGTCGGCGCCGATCCCGTCGGTGAGGTCCTTGACCCGTTCGACGCCCTCGGCGCCGCGCTCGGTGACGATGTCGGTGGCGCCGAACTCCACCGCGAGTCGCTGGCGCGGCTCGTGCCGGCTCATGGCGATGATCCGCTCGGCGCCGAGCTCCTTGGCCGCCAGGACGCCGAGGAGTCCCACCGCACCGTCGCCGACGACCGCCACCGTCGACCCCGGTCCGACTCCCGCCTGCACGGCGGCGAACCAGCCGGTACCGAGCACGTCGGAGGCGGCAAGGAGGCTCGGCAGCAGGTCGTCGTCGGGCACCTCGGGCGTCGCCACCAGGGTGCCGTCGGCCCAGGGGACCCGCAGCGCCTCGGCCTGGGCGCCGAGCGCGCCCATGGGCTCGCGGTGCAGGCACGAGGTCTGGAAACCGTTGCGGCAGTTGGGACACGTGCCGTCGGAGGCGAAGAAGCTCCCGATGACGAACTGGCCGGGCCGGATCGTCGTGACGTCGCGGCCGACCTCCTCGACGATCCCGCAGTACTCGTGGCCCATCGGGGCTGGGCCGTTGGACTCGTTGACGCCGCGGTAGGACCAGGGTCGGACCCGCAGACACAGGTGGCCGACATCCGGATCACGGCGTCGGTCGGCTGCTCGATCCTGGGATCGTCCCGGTCCTCGACGCGAACGTCGCCGGGAGCGTGGAGGACTGCTCCTCGCATGGTGGTTCTCCTGGTGATGGAAGGGTTTCAGGCTTTCTGGAACAGCTCTTTGGCGACGGCCATCGCTGACATGGCTCGCGGCCAGCCGGCGTAGAACGCCAGGTGCGTGATGACCTCCTTGAGCTCATCCTCCGTCGCACCGTTGGCCAACGCCCTGCTCAGGTGGTGGCTCAGCTGGGCTGTGCTCCCGCTGGTGGTCAGCGAGGCGACCGTGATGAGGCTGCGCTCCCTCGGCGTGAGCTCGGTCCGGGCCCACACCTCGCCGAACAGCACGTCGTCGGTGAGGTGCACGAGCGTGGGCGCGAAGTCGCCGAGCATCCGTTGAGCGGCGGTGAGGGTGGTGTCGGTCATGGACACCCAGACAACTCGCGTTTCGGGATGGGCGGGAGGTCGGGGTTATGGGGGTACTGGCTCGACCCCCCTGCACGGCGACCGCCGCCGTACCGTGAGAGACGTGGACAACCGGAGCGAGATTCGCGAGTTCCTCGCGACGCGGCGGGCCAAGATCACGCCCGAGCAGGTCGGGCTGCCCGCTGGCAGTGGGCGCCGGCGGGTGCCGGGCCTGCGCCGGGAGGAGGTCGCCGTCCTCGCCGGTGTGAGCCCGGAGTGGTACGCGCGGCTGGAGAAGGGCCACATCGGCGGTGTCTCGGACTCGGTCCTCGAGTCGGTCGCGCAGGCGTTGCGGCTGGACGAGGCCGAACGCGACCACCTGTACGACCTTGCCCGAGCCGCTCGCCCGACGAGCCGATCGAGTCGGCGTCGCCCGACGCCCGGCGTGCGTCCGAGCGTCCAGCGCATCCTCGACGCGATGGGCACCGCACCGGCGCTGGTCCGCAACGGCCGCCTCGACATCCTCGCCATCAACTCGCTGGGGCGCGCGCTCTACTCGCCCGCCTTCGAGGATCCCACGCGCC
>DASTNV010000212.1:0-5012 GCA_035762725.1 Lapillicoccus sp. | reverse complement strand
CGTCGTCAACCTGCCGGTCATCGCGCTGGCGCTGGTCGCGGTGCTGCTCTTCCTGCCCGAGTCGGTCGGTGCGCGGGGCCGGCGGCTCGACGTGGTCGGCATCCTGCTGACGTCGGTGGGCATGCTCGCGGCGACGTACGGAGTCATCGAGGGGCCCGAACGAGGCTGGACCGATCCCGTGGTCGTGGCCGCGCTGGTCGGCGGTGTCCTGCTCTGGGCGGGGTTCGTCTGGTGGCGGCGTCGCGACCGGGGCCTGGAGCCGGTGGTCGACCCGGTGCTCTGGCGGCGCCCGGCGTTCCGGTGGGGCGCGCTGACCGCTGCTGTCGCCAGCCTGGCGTTCTTCGGGGCGATGTTCGTCGTGCCGCAGTACCTCCGGGGAGTGCTCGGCGAGGACGCCCTGGGGACCGGGCTGCGGTCGGTACCGATGGTCGTCGGCCTGTTCGTCGGACTGCGGGTGACGATGCTGCTGCTGCCGCGGTTCGGGGCTCGGGTGCTCGGGGTATGCGGCTTCGTCGTGGGGGCGCTCGGGTTCCTCGTGGGGACGCGGGTCACCGTGGACAGCGGGTACGCGATCACCGCGGTCTGGACCGTCCTGGTCGGAGCAGGAGTCGGCGGCGCGTTGTTCTGCGGACAGAACGGGGCCCTCGCCGCGTTGCCCCGCGCCCGCGCGGCGGCGGGATCGGCGCTGATCCAGGTCCTTCGACAGATCGGGAGCGTGGCCGGGATCGCCGCGCTGGGAGCCCTGCTCAACGCCGCATACCGAGCCGGTCTGCCGACCGGACTGCCCGGCGAGCTGACCGACGCGCTCGCGCGCAACGTCGCGACGGGGATGGCGGCGGCCGCGCAGTCGGGGTCCTCGGCCTTGGCGGAGGCGGTCCGGACCGCCTTCGTCGGCGGACTCACGGCAACGATGTGGGTCAGCGCGGTGGTCTGCGTGCTCGGCGCGACGATGGTGTGGCGCTTCCTGCCGGACGGCCGCGTGGTGGCGGCAGAATCGGGGGATGCCGACGACGTCGCCGCGGTCCACGGCTGAGCCGGTGCTCGGCCTCCGGGAGCGGAAGAAGGCACGGACCAAGGCGGCCATCCAGGAGCACGCGCTGCGGCTGTTCCGGGAGCAGGGGTACGCGGAGACGACGGTCGAGCAGATCGCCGCGGCCGCGGAGGTCTCACCGAGCACCTTCTTCCGCTACTTCCCGGCCAAGGAGGACACCGTCCTCACCGACCTCGTCGACCGGCAGACCTTCCAGGTCATGATCGACGCGCCGGCCGAGCTCGCGCCGCTTGATGCGCTTCGGTATGCCGTAGGCGAGGTGTTCTCGGATCTCACTGACGAGCAGCTCCAGCTGGAGATGGTTCGCAACGACCTCATCCGGTCGGTACCGGAGCTGCGGCGCGGAATGATGATGGAGATCACCCGGCCGCGGGACCTGCTCACCGAGGCCATCGCGCGCCGGCTGGACCGGCCGGTCGACGACCCGGACCTGAGGCTGTATGCGGCGGCGGTCATGGGCGTGATGATGACGATCGCGTGGGAGGAGCCGATCGGTGATCCGAGCGCCTCGATCTCGCAGCTGAGTGACTTGCTCGACCAGGTGGACCGGGTCGTGCACCTGCCGGAGGCCTGATGGCGCGGCAGGTCGGCGGCTACACCCTGCACTCGGTCGTCGACGCGTCGGGGGTGCTGGCAGCCAGGTTGGCGGAGGCGTTCCCCGCGGCGACGGAGGAGGACTGGGCGCTGGCGCGGGAGCTCGACCCCGCCGGGTTCGGGCCGGATGCGCGGTGGGCGCTGGACTTCCGGTGCGTGGCGATCAGACGCCCTTCGGGTGCGGTCACGTTGGTGGACGTCGGGATCGGCGCCTCGGGAAGCCCGGCCTCGTGGGCGCCGTTGCCGGGTCGGCTGGTTGATGCGCTGGACGAGGTCGGGATCGGCGTGGATGAGGTCGACACCGTCGCGCTGACCCATCTGCACGAGGACCACTGCGGAGGCGTGGTCGACGCTGACGGTTCGCCGGTGTTCGCCGGGGCGCGGCACGTCGTGCAGGCCGTCGAGGTGGCGGCGGTGCGGTCCGACCCGTCCGTGTGGTCCTACGCGGTCGAGCCGTTGCGTTCGGCCGGGTTGCTGGACGAGGTGGACGGCCGGGTCTCCCTGGATCCGGGGATCGCCCTGGTTCCCACGCCAGGGCATACGGTCGGGCACCAGTCCGTGATCGTGACGGCGGGCGACGAAGAGGTCGTCGTCACCGGTGACGTCCTGGTTCACGCGGTCCAGCTGGGCAACCCGGACGTGGCGTACCGGTCCGAGGCGGACCCGGTCGCGGCCGCCGAGACGCGGCGGCGGGTGTTCGCCGAGGCCCGCGCGAGGGGCGCGTACCTCGCGACGGCTCACCTGCATACGGCCTTCATCAGCGTTTAGCTCTCGAGGTCTGTATCGCGGGAGTCGGTGCATCTGTCACCGCGCGCACAGACGACCTTCGGGCGCGTCGGCAGGCTGCCACTCACCCTGCCGACGCTCCTGAAGGGAGACCGTGATGACCACCACCACACCGAGACGAACCGCGTTCGCTGTTACGGCCGCCCTGACGGCGGTCGTGGCCGTGGCGGGCTGCACGACGAACGAGGTAGCTGCGCCGACGTCGCCACCCGCCGCGACGGCCACCGCGAGCGAGAGCACGACACCGCCGAGCGTGACCTCATCGACGACCACGACCACAACGGCGCCGGTACCGGTCGACGGCACCATCACCCGAGCGCCGTCCGAGCTGACGAGCGCGCTGTTGAACACCGACTCGTTCGTGGCGGGGATCCACGTCGTGCCCTCACCGACGGGAGGCAGCTCGTCGGGCGGCAGTGGCTCTGGCGGCAACACGGTGACGTCCAGCGACCCCAACTGCGCCGCCTTCGTCACCGGCTCGGGCTCAGGCGGGCCTGCCGGCGTGCCCGGCGTGACGGGACACGCCGACATCGCCTTCCAGGACGACGCCGATCCCATGCCGTTCCTGTTCGAACAGATCACGACGGTCGGCACCACCACGCATGTGGCCGAGGTCCTGGCCGCCGTGGACGCATCGACCCGGGGGTGCCCCGCCATCACCATGAAAGTTCCCGGCGCCGCGCCGAGCACCATGTCGGTGACGTCGGTGGCGCCACCCAGCCATGGTGACCATGCCACCGCGGTGCGGCTCGTGGGAACCAGCGGCCCGTTGCGGGGCCTGCACATCACCCTCGTCTTCACGGGAGTGGTGGACGCCGTGCTCTCGCTGATGTTCATCCAGGCGATCGAGAGCGACATCGAGGGCATCACCGGGGAAGCCGTCGCTCGCGCGACCGCGGTCTTCACGTACGTCAAGCCCAGCTAGCCGTCGGCGCCTACCGAACTCGCCCCAGCCTGGACAGTGGCGCTGCGGGCGAGGACTCTCGGTGGATGGCGTGGGTAGGGACCGCCCATCGGGCCACCTCCGGGCTGGTGGCGGGATCGGTATGCGTGGGCGTGGGCGGCGCTGTGGTTCAGGCCGTCGCGACGCGCCGGGACGCCAAGCGGTACCCGCCTCCGGGACGGCTCGTCGACCTCGGCGGTTACCGGCTGCATCTGAACATCCAGGGTGATGGGCCTGGCCCGGCGGTTGTGCTGGAGGCCGGGATGGGCTCGTTCTCCTCGAACTGGTACTGGGTGCAGCAGGAGCTCGCGTCGACGATGCGCGTCGTCGCCTACGACCGGGCCGGACTGGGGTGGAGCGATCGCGGGAGCCTTCCGCGCGACGCGGTCACGATCGCGCAGGAGCTGCACACCGCGTTGGTGGTCGCCGGTATCGACGGCCCATATGTGCTGGCCGGTCACTCCTTCGGAGGTCTACCCGTCCGCGCCTTCGCTGGGCTGTTTCCGGACGAGACCGTGGGGTTGGTGCTGGTGGACGCGTCTCACCCAGACCAGTGGCGGCGCTGGCCGACGCGACATGCCGACCGGATGATCGCCACCTCTCAGCGGGTCACTGCGGTGCTCGCGCGGGTGGGGCTGCTCAGGGTGGTCGACCTGTCCCGGCAGATCTCGGCCGGACTGCCAGAAACCCAGGTGGGTGAGCTGCGCGCCCGCAGCGCCCTGCCTGGCGCCTCCGCGGTCGAGGCCCAGCAGATGGACGCCTGGTCGTCGCAGAGCCGCTCCCAGCTCGCGGCCAGCCTCGGTGACCTTCCCCTGGTCGTGCTGGGGGTCAGCGAGCAGCCGCGCGGAGCAGCCACGCTCGACGCTCTGCAGGCGGAGCTGCCCGCCCTGTCGACCCGCAGCGCGCGACGTGTCGTCCAGGGCGCCACCCACGAGTCGCTCGTCGCGAGGCGCGAGTACGCCCGAGTCGTGGCCGACGCCATCAGAGCCGTTGCCGCAGGCGATCCCGGCCGCGTCGTCCCCGCTTAGCCCCGCCTGCCCGTCCAGCGGTCAGGCTGCAGGGCCGAGGGCGGGGTTGCCGGTGCCGACGGTCCGGGCCCGGTGGTCGGTCGCGAGGGCGTCCGCCTCACGCTCCGAGAGGAACCCCGAGTCTGCTTCGCAGTCGTGGCAGACCACGACGGCACGGTGCCCCAGATGGACCACCTCCACGACGTGGGGGTGACACGAGCTGCTCCCCATCGAGTGGTGGTGGTCGCGCCGGTGTGCCGCCTCCGCCGTGCACGCGGCAACGAGTGCCGCGCCGTCCGCTGCCGAACTCTCGAACATGTCCCCTCCCTGCCGTCTCGTCCCCTGAGAAATACCCCGATCACCACTGTGCACTCGTCCACCCGTTGAGGAAGCAGACTCGCCACAGATCGGTCGAGAATCCAGAGCCCCGACGACCGACGTCAGATACCGGAAGCGGCAAAGGTTCGCTACGTTCCCGAGCAACGGCGACGACTGGATCGAGGGACGGATGAGGCTCGAACCGTTGTACCGGGTCCGGTTCACCTACCCGGATGCCTGGGACGTCGAGCTGGAGGGAGGCTGGCAACAGCACCTCTACTTCGCCGACGGGACCTGCGAGGGCTCGATCAGG